>JBGPDC010000045.1:0-31943 GCA_041482115.1 Terriglobia bacterium | reverse complement strand
TCGACCGACTACGACACCAGCGACCGCCTCTACTTCGAGCCCCTGACGCTCGAGAACGTCCTGAACATTTTCGATACCGAGCGGCCCGATGGGGTGATCGTGCAGTTCGGCGGGCAGACCCCGCTCACGCTCGCGCTGCCCCTCAAAGAGTGGGGCGTGCCGATTATCGGGACGGCGCCGGAATCGATCGACCTCGCCGAGGACCGCAAGCACTTCGGCAAGCTGCTCGAGGACCTGGACATCCCGCAGCCGGAAAACGGCACGGCGACGAACCTCGCGGAAGCGCGAGCGGCGGCGCTGCGGATCGGCTACCCCGTGCTGGTGCGGCCGAGCTACGTGCTGGGCGGGCGAGCCATGGTCATCGCCTACGACGAGGAGAGCATCGACCGCTACATGCGCGAGGCGGTCCTCTACTCGCAGTCGCGGCCGGTGCTGGTGGACCGGTTCCTCGAGGACGCGACGGAAGTCGACGTGGACTGCCTGTGCGACGGCGAGGACGTCCTCATCGCCGGGATCATGGAGCACATCGAAGAGGCCGGCGTACACTCGGGCGACAGCTCGTGCGTGCTGCCGGCGATCGGGATCGGCGAAGAACAGCTCGCTACCATCCGGGACTACACGATTCGCCTGGCGCGGGCGCTGCACGTAGTCGGGTTGATGAACACGCAATACGCCATCCAGAACGGGAAGGTGTATGTGCTGGAGGTGAACCCGCGCGCGTCACGCACGGTGCCGTATGTGAGCAAGGCTACCGGGGTGCCGTTAGCGCGCGTCGCAGTACAGCTCATGACGGGATCGAAGCTGCGCGACCTGGGTTACAGGACCGGGGATCTCGAGGTGAAGCAGTTCTTCGTCAAGTCGCCGGTGTTCCCGTTTCACAAGTTCCCCGGCGTAGACCCGATCCTGGGTCCGGAGATGCGGTCGACGGGCGAGGTGATGGGCGTGGGCGAGAGCTTCGGCGAGGCGTTCGCCAAGGCGCAGCTTAGCGCCGGCCAGGCACTGCCCGAGGACGGCTGCGTGTTCCTGAGCGTCAACGACCGGCAAAAGCCCGAGGCGGTGGCGATCGCGCGGACCTTCGCCGACCTGGGCTTCTCGCTCGTAGCGACCCGCGGGACGGCCTTCACGCTGAAGGCCGCCGGGATCGACTGCCACACGGTCATGAAGGTCAACGAAGGACGGCCGAACGTGGTGGATCTCATCAAGGCCGGCAAGCTCAGCCTCATCATCAATACGCCGGCTGGCGCGCACTCTTTCTTCGACGAGAAGGCGATCCGGCGGGCGGCCGTTACACATCGCGTGCCGTGCATCACGACACTAAGCGGGGCGCGGGCGGCAGCGAGTGGGATCGCGGCCCGGCGCGAAAACCCCGTGCGGGTGTGGTCATTACAAGGACTGCACGGAGTGAAGGCGCGGGCGCCCAAGTAGCCCGGCCGTCTACACGAGGGCTATCTTGCCCCAGCGCCGGATGCGCTGGTCAGCCGTGAGGAGCCGGAGCCCGTGGCAGCGCGCGGTCGCGACGATGATTTGATCCGCGGGGTCTTTCGGGAAGTCCTCGCCCAGCCTGACGCTCTCCGCGGCGATGTGCGCGGTCAACGGTAGCACCGCTAGCAGCGGATGATTCTCGAGCTGCTCCAACCAGACTTCCCACGGAGCTTTTTCCAGCAGTACTCGTCGCCGGCCCATGTGAGCCAGCTCGCGAAGGCTGATCGCGCTTATTGCGGCAGGTTCTCCGCGCCTCTCGGCGTCCCTCAACGTCTCCTGCTGGATACGACTCAACCGCCCGGGATCCGACTGCCACCACGCCAGGATGTGGGTGTCCAACAGCAGAGACAGCACCTATTGGTCCTCGCCCCAGTCGTCATGGAAGTTCACTAGATCGCCCTTGATCTCCACCAGCCCCTTCCAGGCGCCGCGGAGCGTGCGCCGTGGAGCGTCCACCGGCGCGACCCTCGCTACCGGACGGCCATGCTTGGTGATGATGAGGGTGTGGCCGTGCTCGGCGACCTCGTCGAGCAGCCGGAGGCATTTGGCTTTGAATTCGCTCGCGCCTAGCGTGGATTCCTTCACGAACCTATTTTAACCTATTTGACCAGTCATATGGTCAAATAGGCCGCCGGGGGCCTCACAGGTTGTGGTGAATGGCGAAGAGGGCCAGTTGGAGGCGGTCGGAGACGCCCAGCTTGTGGAACATGTTCCGCAAGTGATTCTTGACGGTCTGCTCGCTGATCGAGAGCATTTCGGCAATCTCGCGGTACTTGTAGCCCTGGCCAACCAGGGCGGCGATTTCGCGCTCGCGCGGCGTCAGTCCGCCGATCTCGTCCGAACTAGCACGGGCCCCGGAAGCGCGCGGACCCGCCAGGTGTTTCACGACGCTGGCGGTGATCCGGCCATCGAGCCAGACCTCCCCGGCCGCGACCTTGCGGATGGCCTGTAACAGCAACTCGGTTTCGGTGCTCTTGAGGACGACGCCGGCGGCCCCCGCTTTCATGGCCTGGGCCAGTTCCTCCTGGTTCTCGTTGGCCGTCAGCACCAGCACCCGAGTGGAGGCGCTGCTGGCCTGCAGGGCCTGCAGCAGCTCCACCCCGTTGATGCCCGGCATACAGAAATCGGACAGCAGCAGGTCGGGCGTATGCTGCTCCACGAGGCCAATCACCTCCGGGCCCCCGCCACATTGCGCCACGACCTCGAAATCCGGCTCGGCCGCCAGCAGCTTGCAGAGACCGGCCCGGAACAAGGTGTGGTTATCCGCTAGCGCAATTCGAATTGTGTTTACAGCCGTCAGTCGGCACCCTGACCATCTCATCGGCGTAGCGGGGACCAAACAATAGGCCGGCAAAGCCCTTCCCTGCCGCGACTGGGGCCGAGGCTCCGGGGTGCGGGAGCTATACTGGACCACGAATATCCTGGAGGCACTCATGCGCCCGATTACTTCCCGCCGGCAATTTCTAGCTCAAAGCGGCGCCACCGCAGCCGGCGCCTTGCTGGGCCGGCCCCAAGCCGCGGGGCAGAATCGCACGCCCCCCCGCGCCGAAGTGGCAGTCATTTCGCATCACGGTCCCGAGCACCCGCTGCTGAAATCTATGGTCTCGCAGCTTCTGGAAAACGGCATCTACTTCGAGACGAACGAGGAGCACAACCTGCGGTCCGCTCTGCCTGACGAGCTGGGTGGCTACAAGGCCCTTCTGTTCGACGAGCCCGCCCTCGCCGAGGTCCTCAGCCAGACGCCCCAACGGGTGCGCCTCGAAGAGTACGTCCGCAATGGCGGCTTCGTGTTCGAGATCGAGTATCCGCTCGAGGGCGGCACTCGCCACGGGGTGAATCCGAATCTGCTGATCGACCTGGTGGCTTCGAACCGCGCCTACGACATGATCGCCCACGCCGGGCTGACCCGCTTTCATCCGGAGATGAAGCGCCGGCTGCTGGCCTATCCGGCCAGCCGGATGTTGGCCGACCTCAAACTCGAGCTGCTCGCCAGCCTCAAGCAGACGAACTCCTGGGGCGAGTATACGCTGCACGACTGGAAGGCGGCCAAAGCGCTGCTCGACACCGGCCAGCATAACGACATGCGCCCGGCGCTCGCCGCCTCCATTCGCCAGGCCAGCGCCCATATGCCGCCGCCGGCCTATGCCGACCGGGTCGCCGGCTACTTTGGGACCGCCTGGCTGTTCGATGAGACCAAGGAGCGGGGTCCGCTCGACCAGGCCCGCGCCAACCTCGATGAAATTCTGGCGCGGCGGCCGCGGGAGATGGGCGTGCTGTGCCACGGAGGCTTTGCGGACGATCCGTTGGGCCTCGAGATCACCGGGCAACCCGGCGCCGTCTTCGAAGCCAGCAGCACGACCGTCCGCCGCAAGGTCTTTTGGACGGAGTCCCTGCACTTTCATGCCCCGGCTCTCGCCGCCATCAGCCGCGCCACCGGCGATCCGAAATATCTCGACGAGGCGGTGAGGATGATCGACCACGTGTCGCGGCGTCATTCCCGTCCCGACGGCCTGCTGGCGCACTGCACGCGGGAGGGCAAACCGATAGCGCCCAACTGGGGACGCGGGCAGACCCACGCGCTCTACGGGATGCTCTATACCCTGGAGGAGATGCCGAAGGAGCATCCGGCCTTCCAGCGGATCGTGGCTCGTATCCGCCGCGTCGGGGAAGGCCTGCGGCACAATCAGGATCAGGAGACCGGCCTGTGGCGCAACGTGATCGACAGCCGCTCGGCGCGCCTCGAAAGCTCCGCCAGCATCGGCATTACTTACGTCTATGGACGCTGCCTGCGCGAGGGCTGGATCGACCGCAAGGACTTCGAGCCGATGCTGAAACGCTCCTGGGAGGGGCTCCGGCGCCTCTACTGGCGCCGCGGTGTGGCCGCCAACTGCCGCGGCACCGCCACCGGCATCGACGAGGCTTACTATATCGCGCGGCCCCAGGGCTGGGCCCGCATGCCCCACCTGGTGCTCGCGACGCTCGAAATGCAGCGCCTGTTCGGGTGAGTTGACAGGCTGTCCAGGGGCTCACTAGAATCAAAAGAAAGGACACCCTGGCCAGGTAGCTCAGTCGGTAGAGCGCAGCCCTGAAAAGGCTGGCGTCGGCGGTTCAATTCCGTCCCTGGCCACCATGTTCTCAAATACTTACAGACAGGTATCTCCTGGTTTTGGTTCCAATCGATTCCAATTCCGGCCTGCTGCCTCGCGCGACGCCCTGTTAAGATTCGACGCCGCCAAAGAGCCGTACGTTCGTGCTCGCCGGTGATAAACTGAAACCGAGAGTCGTTATGGCATATCCGGCCTCTCCCTACATCGAAGAGCGAAATGGTGGCCTCTATGTCGCCGGAACTGGCGTGTCGCTTGACTCGGTGATGATTCGGTTCCAGCAAGGCGCGTCTCCGGATAAGATCGTGCAGTCCTTTCCAACGCTCAAACTTTCGCAGGTGTATGGGGCCATCGCCTACTACCTTGAGAACGAGAAGGCGATCGACGACTACGTAGCAGAAGACGAACGGGAACTCGAACGGTCCGCACTTCCGCTGAGCCAGACGAATCCCGGCCTCTTTGCGCGCCTGGAGGCCGCTCGCCGGCAGATCGCATCGAAACGAACGTGACGGTCCGCTTTCTCGCGGATGAGGACCTCGACTCCGATATCATCGACGGCCTGCGGTCTCGTGAGCCGGCGATCGACATTCTCGATGTCAAGAGTGCCGGCCTGCGCGGGACAGCGGATCCCCTCCTCCTGGATCTTGCGGCTCAACAAGACCGGATCTTGATTACGCATGACCGCCGTACCATGACGCGCCATGCCCGGGAGCGCCTGGCTGCTGGGAGATTGAATCCGGGCGTTTTCATTGTTCCCCAGCGCAGCGCGATTGGCGAGATTGTCGAAGCGCTGCTTCTGGTGTGGACCGCATCGCAGGCGGAAGACTGGCGTAATCAGATCGTGTATCTACCTTTCCGGTGAAGACGCCGCGCAAACGGGAAGTGCCAAAACGTTCTGGGGCGAGTCCAGCCCTGAAAAGGCTGGCGTCGGCGGTCGGGGGAACAATGTGGGAAAATCAGCACGCCACTCCCGGCTAGAGACTCCCTTACAATGTTTGAACAAGCCTTCAAGAACATCGACGACGTCCTCCGCAAAGAGGCCGGCTGTACCACCGAGCTGGATTACACCGAGCAGACCTCGTGGCTCCTGTTCCTGAAGTACCTGGACGGGCTGGAGCAGGACAAAGCCGACGAAGCCGCGCTGGAAGGCAAGAAGTACACCTTCATTCTCGACAAGCCCTACCGCTGGGAAGAATGGGCCGCGCCGAAGGGCAAAGACGGCCAGATTGACCATAACAAAGCCAAGACCGGCGATGACCTCCGCGACTTCGTCAATCAAAAGCTCTTCCCCTACCTGCACGCCTTCAAGCAAAAGGCTACGGGACCGAACACCATCGAATACAAGATCGGCGAGATCTTCGGGGAGATCAAGAACAAGATCTCCAGCGGCTACAACCTCCGCGAGATCATCGACCACATCGACGAGCTACGCTTCCGTTCCCAGACCGAGAAGCACGAGCTGTCCCACCTGTACGAGGCCAAGATCAGGAACATGGGCAACGCCGGGCGCAACGGCGGCGAGTATTACACGCCGCGCCCGCTTATCCGCGCCATCGTGCAGGTCGTCCAGCCCCGCATCGGCGAGCGCATCTACGACGGCGCTTGCGGCTCGGCGGGCTTCTTGTGCGAGTCGTTCGTTTCCCTCACGTCGAAGAAGAACCTGACCACCAAGGACCTCAGGACCCTCCAGACCCGCACCTTCTACGGCAAGGAAAAGAAGTCGCTCGCCTACGTCATCGCCATCATGAACATGATCCTGCACGGCATCGAGGCGCCGAACATTATCCACACCAACACGCTCACCGAGAACCTCGCCGACATTCAGGAAAAGGACCGCTTTGACGTGGTGCTGGCCAATCCGCCTTTCGGAGGCAAGGAGCGCAAGGAAGTGCAGCAGAACTTCCCCATACGGACCGGCGAGACCGCCTTCCTCTTTCTCCAGCACTTCATCAAGATCCTGAAGGCTGGGGCGCGCGGGGGAGTGGTCATCAAGAATACTTTCCTCTCTAACACCGACAATGCCTCTGTGAGCCTGCGCAAGCTGCTGCTGGAAGGCTGCAACCTGCACACGGTGCTCGATTGCCCCGGCGGCACATTCCAGGGCGCGGGCGTGAAAACCGTGGTGCTCTTCTTTGAAAAAGGCATCAAGACCCGCAAGGTCTGGTTCTATCAGCTCGACCCCGGCCGCAATCTCGGCAAGACCAACCCGCTGAACGACGCCGACCTCGCCGAGTTCGTGAAACTGCAAAAGACCCTTGCCGCCTCGCCCAAGTCCTGGAGTGTGGACGCCAAGACGATCGACCCGGCGACCTTCGACCTTTCCGTAAAGAACCCGAATGGGGGCGAGGCGGTGCGTTACCGCAGTCCGGCGGAGATCATGGACGAGATCGCCGCGCTGGACGCCGAGAGCGCGGAAGTGCTGCAAACCATCCGCGGGCTGCTATGAAGGTGGGGTGGCAGAAGAAGACCTTGGCTGATGTGTGCGAGATCAAGCCCCCAAAGTCCGAGGCACGTGAACGCGTCACCGCGGATGCGTTCGTGTCTTTCGCACCAATGGAAGATTTGGGAATCGATCGGAAGTCATTGAACGCGACGCAAGTGAAGCCGCTCGCGTCAGTAGTCGGCAGCTACACCTACTTCGCCGAGGGCGACGTGCTCCTCGCAAAGATCACTCCATGTTTCGAGAACGGAAAGCTCGGGATCGCATCGGGCTTGAGCAACGGCATTGGATTCGGCTCTAGCGAGTTCATCGTCTTTCGCCCATCCGAGAGCCTCGACAAGGAATATCTCTATTACTATCTGTCTCGCGCGGATTTCAGAAGAGAGGGCGCGGCGCGGATGGGTGGGGCAGTCGGGCAACAGCGAGTGCCCAAGGAGTTCATTGAGCGCTATCCCATTCCGATTCCCCCGCTCCCCGAACAGCAGCGCATCGTCGGTATTCTCGACGATGCGTTTGACGGCATCGCCAGCGTCAAAGCCAACGCCGAAAAGAACCTCCAAAACGCCCGTGCTCTGTTTGAAAGCCACCTGCAAGCTGTTTTCACCCAGCGCGCTGAGCACTGGGTGGAGAAGCGCGAACCGCTGGCAGACCTGTGCGAATTGATTGTGGATTGCGAACACAAGACAGCACCAACTCAGGAAGAAGGAATCCCTTCCATCCGCACGCCCAACATTGGCAGAGGCAAGTTGCTGCTCGACGACGTCTACCGTGTCTCAAAAGCAACCTACACGGAGTGGACGCGCCGGGCAGAACCGAGAGCTCGCGACCTCATTCTGGCGCGGGAAGCCCCTGCTGGAAATGTAGCAGTGATCCCTGATAACCTGCCACTGTGCTTGGGACAGCGAACCGTCTTGATCAGGCCAAGGCGTGATGTGTTCGACTCCGAGTTTCTGGCCATGCTTCTACTCCAACCTCCAATTCGGGGGATGCTGCTGGCTCATTCGCGTGGCGCTACCGTGCAGCATGTAAATATGAAGGACATCCGAGGGCTGGATGTTGGAGCAATTCCGTCGGTTGCTGTGCAGCGGTCCATCGTCTCTAAAGTAAACCGCGTTTCGACGGAAAATGAGAGACTCATCTCCATCTACCAGCAAAAGCTCGCAGCGCTGGACGACTTGAAAAAGTCGCTGCTGCACCAAGCCTTCACCGGAGCACTATAGAGCCATGCCATGAACGAAGCCGAAACCAGAGCCGAGCATATTGATCCGGCCCTCAAGGCGGCGGGCTGGGGCGTGATCGAGGGTAGCCGCATCTTGCGCGAGTATGCCATCACGCCGGGCCGCATCGAAGGACACGGGCGGCGCGGCAAGGCGCTGACCGCCGATTACGTGCTGGTCTATCGCAACCACAAAATCGCCGTCGTTGAGGCGAAGGCATGGGCCGAAGCCCTGACCGATGGCGTGGCCCAGGCGAAGAACTACGCCGGGAAGCTCGCCATCCGTTACACCTATTCCACCAACGGCCAGGGCATCTACGGCATCGACATGACGGAGGGCACCGAAGGCGAAGTGTCAGGTTATCCGACACCGGAAGAACTCTGGAATCTGACCTTCGCCGAGGCCAACGCCTGGCGTGACCGCTTCGCGGCCGTGCCCTTCGAGGACAAGGGCGGCACTTTGGGCGACCGGTATTTCCGCGACATTGCCATCGAGCGAGTGATCGAGGCGATTGCAGTTGGGAAGGAGCGTATCCTGCTCACGCTGGCGACGGGCACCGGTAAGACCATGATTGCGTTTCAGATCGCGTGGAAGCTCTTCCACAGCCGCTGGAACTTGAGTCGCGAACCGTCACGCCGCCCGCGTATCCTCTTCCTTGCCGACCGAAACATCTTGGCTAACCAGGACCTACAACGCCTTTCCCCCCTTTCCCGAGGATGCGATGGTGCGGATCGAGCCGGAGGACATCCGCAAGAAAGGTAAGGTACCGAAGAACGGCAGCCTGTTCTTCACCATCTTTCAGACCTTCATGAGCGGGCCGCCGAAGGACGGCAAGCCCTCGCCCTACTTCGGCGAATATCCACCGGACTTCTTCGACTTCATCGTCATCGACGAGTGCCATCGCGGCGGCGCTAACGACGAGAGCAACTGGCGCGGCATCCTCGACTACTTCGCGCCCGCCGTGCAGCTCGGTCTCACCGCCACGCCCAAGCGCAAGGACAACGTGGACACCTACGCCTACTTCGGCGATCCGGTGTATATCTACTCGCTCAAGGAAGGCATCAATGACGGCTTTCTCACGCCCTTCAAGGTGAAGCAGATTTCCACCACGCTCGACGAGTATGTCTACACCCCCGATGACACGTTGATCGAAGGCGAGATCGAAACCGGGAAACGCTACACGGAAACCGACTTCAACAAGATTATCGAGATCAAGGAACGCGAAGTGCACCGGGTCAAGCTGCTCCTGGAGCAGATCGATCAGAACGAGAAGACGCTGGTGTTCTGCGCCAGGCAGGACCACGCACTGGCCGTGCGCGACCTCATCAACCAGATGAAGACCAGTAAGGACCCGAACTACTGCCAGCGCGTCACGGCCAACGACGGCGCGCTCGGCGAGCAGCACCTTCGGGACTTTCAGGACAATGAGAAGAGCGTCCCCACCATCCTGACCACGTCGCAAAAACTCTCCACCGGCGTGGATGCGCGTAACATCCGCAACATCGTCCTGATGCGCCCCATCAATTCCATGATCGAGTTCAAGCAGATTATCGGGCGCGGTACGCGGCTGTATGACGGCAAGGATTACTTTACGATCTACGATTTCGTGAAAGCCTACCACCACTTCAGCGATCCGGAGTGGGACGGTGAACCGATCGAGCCGGAGCCGAAGCCGGAACGTGAGCCTGCGCCAGCGCCGCCGCCGGAACCACCCGGACCGGGACCCGAGCCGGGCCCCCGCCCGCAGAAGATCAAAGTGAAACTGGCCGACGGCAAAGCACGCACCATCCAGCACATGATGATGACGAGCTTCTGGCATCCGGATGGCACGCCGATGTCCGCACAGCAGTTCATGGAGATGCTTTTCGGCAAGCTGCCGCAGTTCTTCAAAGACGAGGCCGAACTGCGAGCCCTCTGGAGCGACCCCGATACACGCGCGAAGCTTCTGCAAGGGCTGGCGGAGAAAGGCTTCGGCAGGGAGCAGATGGCCGAGATGCAGAAGATCATCGACGCCGAGAACAGCGACCTATTTGATGTGCTCGCGCACGTCGCCTACGCCCTGCCGCCGCTCACCCGCGAGGAAAGAGCCACCCGGGCGAAAGTCGCGATTGGCATCCGTTTCAACACGAAACAGCAGGTCTTCCTCGGGTTTGTGCTCTCCCAATACGTCAAGGTCGGCGTGGAGGAGTTGGACCGGGAAAAGTTGTCTCCCTTGCTGAAGCTCAAGTACAACAACGCTATCGCCGACGCCGTGGCCGACTTGGGCCGGCCGGAAGAGATCGGGTACATTTTCGCTGGCTTCCAAAAGTACCTCTACCAGCCAGGGGCGTGAGGTTTGAGGTTCTGTTCTCCGGCGGGAAGGGAACATCGAACGGTCGAAACTGGCGCATTTCATGCCAGATGATCCTAAGAGGCTCGGATGGTAAGCTCCTGAATTTAAGAGTCTTACGCTGATTCCAAACCGCTTAGCAGTGTCGGTAAGCAGCCCTGAAAAGGCTGGCGTCGGCGGTTCAATTCCGTCCCTGGCCACCATCCTTTCAAGCAGTTACGGACGTCCAAGACGAGCGTTTGCCACGACCTGCTCGCCGCGCGCCAGGCTCCGGTCGCCTATCATTCCGGAATCCCCTTCCATCCGGCGTGCAGAACGCGAAGCGCGTTCCGGAACAGAATCTCTTCGGCGGTCGCCTGCCCGTATTTCTCCATCAACGGGAGCGTTAGCGCGGACATCTTGCTATAGTTCGAACACATGCCGATCGGTTCGATGAATCCATCCAGGTCGGAGCCGATGCCGATGTTTTCGTAGGTGCCCGTCACACACTTTAGGTAGTCGATGACGTCCGAGATCAGGCGGAAGTCGTCCCGCAGGTCGGGACCCAGGGCATGGTGGAGCCACTGCTTGTAAAAAATGACACCGATGATGCCTTGGGACTTCTGGATCGTCTTGATCGCGTCGTTACTGAGGTTTAGCCCCGCGTCACAAATGCCGCGTACCGCAGTGTGTGAGGAAATCAGGGGGCGGTCCGGGTACCCGGCCGCAATCTCGAAGATATCTTTCTGGGCGTCGGAGCGCGCGTGGGTAACGTCCACCAGGACTCCGCGCCGGAAGCAGGCCTCCACGATGGCCGTGCCCAGGGGGTGAAGCCCGAAGCAAGGTTGCTTAGCCAGCTCCTCGAGAAACAAGAGGTGGGCGACCGGCGGGAACCCGTTCTCGCACGTCGCGACTCCACGGTAAAACAAGTGGGCCGGAATGATGGCCGCTACGCCGAGATCGGCGAGGACCTCCACGTTGGCGGGGTCTCCGCCGAGCGAGAAGCCTCCTTCCAGAGTGTGAAACATGAACTTTTGGTTCGTGCTCAAAAAGTTCTCTACCTGGCGCGGTGTTCGCGCGATCTGCACCCTGCCGTCCTCCCGGATTTCGTCCTCGACGCGCCGCATCTGTTCGCGAATGTGATCAAACGCTTTAGGGACCGGGAACTCGTGCACGAAGAAGTCGTCCTGGGGGTCGTGGAGCACGGAACCGAAGCCGGTTACACCGCCTTCCGGGTTGTCCTTGAACCAGCGCTTCAGGCTCACCCGCGGCTCGAAGAGCTCGTAGTTGAGGGTTCGATTGAGGGAGTCGAACAGCATCCTTTGCCCGGGATCGTCGGGGATCTCGTGGTGCATGGGAAAATGAGCGTGCAAATCCACGAACGGCATAGCCGGAATCATATCACCCCCCTCCGGCGGGCGTGACTCGCAGGGATGCGGTGGGCCAAGGCCGCCTCCGCCGAAGGCACACCTCTCTCGCTGTGTGTTGAGGCGTACGCTTGATTGCCCGGGCCAGGGAAAGCACGACTTCGGGCCAAAGGACACTGACCCACTCCGCTGTTTTATCCACAATCTTTGAACACGTTCGATTTGGGAACTGTATCATTCGACAATCGGATAAACCTGTGGAAAACGCCATGCGACGCTCGATTTTGCTCTGGACAGGCCCAGGCCGAGGTGTTATAACCGCCCTTGCCCACTCAGTCTGACCTCCCTCCCGGCGAGCCTACACAGGCCCAGCGGCAAAGGACGGCCTGAGGCGGGCGGGAAAGAGGCGGCAGGTCACAATGTTAAGAAGTTGAACACGACTGGATTAAAAAGGATAATAGCATACATTTATCTGAATTGAGCCCGAGGCCCTTTGGGCCGGAGCTTAGTTCCGCCTGCATCGCTTCTGGCGTCCCGGGACGTCGTGTGCGCTGGCAGCTCCACCGGAGTGCGGGTTACAGACATGGGGACGCTTACAGATTCGATGGTCGGCGCCGCGGGGGAGGCAGGGGCTGGCCTCCTCTCCGGTTCACCGCGCCCGGCGCCCGCCCGCATCGGCAAGTACGAAATCGAATCGGAAATCGGCCAGGGCGCCCTCGTCAAAGCCTTCCGGGCCTTCGATCGGGACACGGGACGGCCGGTCACCCTCAAGGTTCTCACCGAGGTCGCTGACCGCGGGCTCGTGGAACGGTTTCGCCGGGAAGCTGCGGCGGTCTCGAGGCTGCACCACCGCAGCATCATCGGAATTTATGAACTGGGCGAGCACGTCGGTCTGCCCTTTGTCGCTCAGCAGCATCTCGGCGACGACAACCTAAGAGGCGCGATTCGGAATCAGACGTCCCTAACCCTGCTGCAAAAAATGCTCATCCTGTGGGGCGTGGCGGAAGGACTCCAAACCGCGCACCTGGCCGGATTGACTCAGGTGGGCTTGCGGCCGGGCGGGATAGCGCTGGGGCGCGACGGCTCGGTCACCATTCAAGACTTCGGCATCGTTCGCCTGCTCGGCGGCCCGCAGCACGCGGAAGCCGGGTATCTCGCGCCCGAGGAGCGGGACCCGGATTTCCCGCCCGACGAGCTGTGCGATGTGTTCGCGTACGGCACGATCTACTACGAGTTTCTGACCGGAGTGCATCCCTTTCAGGCCTCGGATCACGACGCGGCATCGCGTCAGCCGCCGCCGCTGCGAAGCCTGCTGCCGGAGTGCCCGGAACCACTGGCGCAGCTCTTGCATCGGGCGCTAGCCTGGGAACGCGAGCTCCGCTACCCGAGTGTTGAGGACCTCCAGTGTGACGCCGAGCCGGTGCTCCGCGCGCTCAAGCGCGCCCATGCCGCGGAGCTGGTGGCCGCGGCCCGGCTGCAACTGGATGTCCTGCAGTTCGACGCCGCCCTGGCGATGGTGCGCGAGATCCTGGAGCTGGATCCCGATAACCACGAGGCGCAGGAATTGCGCGCCGCCCTGCGTGGTCAGGTGCAGCGCCGCACGGTCGCTTCGCGCCTCGAGGCGCTGTGTCAGAAATCCGATCAGGAGGCCGCCGCCCGGAACTTCGACCGCGCGGTGGAAATCCTGGAATCCGCTTTACGCCTCGATCCGGCCAATCCGGAGATCACGAGCCACCTCGAGCGGATGCGTTCGCGACAGGTAGGCTGGCAACTGGCCACGTGCCTCCTAGCCGACGCCCGGAACCTGCTGGGCCGGCAGAGTCTGACCGAAGCGCAAGCCAAAGTAGCGGAGGCTCTCGAGTACGATCCCGAGAACCCGGAGGCGCGCGACCTCGAGAAGGTCATCCGCCAGGCCCTGCAGCGCCGCGGCGTCGAGGCCCGGATCGAACAGGAGCTGGTCAAGGCCAAGTCGTCGCTCTTGCTGCAGTCGTTCGAAGAGGCCATCGCCATTCTGGCCGCATTGCGGGCGGAATGCCCCGGCTCCTCCGTGATCGAGCATTGGCTCGAACACGCGCAGACGCAGCAGGCCGAGTCCGGACGGCAGACTCGCTTGCAGGCGGGGCTGAGCGAGGCTCGCGCCCGGCTGAGTGAGCAGCGGTTCGGAGCCGCGGTGGCCCTCCTCGAGGCGCTGGGCGCGGAGTACCCGGATGAAGAGGAGATCCGCGACCTGTCGCGCCGCGCCGGCGCCGCGCGGGACCGCGCCTGGAGCGTCGCCCAGGTGATGTCGCAGTGCGAAGAACTGCGGCGCCAGGAGCAATTCGAGAAAGCGCTGGCCGCGCTCGAAGCGGGCCTGACGGCTTATCCGGCCGAGCCGTCCCTCGAGAGCCTGCGGCGGGAGATCCGGCAGCAGTGGCAGGATTCAAAATCCTCGGCCGCGGCCCGCGCGGCGCTGGAAGAGGCCCACTGGCTGATCGGGCAGGACCGGCCGGATCTGGCGGTCCCGTTGTTGCGGGCCAAGGCGGCGGAATACCCAGACCGCACTGAGCTCCTCGCCGAGCTCGCCGGCGCCGAGCGGATCTTCTCCGAGTGGGAGAAGCGCCGCCTGATCAAGGACGCTCTCAACCGGGTAGCGGCCCTGGAACAGCGGCGCCAATGGGAAGCGGCCCTCACCGTGCTCGACGAGGCTCTCGAGGCTTATCCGGCGTCGGCCGATCTGCTGGACCGGGTAGCGCACTTTCGAGGCCGGCTGCGGGAACAAGAACGCCGCAACAAGCTCGCGCGCCGGCTCGACGCCATCGGACAGAAAATCGCGTCTCAAGCCTGGTCCGAGGCGCTGGCGCTGCTGGGCGCCGCTCAGGCAGAGTTCCCGCAGGAGCCGGAACTGCAGGCCCCGTATGCCGCCGCCGTCGCCGGCTTGAAGCGTTCGGAGTGCGAGAGCATCACCGCCGGGGTGCGGCACGCTCTGGCCGATGGCGAACTGGATCAGGCGGAAGAAATTCTGCGCCAAGGGCTGGAGCGCCATCCGGACGAGCCGGCGTTGCAGGAGCTCCACCAGGAGCTCCGAGCGAAGCGGGCGTATCGCGAAGAATGGCGGACCGCGCAGGTTCTCTTCGGCCGTGGTCAGTACCAGGAGGCGGAGGGCATTCTCGTCCGGCTGCTGTCCCAGGCGCCGGAAGACGCCGACGCGCAGGCGATGCTGGAAGCGGTCCGGGGTGTCCGGGCGGATAGCGAGGAAGAAAACTTCTACGCGCGCGGCCGCGAGAAGGCCATTCGCCTGATTCAGGAGCGGCAGTTCCAGCCCGCCGCCGATCTGCTGCGCAATTTGTTGTCACTCTTTCCGGGCGATCCTATCCTGCAGCGGGATCTCCACACCGCGCTGGCCGGTCAGGGTGCCGGCGGGCCCCAGCCTGCCGTGGTGGCCGTGGAAGAAGCCGCCCCCCCTGCGACTGACCTGCCCGCGGTCAAGCCTGCCACACCGCACTCGACTGTCGCGCCTCGGCCGCGGCTGGCGCTGCGCCTTCGGAAGCTGGTGACGGCTCCCGTTCGCCGGCTGCTCCTTGCCCTTCCGCTCGTGGTCCTGGTGGCGGCGGGCGCCACCCTGTGGAGATCCAAGCCGAAGGAAGCGGCGCCCAAAGCCCCGCGCGCTGCCGTCTCCCCGGCTATACCGGTTCCCGTCAAGATTTCCGATCCCGCACCTTCCGCCGACCCGCCGGCCCCGGTTTCGCCGGTCTTTAGCGCCTCTCGATCGCAGGCGAGGCCTGCGGTCCGCCCCGCACGGTCGTCTGCTCCTCCGCTGCCGGCCGCGAGTGCGGCTGTGCCTGACCCCGGGCCGGCAACACCTTCGGCCGAGGGAAACGCTTCGGCTCCGACCGCGCCAGCCGGCGTGGGCGGCAACTTTCAACAACCTAAACTGCTCCAGGGCCGCATGCCCGTGACGCCTCAACAGTCCGGTTACCGCGGCATGTCCGGCGCTGTCGTCCTCGAAGCTCTGGTCGATAAAACCGGGGTCGTCACTAGAGCCACCGTGCAGAGCGGGCTTCCACTCCTCGCCGAGATCGCCAGGGACGAAGTCTTGAAGTGGCGTTATCAGCCGGGCCGGCTCAATGGCGAGCCGGTGGAGACCAAGGTCACGATTCGGATTGTGTTCCAACCCGCGCCGAGGGCTAAGTAAATGTTCAACCTGACCAGTCTTCCAGCAGCGCAGCTCGGTCACCAGGTCGCCCGATTCCTGCTCCACCCCATCAAGTACACGGTGCGGCAGCCGCCGCTGGTGATTGCCGTGGTGAACCTCAAAGGGGGCTGCGGAAAATCCACGATCGCCGTCAACCTGGCCTGTGAGCTCGCCACCCAAGGCGATCCGGTGCTGCTGCTGGATAACGACGCGCAGGGAACCTCCAGTCATTGGTTGAAAAACGGCGGCCTCCCCATTCGGGGCGGATTTATTCCCCTCGAGAACGACGACGACGCCGAACGCCTGATTCGTGCCGTGGGGGCCAGCGGCGATCGCTACGTCGTGTTGGATGCCCCGGCCCACGTCGGGGCCGCTACTCTGGCCGCCGGCCGGATCGCCGACCTGGTTCTCATCCCCGTGACCGCGAGCGGGGTGGATCTGGTCGCGACCCGCGCGGCCGTGGAACTGATCCAGCAAGCCCGCGTCCTCCGACGCAGCGGCGGACCCAAGTGTCTCGTCATACCCTCGAAAATCGACCGGCGCACCGATGCCGGCCGCCACATCGCCGAACAGTTGCAGTGTTTTGGCGAGTCGGTCGGCCCGGCCGTTCATCAGCGCGCCGCCTTCGTCGAGGCCTTCGGCGCCGGCCAGTGGATTGGACAGTATGCCGCGCAGAGTCCGGCGCATTACGACATCGCTTCGCTGGCCATAGCCGTGAAAAGGATTCTGAGAGCATGAGAGCACCGCACCGATCCAACGGCAAATCCCACGCTCCGGCCGCGGTCCTCGAGCGCCGGAACGGACACCGTGTCGAGGGGCCCGGCCGGAAGCCCCAGCTCGCGGCGCCCCGGCTCGCGCCCTTTGCAAGCGTGGCAGCCGGGGTCGCGGACGAGCCGAGGTGGCCTCTAAATCCGGTGGCGTGGTTTCATCCGGAATTGAGCCCGCGGTCCCTGTCGTCGAGTGGCCTCTTAACCGAGCGCCAGCACCGGATTCCGGTGCCGGATTTCGCCCCTTTGGAAATCAACCCGGTGGCGCCGTCGGACACTCCCGGCGAAGGAGGCGAGCCGCTGCGGGCGGAAGTGCAGCGCCAACTTCCCGCGAGCGGCCTGGCGCCCTTGGGCTGGGAGCCGCGAGCGCACGCGCACGAGCGTAAGCCATGAACCCATCTGTTCTCAAATCTCTCTCCGCCGCGGCCTCGCTGCAGTTGGGCGGCAGGGTCCCGGACGCGTTAGCCGAGCTCCGCCGCGCCTGCCAGCAGGGCGAGCGCGCCCCGCAGCTCTATTACGCCATCGGCCACCTGGAGTTCGAGCTGGAACAATATGACGCCGCCGCCGCGACGTATCGGGAGCTTCTCGACCTGGACAGCCGCGAGTCCGCGGCCTGGCACAATCTGGCCGTCTGCCTGGAGCGGACCGGCCAGTGGGAGAGCGCCGCAGAGGCGTTCCAAAGGGCGAGCGAGCTCGACCCCCGGCGCACCAACGCTTACCTGGGCCGTGGGATCGCCCTGCTGCACCTGCACGAACCGCAGACCGCTCTCGAGGCTTTAGAAACGTGCCTCGCGCGCCAGCCGTTTCGCGAAGCTGCCCTGCGCGGTAAAGCCGCAGCGCTGCACTTGCTCGACCGGCCCGGCGAGGCCGCCGACATCTACCAGCAGCTCCTCGCCCGCGACCCCCAGTCGGAAGACCTGCTCACCAACACCATCGCCCTGGCCATCGATCTCGGCGACTATCAGCGCGTCAGCGAGTGCGCCCAGCGTCTGCTCGAGGCGGACCCCAGCTCGGTCGTCGCGCTCGATTGCCTCGCCCTGGCGGCGTTTGCCAGAAGAGACTACGAAGCCGCCGCGCAGTTCTGCACGTCCCTGGTCGAGGTCCATCCCGAGCACTTCGCGGGCTGGTTCAATCTCGGCATCGCCTGCCAGCGGCTGGGGAATCATCGCGAGGCTTCGGGAGCCTACTCGCGCGCGGTCCTTCTCGACCCGCAATCGGCGGAAGCCCACCTCTACCTCGGCACGGCCTGGCAGGAACTGGAGCAGTGGGAGCCGGCCCAATCCGCCTATGAGCAAGCTCTCGCCCTGCAGCCGGCGATGCGGGCAGCGCTCTGGAACCTCGCCCTGCTTTGCGAACGCCGCCGCGATCTTCGGGAGGCTGAGACGCTGTATGCCAGGCTCACTCACTGCTACCCGGAAGCGCCGGACGCCTGGTTTCGGCTGGGTTGCGTGCGCCTGCAGCTCGGCGATTTTCCGGGGAGTGTCGAGACGTTTGAGAGGTGCCTCGCCTTCCCGACCCAGCGTTCGGAGGCGCTGCTCAATCTCGGCATCGCCCGCTGGAGAAGGGGCGATCCGGCCCCAGCTAAGGAAGCGTTCCGGCAAATCCTGCCGTCGGATCCGGCCTTTGTACCAGCCCTCCGCTGCCTGGCGGCGATCGCTCTCGAGCACAAGGATTTCGAGCCGGCCCTGAAACTGCACAAGCAACTGGTGGAGTTGGAGGGTCCCACCGCCGAGCTGCTCTACAACCAGGCCCTGCTGCTGCAAAAACTCGGCCGCGCGGCCGACGCCGTGGGCTGCTACCGCCAGGCCCTCAAGAAGCGGCCAGAGTTTCCGGAGGCCCTTTTGAATTTGGGACACGCCTTAGTGGCTTTGGGGCAACCCGAGGAAGCCCACTCTTGCTGGCAGAACGCGTTGCAGGTCCAGCCGGAGCTGGCCGAGAACTTCCTCCTCTGAATCTGACCGTCAGTAAAGAAAGGGAAACATGATACCGCAAACCAACCAGACGATCGCCGAGTTGAAGCGTAAAGGGAGAGAAATATGAGACAGAGCATGGAAAGCGTTACCGAAGCGCCGAACGGCTCGCCGCGGGAAGCCGAACCAGACAACGGCCGTCGCGCTGCGGGGGTGCGAGCGTCGCGGGTGGAGGAAATCCTGCTAGCTGGGGAAGCCGGAGCGCGGGAGTCCGGTGAGGAGATGGTCCTCGCCCCGGTGGTCGACAAAATGGCTTACGGCCTCGCCCGGGTTCTCGTCGTCGCGATGCGGGACCTCGAAAACCACATCGCCCATGAGACCCGCATGATCGGGGAATCCGTAGGCCGCCGGCTCGATACTCTCCAGGCGAGCGTGCAGGAGCTGAGCGGGGCCTTGTCCGAGCAGCGGGCTTTGGGCCTCTCCGTACAGGAGAAGTGTCAGCAGCTCGCCACCGCTACCGCGACCTTGCAGGAGCACGATGGGCGCCAGGAAGTGGAGCTCGCCGCGCTGCGGTCCGAGACGCAGGTCCTGTCCACGTCGGTCTCCGGCCGGATCGACACGCTGTCGAGAGAGCTGGGGGTTCAGCAAGAGGACATTACAGCGGTCAAGTCCACGCTGGGCGCCATTTCCTCGAGCGTCTCGACGCTGGTGGAGCGCCTCGACCGGCAGGCGGACGCCTTACGTTCCATGTACGCCTCCTATGCCCAGCGGGAAACGGTGCTCGAGCAGCTCATGGATGGCCTGACCAAGCTCCGGGCGCAGCCGGCTCCGGTGCCCGCCGCCCGGTTGTAGTTCCGAGCCGCGGCCGGGAGGGAGCGGTCGTGAGAGCTTAAGCCAGAGGTTCGCCTTCGCTGTCGATCGGGCCTCTCTCCACCGTACCGTCGATGTCGTTCTGACAAAACGGAGGTTTTATGCGCAATCTGTGGATGGCCGTAGCACTCGGTATTTTCGTAGCCTCGGGTTGGTCGGGGCGGCCCGTTGCCCAGGCGCAGCAATCGCTCGATCCGGTAGCTTTGGACCCTCAACACTACAAGCTCGAGTTCGAGAACGAGTATGTGCGGGTGATTCGCTGCCGCATCCCGCCTCACGATAAGGTCGGCATGCACCAGCACCCGGTCAACGGCGTGATGGTGTTGCTGGGGGACCAGAATATTCGGTCGACGACCGCCGACGGCACCGTGCGCGAAGCTCACCGCAAGGCGGGAGAGACTTATTGGATGGACGCCGTGACCCATCGGGGCGAGAACATTTCGGATACGCCGTTTGAATACGTGCGGGTCGACATCAAAGCGGCAAAGTGAGCGAGGCCCGCTCCACCGCCCGTGTCAAGAGTAATTCCGGACCGCTTGCTGACGCGCGCAGCGCGTTACCGAGCCGCGACCGTAAGGGAGCGGTTTTCGCCACGAGCTGTTAACCATTGGCGAATATGCGAGTAAGCCCTCTGGCCGGAAAGCCGGCGGAACCAGGAAGTCTGGTTGACGTACCCCAGTTAATCACGGCTTATTACACACAGGCGCCCGACCCAGCGGCGCCCGCGCAGCGCGTGGCGTTCGGCACCTCCGGACACCGTGGCTCCGCCTTCGAAAAAGCCTTCAACGAACAGCACATCCTCGCCATCACGCAAGCCATTTGCCTCTACCGCGAACAGCAGAAGATCGATGGCCCGCTGTTTCTCGGCATGGACACGCATGCGCTCTCCGTGCCCGCCCTGTCGAGCGCCCTCGAAGTGCTGGCGGCCAACGGGGTCGATGTCATGATCGCAGAGCGAGATGAATATACCCCCACTCCGGCCCTCTCGCACGCCATTCTCACCTACAACCGCGGCCGCCCGGCCGGGCTCGCCGACGGCATCGTGATCACGCCCTCGCATAATCCACCGCAGGATGGCGGCTTCAAGTACAATCCCCCCACCGGCGGGCCCGCGGATTCCGCCGTCACCGGCTGGATCGAAGCGAAGGCCAACAAGATTCTCGAGCAGAATCTCTCGGGTGTGAAACGAATTCCCTTCGAGAAAGCCCTCCGCGCCTCGACCACGCACCGCTACGACTACCTCGGCGCCTATATCTGTGACCTTGCCAGCGTGATCGACATGGATGCCATTCGCGGCTCCAAGATCAGCCTGGGGGTGGATCCGCTCGGCGGCGCGGGCGTCCACTACTGGGGACCGATCGCCGACCGCTACGGGCTCAACCTCACCGTCGTCAGCGACGCCATCGACCCGACCTTTCGCTTCATGACGGCCGATTGGGACGGCCAGATTCGCATGGACCCCTCCTCGCCCTATGCGATGCAGCGGTTGATCGGCCTGAAGGATCGCTTCGACGTCGCCTTCGCTTGCGACCCGGACCATGACCGGCACGGCATCGTCACCCGGAGCTCGGGTCTGCTTCCGCCCAATCACTACCTTTCGGTAGCCATTCTTTATCTTTTTCAACACCGGCCGCACTGGCGTCCAAATGCGGCGGTGGGCAAGACCGTGGTGAGCAGCTCGATGATCGATCACGTCACAGCGAAGCTCGGCCGGAAGCTCTTCGAGGTGCCGGTGGGCTTCAAATGGTTCGTCCCGGGCCTGCTCGACGGCTCGCTCGGCTTCGGTGGTGAAGAGAGCGCCGGCGCCTCCTTCACCTGTCTCGACGGCAGCGTTTGGACCACCGACAAAGATGGCATCGCCCCGGCGCTGCTGGCAGCCGAGATCACCGCGCGGATGGGCCGCGACCCCGGCGAGATCTACCGCGACCTCACTCGCGAGTTCGGCGAGCCGGTCTACGACCGCGTGGAGGCCCCGGCTAACCCGGAGCAAAAAACGCTGCTGGGGAGACTCTCGGCGCAGCAGGTCCGGGCCACCAACCTGGCGGGCGCGAAAATCCAGACCAAACTCACCCACGCGCCCGGCAACGGCGCCGCCCTCGGCGGGCTGAAAGTAACCACGGACAGCGGCTGGTTCGCCGCGCGTCCGTCAGGTACTGAGAATATCTACAAGATTTATGCCGAAAGCTTCCTCGGCGCGGATCATCTGCGCCGCATCCTGGAGGAAGCCCAGGCCATCGTCAACGAAACCCTGGCGGCGTCCCCCAGCGCCCGTTGACTCACCTGGCCTCCTCGGGCGGTGGATGTGCCACAAATCCTCGGTACAGCAGCAAGTCGTAGACGATCTTCAGTGTTCCCGCCACGAAAAATGGCAAGCTTATGAGCGACGGCCGAGCGAACATGAGCCCCACAAACACTGGCGCAATAGAAGCGCCGATAGTTCGCGCCACGCCTGTTATGCCAGCCGCGGCCGATCGTTCTTCCGGATGAACGACGGCCATCGTGTAGGACTGCCTGGTGGGCACATCCATCTGGCTGATACTGAAGCGCAGCAGCAGGATTGCGATCGCCAGCGGCAGCGTCGGCATTAAAGGAACCAGAATCAGCAGAATATTCGAAGGAAGATGTGTGAAGACCATCGTCCTTATTAGCCCGAACCGCGCTGCCAGCCGGGAGGCCAGCAAGGCGGACACTCCTGCAAACACGTTCGCTCCGAAGAAGATCGCGCCCAGCGTGCCGGGATTCACATCAAACCGCAAATAGAACCAGTAGGCCGCGAAGCTCTGTACCACAAAGCCACCCGCGAACGCGTCCAGGGCGAACAGGGCGGAGAGCTTGACAACCACGTCACGGGAGCGGCCCACGCCAAAGGAAGTCGTCTTGGCGGCGCGAGAAGGGTCTTCTCCCGCCGTGTTCACTTCCGCGGCAGGTGACAGACGAGTGAAGCAGAGGGCCAGCAGAATGCCCACCACGGCGTAGAGAATAACTACGGCGCGGTAACCTTCGACGGGCGCGCTTGCGGTTTGCCGCACCACGCTCGGAAGAAGTCCTCCGCACAGTGAGCCGATGGCGGTCGCAAAGGACCCTGCCAGCGTGTACCAGGCAAACACCGTCGTCCGGATCCGGTTGGATACGACCTGGGAAAGCGCGGCCTGCTCAATCGATAAGAATGGCCCCACCTCGTTGCCGCTGGGGCTAATGACTCCAATCGTGCCTGCGATCGTCAGGACCAGGAGGCTGGCGGTAGAGGCGAAGGTCAGCCCAGCGCCGGCCATGAGAAGGGCGCCAATAACGAGCATGCGCCGGCGTCCGATCCGGTCCGCCCGCGTTGTCAGGAAGAGGGAGACAACCGTATCGCCGGCCAGCGTCAGGGTGAGAAGCAGGCCCGTTTGGGACTGGCTCAATCCCAGGCTAGTCAGATAAAGGACTAAGACGACGGACAACGCGCCGTAAGCGAACAGACGCGTGAAGCGCGTGAGAAACAGCAGCCAGCCGTCGCGCGTCAGGTTCATTCATCCTAGCCGGATGCGCTGTGAAGATCACCGCGCCGGGGCTGCCGCACTCGGAAGCTTCACCGGCTGGACCATCGCGCCGTTCCCCGCCGAATCCCACGCCGCGAAGCGCACCCACTTCTTCCCGGCCGTGTCGAATGGAATCTCGAAATGCCGCCGGCCAAAGGCGGGCAAGTCCGTGCCGGAAATGATCTGCCGGTCGGTGCGGTGCCCGTCCCCCCACACCACTTCCACAAACTCCAGCGGAAAGGTCCACTCCACGTCCGCGACAATCGTGCGCTGATTGCCGGTTCCCTGCACGGCATACGAAGGGATCAACACCTCGCCCGACGTCACGAAATAGTTCCCGGTCTTCATCGCGTTGATGATCGGGCTCCAGTCGCCCGGCGGGGGCATCGGATCGACCCTCACATAGTTGACCGGATTGTTCGCGTAGATGTCGTCGCCATACCCCTGCTGATACAGCTCCGAGATAGCCTGGATATACTTGGGCGGCGTAGGCGCGTCCGCCACCCAGTTGTTCATGTCGTCGAGCAGGGGCAGGCAGCGATAGTCGCACAGCCGCTGCTCCGAGCCGTCCAACCCCATGCCCCAGCGGAACCCGATGCCTCGATAGCCGGCGTCCACGAAATGGGGCGTGTCCTTGATGGCGTCCGGAAAGCCGGCCGAGCCTTTCGAGCGCGGATGCGGCATGTAGATCAGCAGGTTTTCGCGGCGAACCATTTCCATCATGTCCGCCGTGGTGCCCAGATGGTAGACCTTGCCGTAGACGGGATGATCCTCGGCGAGCGGCTGGCCCTCGGCTCGCCCCTGTGTCCAGTAGACCGGGTGCGACACCAGGATGTCGGAGTGTCCGCCCAAGGTGCGGGAGACGTCGCCGCGCATCAACTCCGTGTTCGGCATGACGACGAAGTTCCTGTCCGACTGCCGCCGCGCCGTCTCGTAGTAGTCAGCCTGGCTCTTGTATGGATCGACGGCGCCGCGCCCGCCGGCCGCAGCACGAGGCCGTCCCGCCGGAGCCCGAGCCGCGGCCGCGCCGCCGCGAATAGTGCCTTCGGCGTCTAACGCGGCCCCCTGGTCACGGCTCCACTGGAACCATTTCGGATCATCGATAGGAGCCATCCCCCGCGGGCCGCCGCCTTCGCCCGCGCCCTCCGGTGCAAAGCCCGCGCCTCCATCGATCGGAGCGACGATGGTGATCCCAGCCGCCTTCATCACCTCGAGATCCGGGATCATCGCGTCGAGGCCGCCCGCCCGCCGGAGCCGCCCCGTCAGGCCCATGTGGAAGTGCGTCGCCATGACCTGGTACCCGGGCAGAGCTTTGAAGCGGTCTCCCCGCGTGAAGGCCAGCGCCGCCTCGAGCGCGCCCGGACCGGGCCCGGCGCTCACGTAGAGATACACGGGCATGCGCTGCCACGTGCCGGGCCGGGCGCTCAACAGCGCAAAGTTCTGACTGCGGTCCTCGTTGCCGCGGGCTTCCTCCGCGACGCTCTCCTCGCGCTCGGCCTGCCGGATGCCAAACCCGAACGACGTGGCGCTCTCCTTGCGATACCAGTTGTACCCAAGATTGTAGGAGGTCTCGCGCGCCCAGAAGAAACTGTGCGGCGGCGGAAAGGCCGCAATCGAGCCCCCGGGCATTTCGGCCGCGAGCAAGCGGTTGCTCGCCTTCACGTTCACCGGGCCCTCGTTCGGCACGCCGCCCAGCCGGTATTCCTGCGAGAGATTGGTGAGGCCGCGCCAAACGATCCTTGACTCCGGCTGAACCGCCAGACCCTTGATACCCGCGTCGTACTTGTACGCCACGGAAGTCTCGTCGGTCTTAGCAATTACTTCCTGGCGAATGAGATTAGTGCCCTTGTAAACCGTGTACTGCAAGCGCCCCGCAAAGACGCCAAGCTGCACGCCTGGGAACGACACCTCCAGACGCGCCCCGTTCGTCTTCACCTCGCAGCTCTGCGCCTGATAGACCGCCGAGGCCCGCTTGCTTTCGTCCGGACTGCGCGGCAACCCCGGCTGGTTGAGCACCCCGCGCTGTGGCGGCGTCGTATTGTTGTGAGCCGATTCCCCTCCCGGGACGTTCAAAGGCGCATCCCAGAACGCCTCCCACTTCTCCCGGTCGACGACCTCCTGGGTGATCTTCACGCCCAGGCCGGCCAGGGGATCGAGCTGCTGGTTGGTGATGCGCCGGAGTGCCGAGACCACTCGAAACTCGGGCGTCGCATTCCTCGCCAGAGTGGCCCAGTCGGCGCCCTGACGTCGCACGGCGAGTTCCTCGATCGTCGGCGTACCGCCGTTGACCGCCAGGCGCAGCCGCACTTCCTCATTGCGGTCGCCTTCCCAGGTGACGGTCAGCGTGTCGCCGGCGACCGCCGCGATCAACCCCGGCAGCGCTCTGTATTGGTCCAGAGCGCACCTCAGCGGATCGGCCTGAACGGCGGGCGCAATGCACAGAAAGGCAGCCGCAGCCAGCCCCAGCACGATGGTTTTCATGGGCCCAAGTTATCACGAAACCGCCTATTCCATTCGGAAATCCATGGACACGGCGGCGGTCACGCTGATCTTGCCGAGTGCGATCGTACCCCCCGTGGCCCCGGCGGCGCCGCCCCCTTGGTAACTATTCTGGATCACGTTCGCACCACGCGAGCCTCTCGATCGCCCGTACCACGACCCGCCGCCGTAGGAATAGCTGGAGATCCCCAGGGGCTTGCCGACGACCCTCATTCCGGACGCCGCCGCGAGGTCGTTCGCCTTCTCGATGGCGGCCTTCGCCGCGAGGGCCCGCGCCTCGTCGCGGTACTTGCGCAGCTCGGTCGTCAGGAACTCGACGTCGTAGATGTGATTGGCCCCCGCATCGAGCGCCGCACTCAGGATCTCCTCAAAGCGCGCGACATTCTTCAGGGTTACCGCGATCGTCTTCTCGACTACGTAATGGTCCACGATCGTCTGCGCTGAGGAATTGTAGCGGATATCGACGGTCATGAAATCGGTCTGCACGTCCGTCGGGTCGATGGCGAATTGCCGGAAAACGCCCAGCACCTTGCGCACGGCGGCATCGTTCTGGCGCTTCGCGTTGGCGAGGCTCGCGTCGCGCGATTCGACGCCGAGCGAGAGCACCACCTGGTCGGGGACGACCTTGACCTCCGCCTCACCGGTAACCGCGACGTTGCCACGGCCGGGAACTGCGAGCAGCATGGCCAACACAAGAGAAGTTCTCATATTATTCGAGCCTCCATTAGAAAAGGACGCGCCGGACCTAGCCCGCGTGGAGCAGAAAACCCAGCCGGATAGTCGCAGTTTCAACGGAGGCAGTCTGGGGCGCTCGAGAGGCGGGGAGTATAATTATCCCCGGGGAGCACTGCCCCTTGACCGGACAAACGGTTTCCCACTACGAGATCCTAGACAAGCTCGGCAGCGGCGGCATGGGCGTGGTCTACCGCGCGCGCGACCTCAAGCTCGACCGCACCGTCGCTCTCAAGTTCCTCTCCTCCGAGCTGAGCATCAGCGAAGAGGAGCGTAAGCGCTTCGTCCGCGAAGCCAGAGCCGCGTCCGCTCTTGACCATCCCAACATCGGCGTCGTTTTCGATATTGACGAAACCCCCGACGGCCAGACCTTCATCGTCATGGCCTACTACCCTGGCGAGACGCTGAAACAGAAGATCGCAAATCGCCCGGCACTCGACCAGACCATCGGAATCGCGATTCAGATCGCACAGGGACTCGCCAAGGCGCACTCCCAGGGAATCATTCACCGCGACATAAAGCCGTCCAACATTATCGTCACCCGGGACGGCGTACCCAAGATCATCGACTTCGGCTTGGCGATGGTCTCCGACTCCACCTTGAGCATCGCGGCCGCCGTCAAGGGAACGCCGGCCTACATGTCGCCCGAGCAAGCTCTCGGGGAGGATGTCGACGCGCGCACGGACCTTTGGGCGCTGGGCGTGATGCTCTACGAAATACTGACGGGCCAGCCGCCGTTTTCAGGCAGCAGCGCGATGGCGATCCTGTTCGAGGTGGTCCACCACGAGCCCAAGCGGCCCCGCGAGATCCGCGCCGCTGTCGATCCGGAGCTGGAGCGGATCGCGCTGAAGGCCCTCGCCAAGAAGCGCGAAGACCGCTACTCGTCGGCCGCGGAGCTCGCCCGGGACCTCTCGGCCTTCCAGACCAGCCTCAGCGCGCCCACTCTCAGCACTCTCACACCAGTCGCCAAGCACGCCGCGCGGCGCAAGCCGATCGCGATCGCGGCGGGTCTGGCGGTGGTGCTCGCCGGCGGCGCTTTCTTTCTCATCACAAGCTCGCAGCGCGAACGCCAGCGCGCGGCGGCCGATGTTACCCGTCTGACCCGCTCTGGTGAGTTCGCGTCCGCCTTCATACGGGCCCAGGCAGCCGGCAGCGCGATCGCCGACGATCAGTGGGCAGCCGTGTCCTCGGTGGTGAACGTCGAGACCACGCCCCCGGGCGCCGAGATCCGCTGGAAGAACTACTCGACGCCCGAGGCCGCGTGGCAGTCTCTCGGCCGGTCCCCGCTCGCCAAGGTGAGAATCCCGCTCGGCGTGCTGCGCGTCCAGGTTGCGAAGGATGGTTTCGAGACTCTCGAAGCGGTCCTGGTCAAGTGGAACCGCGATCTGCGCGACGCCGAAGTCGAGCCGCAAATGGGCGTCTACAGGGATCAGATCCGATTTGATCTCAGCAAGCCGGGAGCACTCCCCTCCGGCATGGTGACGGTTCCGGCCGGACCATTCGCAATCGCCAGCAGCGGATTCCGGACCTTTCCGATGGATGCCTACCTCATCGACAAGTACGAGGTCACCAACCGGCAGTACAAGGACTTCGTCGACAAGGGCGGCTATCAGAGCCGCGGCTACTGGAAACAACGCTTCGTCCAAGATGGCCGGGAGCTGACCTGCGAAGAGGCGATGCGCCTGTTCCGGGACGCGACCAACCGGCCGGGTCCCGCGACCTGGGAAGGCGGCGCCTATCCCACCGGCCAGGAACAGTACCCGGTTCGCGGCGTGAGTTGGTATGAGGCGGCCGCCTACGCCGAGTTCGCCGGCAAGAGCCTGCCCTCTCTGTATCATTGGCACAAGGCGGCACTCGTCTGGCTGGCGCCCGTCATCCTTCCGCTCAGCAATTTCGGTGGCGCGGGCCCGGTTCCGGTGGGACAGTCTCAGGGCCTCGGCCGATTCGGCACCTACGACATGGCCGGCAACGTTAAAGAGTGGTGCTGGAATGAGGCCCAGGAAGGCACCCGCTACATTCTCGGCGGCGCCTGGGACGAAGAGCGCTACGCCTTTGGAGAACTCGATCGACGTCCCCCCTTCGACCGCTCGGCCCACAACGGCTTTCGCTGCGTGCGCTACTCCCAGCCGCTGCCCGATCACTTTGCTGCCCCCCAGATCCAGCAGACTCGCGATTACACTACCGAAAAGCCGGTTCCCGATGACGTCTTCGCGATCTACCGCTCTATGTATCTCTACGAGCGCAGCGGGCTGGATCCCAAGGTTGAAGCGGTGGACGAAAGCTCGGAGGCCTGGCGCAAGGAGAAGGTGACGTTCCGCGCCGCATACGGCAACGAGCGTATGGCCGCGTACCTGTTCCTGCCTAAGTCCGCCCAGCCGCCCTATCAGACCGTGGTCTTCTTCCCGTGGGCCTCCGCCATCTTTACGCCCTCGAGCGCCAATCTGGTCTGTCTGGAATGGCTGGACTTCGTGATCAAGAGCGGGCGCGCCGTGATGTATCCGGTCTACCAGGGCACCTACGAGCGTCAGATCCCTCAGGTGACGTCAGACATCGCTGGCAGGGATCTCACCGTCATGCGAGTGAAGGATTTGAGCCGCTCGATCGACTATCTGGAGACCCGGCCGGACATCCGCAAAGACCAGCTTGGCTATTACGGCGCGAGCTTGGGGGCAAACTTCGGTCCGTTTCTTGGCCTCGAGAGCCGCATCAAGGCGGCCGTGCTCGCCGATGGCGCCTTTCCCTCCGGCCGGCGGCGTCCGGAAGCCGACCCCATCAACTTCGCCCCGCGGGTCAAGATCCCGGTCCTGATGATCAACGGCCGCTACGATTTCCTCCAACTCCTGGACAAACTCCAGAAGCCGATGTTCCGCTGGTTCGGAACGCCTGAAAAAGACAAGCGTCACGTGGTTCTGGATACGACGCACTACGCGATGGTCGCGCGCAACGAAGTCGTCCGAGAAGTGCTGGGCTGGCTCGACAAGTATCTGGGGCCCGTGCAATGAGGGGGCCTCCTGACCCGTCGTACGTTGCCCGTTGCCGGACCCGCCATCCTGCGGGGCGCCCGCGTTGAAGTCGTTGATTCTGCTGAGCCGAAAAGTCCTGCAAATTTGCAGGACTTATTTTCGCCACAGGCGGTCAGTTAGAAGAGCGGGTCACCGGGAGCCTGTCCATCTGTAATAATGCGGGCATGCCTGGAACTCGAATTTCCCGACGTAATTACCTGGGGTTGATGGGCGGCGCGGCCGGCCTGGCCGCGGCGGCCCCGCAAACGACTCCTCCCATCGAGGACCTGACCCCGCCGCCCGACCACGAGCGCCGCATCCGCTGGTGGCGCGAGGCCAAGTTCGGCATGTTCATCCACTGGGGCCTCTACAGCGTCCGCGGCCGCCACGAGTGGGTGATGGAGGACGAGGGCTACCCGGTGTCGGAATACGAGGCCCTCGCCCAGCAGTTTCGCCCGAAGCCGAACGCCGCGCGCGAGTGGGCCAAGCTCGCCAAGCGCGCCGGCATGAAGTACATGGTGATGACCAGCAAGCACCATGAAGGGTTCTGCCACTTCGACTCGAAGCTCACCGGCTACTGCGCCACCAAGATAGGGCCCCGGCGGGATCTCGCCAAGGAGTTCGTCGAGGCGGCCCGTGCCGAAGGCCTGCGCGTCGGCTTCTACTACTCGCTCATGGACTGGCATCATCCCGACGGCGCCCGCTGCGAGACCGACGAGGCCGCCCGCCGGCGCTTCGTCGACTACATCCACGGCCAGATTCGCGAGCTGCTGACGCAGTACGGCAAGCTCGACATCCTGTGGTACGACGTCGCCTGGCCGCTCGACGCGCAGGGTTGGGAATCGCAAAAGATGAACGACATGGTGCTCGCCTTGCAGCCCGACATCCTGGTCAACAACCGCAACAAGCTGGCCGGCGATTTCGGCACGCCCGAGCAGCGCATCGAAGCCGCCCGGGGAGACCGCGACTGGGAAGCCTGCATGACCATGAACGGCAGTTGGGGCTACCACCGCGCCGACGACGACTGGAAGACCCCGAAGACCGTCGTGCGGAATCTCGTCACCTGCGCGCGCGACGGCGGCAACTATTTGTTGAACATCGGTCCGCTGCCGGATGGCTCGATACCGCCGGAGTCGGTGCGCATCCTGAGCGACGTGGGCGATTGGATGAGCCGGAACGGCAACACCATCTACGGAGCCGAGAAGTGCAACCCGCGCCGCTCGACCTACGCCAACTTCACGCGCAAGGGGAACACGCTCTACATGCACGTCCACTTCTGGCCCGGCGACCCGGTGATCCTGGCCGGCCTCGAGACCAAGGTGAAGTCGGCCAAACTCTTCGCCAGCGGGAAGAACGTGAACTTCCAGCAGGAAGAACTGCGCGTAAAGTTCACGGGCCTGCCGGCCGCCGCGCCCGACAAGCCGGTGACGGTGATCGCGATCGAGTGCGAGTCGGAGCCGAAGCAGGACAACATTCTGGTGCGCCGGAACCACGCGCGCGGGAACGTGTAGCCTCGCTGTATCATGAATTCTATGGGTATTTGCATCCTGAGGCGCCGCTCGTTCGCCCTGATACTGCTTGGCTTGCTGCTGCTAGGCCTGCCGGGGCTCGCGTGGGGACAGCAGCCGGCGCGGGTCCGGCCGATCGTGGTGCTGCTGGGGGCGCCGGGCGCGGGCAAGACCACGCAGGCACAATTCTTGAAGCGCAAGTACGGCATTCCTTCGATCTCGATGTCCGACCTGCTGAAGCACGAGGTCGGCCGGCGCAGCAGCTTCGGCAAGAAGCTCAAGGAAGCGCTCGAGAGCGGCACCCTGGTGAACGATCAGATGATGAACGACCTCGTCCTGCTCCGCCTGGAGCGCAAGGACACCGAGGCCGGCTTCGTCCTCGACGGTTACCCGATGAACGCTGCCCAGGCGCAGTTCCTGGACAATCTGGCCAAAGAGCGCGGCTTCCCCGCCCCGCTGATCATCGAGCTGCGAGTATCCGACACCGTCGCCACCCAGCGCCTCGAGCGGCGGGGCCGCGCCGACGACAAGCCGCGCATCATCGAGCAGCGCATCTCGGAATACCACCAGGACATCGGCGCGCTGCTCGACCACTGGAAAAACCAGAACCTCCACGCCATCGACGGGACGCAAAAGCCCGACGCCGTCTCCGAGCAGATCGACAAGCTGGTCGCGGGGCTGGGCCGCTGACCGCCGCGATGACCGGGTCCGCCGCGCCCCTGCTCGAGTTTCGCAACGCGACCGTCTACCGCGGCGACCGCGCCGTGCTCGACCGCCTGACGCTCTCGATCGGGGTCGGCGAGCACGTCGCCATTCTGGGACCAAACGGCTGCGGCAAATCCACCCTGATCAAAACCATCACCCGGGAGTGCTATCCGCGGCCCACCTCCGACGGCCCGCCGCTGCGCATCCTCGGGCGCGACACCTGGAACGTGTTCGAGCTGCGGGTGCTGCTCGGCATCGTGACCAACGACCTGATGCAGAGCTGCGCCCGCGATTTCACGGGGCGCGAGATCGTCCTCTCGGGCTTCTTCTCGAGCGTGGGGAT
>JBGPDC010000044.1:0-32390 GCA_041482115.1 Terriglobia bacterium | reverse complement strand
TGTTCTCCCCGGGCCCGACTCCGCCCCCGGCCTGGGCGCAGGGCGGCGCCTGGCAGACGTGGCTCTATTACACCAGCTACTGGCAGTTTTGGAAGTTTAGCGTCCCCAACCGGGACGTCTTTCTGAGCATGGTGACCGCCAATTTGCGCTACCTGCTGCAGGCTCCGGCCACGTTCTGCCTGTTCCCGCCGCCGGGCGGCGCGCGCTTCCTGCCCGGGGTGCTGCTGTGCATCACGCTCACCTTCGGAATAGCGTCGGGCATCGTGCGGCAGGCGCGCCGCCAGGAGTGGAAGCCGGTGCATTTCGTCCTGCTGTTTTACGCCGCCGCCGTGCTGGTGTGGAACTACGCCTTCTTCGACCGCCTGCTGGTCATGTTCCTGCCGCTCTTTTACGCTGGCCTGTGGATCGAAGGCCGTCACCTGACCACGATGCTCGCGGCCGCCTGGCGCCCCGGACGGCCCGCCTCCGAGAAGGTCGTGGCGACGCTATTGAGCCTGGCGCTGCTCGGGATGGCCGGAGCGGCGGCGCGCTTCTATATCGTCGACTACCGGAGCGACTTCCCCCGGATGGCGGCGTCGCGGGTGGCGGCCATGGCCGAGCGACGCCAGGCTTACGACTGGATCCGCCGCGAAACCCCGCCGGATGCCCGCCTGATCGCCTACGAGGATGTGGTCTTGAACCTCTATACGGGCCGCGCCGCCATGCGCCCTATCGCCTTCTCGACGGAAGCTTTTTACCGGGAAGACGAAACCGTGCTGCGGCGGGACCTGGCGCGCATTACCGACACCGCGCGCGGCATCGGGGCGCGCTACTGGGTAATGACGAACGATGATTTTGCGCTGGACACCGGGACGCCGCTCATCGACCAGCGGGTCGCCGCGCTGAAGGCGGTGCTTCCGGTAGTGTTCCGCAGTAGTGGCGGCCAGGTGCAGGTCTACGATCTGGGTTGCCTACAAGCGCCCGACGGTCCTGGCTGTGAGACGGCGCGAGCCGTGCTGTTTCCGAACGCCGACCTGGCGCGGCGGCGGTAAGCCGCGCTCTCTCCTAGTTCGCCGTGACCGCCCGGTCATCGGCCCCAGCCTTCCGACATATGTCTCCCGATAGAGCGAGATTCATACTTCGGTTGGATTGTCCCGTCTAGCCTGGAAGTACTATGCTGCTCGCGTGTCGGCATGAAACGCCTTCCGGTCTCGACTGCGATCGTCGTCGTGGGGATGTGCGTGCTTTGGATTGGCCTCGGCTCGCGAATCCTTCCAGGGGCCAAGTCGCACGACTTTCTGAGCTTCTACACGGGCGCGACGCTCGCTCTGGAGGGACGTTTCTCCGAGCTGTACGACCCCAGTGTGCAACTGGCGCGCCAACAGCAGATTGTTCCGCAGATCACGACGCTGGTTCCGTTTATACGGCCTGGATTTTATGCGGTGTTGCTGGCCCCCCTGGCCCTGTTGTCCTTCGACACGGCCTTCGCGGCATGGATAGCGGGGCAAAGTCTGCTGCTGATCCTGTGCTGGATCTGGGCCTGGCGCCGCTTCGGACCGGACGCGCTGATTTTCGCCGCGCTTCCCTTAAGCGCCCCGCTCGGCATCGCGAGCGGGCAGGATTGCGTAGTGCTGCTGGCCCTGTTCGTGGCGGCCTATGAACTGGCCGAGCGGAAGCGCCCCGTGGCCAGCGGCATGGTGCTCGCGCTGTTGCTGCTGAAGTTCCAACTGGTGCTCCTATGGCCCGTGGCGCTGCTGATTCAGAGGCGCTGGAGGATGCTGGCGGGATTCTGCGCCACGGCCGTGGCCGAGGTGGCGCTGTGCGTGGCGCTCGGTGGCGTCCAGGCGGTCCGGTCCTATGCGGACCTGCTGCGGAACAAGAGCCTCGACTTGCTTTCCCCTTCGCCCCAACTTATGATCGGCTACCGGGGGCTGGCGGCGAATCTGGGGATCGATTCCGAGGCCGTGATTCTCGGTCTGGTTGCCGCGGTGATCGTGATCTTTCTGTGGGCGGTGAGGCAGGCTCCGCTGTGGAGGACGTTCGCCCTGACGGCGGTGGCTTCGCTGTGTGTGGCGCCGCATGTGTATGGGTATGACGCCACCCTGCTGCTGCTCCCGCTGCTGCTCACCATCTACTTGATGCGGCCGGTGTCCCGCGTGGCCGCGGTCCTGATGTCCACGCCCCTCCCGTTCGGATTCGCGCTGGCGGATAAGCCATGGGCGGTGGTCTCCTCGGCTTCCCTGCTGCTCCTTTTCGCGATCCTGGCCGCGGAAACGTTCCGGCCGGCCACGCCGGCAGACAGCCCCATTTCCTTGCAGTCGGCGCTCGGAGCGGACCGCACAGACCGCTTCCTGGGGGTGCCCGCAGAAGAAGTGCGCGGTTAGCTCAACTTCCACCGCGGAACATCTAATTGGGAATCCCGCTGTCGACTTCTCTCCAGCTTGCGCCCCGGAGGGAGCCGCCGCTGATCACAAACATCGCGGCGAGGACAGAAATTCGCCTCCCTATGACAGGCTTCTCCTACTGCAGCGCCACGGTCGCCTGATACACGGTCCACTGGGAACCAACGATCAGGGCGAAGGGGACCTTGTCACCGGCCACTTTCGCGCTGGCGGGTACGCGCACGTTCACTTGCAGCAGCCCGGCCACCGACCCGGGCGAACCTCCGGCATACAGCACCTCGCCTTGCTTGGCCGGCGGGCCGTCATCACCAAGACCGATGTCAAAGAACACGGACACCGGCAAACTCGTCCTCGGCAGAGCACCGCCGACAAGCTGGCCGTCCACCACACCCGCGGCCGCCTCGCCGCCACCTGTCCCGAAAATGCTGATGATGGAGCCTCTTCGGGCCGGATTCGACGGCGAGTTGACGCTGCCGTCCTCATTCAGAATGGCGCCCTGACCCTGGCCGGAGGTATCCACACTGAAAATCCCCGGGCGCGAGGCCAGCAGCGGCACCGTCACCGGATCGGACTGCACCCCTTGGTACTCCACCTGAACCTCCACCGAGGTCCGCCCGGCCACCGCGTAGGGAACGATGGCGCTGCTCTGTTTGTCCGATACATACACCAGTGGAGCCGGCACGCCGTTGAACAGAATGCGGGCGCCGGCCAGTGCGGTCGCGAGCCTCCGCTCCTCGGTCAGGCGCAGCGAGACCAGTTCCGAAGGCCCCATCCCCGAGCCGAACAGGGTCACAATCTCGCCGGGCGCCACGCCCCCGCCCACGTAGCTGGCCGCGTTGACGATGCAATCCGGAAGGATGCGGGGCCCCGCTCCCGTGACCGCCCCCGCCGTCTTATCGAACTTCGCAAGAAAAGCGCCGCCGGTGTCTGGGAAGGAATCCAGGTTCAGGGCTGCCTGGACGACACTTGATCCTTCCTGCCCCACCACGTAAATGGCGCTCGAATCCACTGCCACACCGCTGGCCGAAGCTCCGCCGGTGGCGCCGAATTCCCGCGTCCACACCTCCGTGCCGTTGAGATCGTACTTGCGGACAAAGGCATCGCCGCCGGAACCGGTCCTGCATTGTCCGGGCAAGGCCGGCCCTCCGCTGCTCGTTGTTCCAATCGTGTAGACGCCAGTCGCATCCGCCGCCAGGCCGTTGGGAGAAGGGGTGGCGAGCTGGCGGGTCCACAATTCGTTGCCGCCGGCGTCATACCGGCGCAGGGACGTGCCGACGAAGCCGAAGCCGGTCCCGCTGGCTACATAGAAACCCCCGGGATCCGCTGCTGCGATTGCGGTGGGAAAACCGGTTGGGTACTCGCGGTGCCACAGCTCGTTGCCGCTCGGATCCCACTTGCGCGCCAGCACGCCGGCGCCGCTCCCGACGACGCCGAAGCTGAGTACGTAGACACCTGTCGTATCCGTGGCCGCAGCAAGGGAAATGCCCTGGCTCGGAGCGTCCCATTGGCGCGTCCATAATTCATTGCCGTCGCCGCTGTACTTACGGAGATGGTGGCGGTAGCCTTCTTTCGCGGTCACGTAGACACCACTGGCATCCGCAGCCACGCTGGGCGGCATAAGCTCCAACGGTCGGGTCCATAGCTCATTGCCGGCAGCGCTGTACTTGCGCAGCACCGACTGGGGCCCGGTGGGCCCCGGGCCGACCCCGGTCATATAGACGCCGGTTGAATCCGCCGCCACTCCGAATCCAAATCCAGGACCGCTGAACGCCCGAGTCCACAGCTCGTTGCCGCGGAAATCGTACTTGCGCACGCCGTTCCCAAGCACATAAATGCCTGACGCCTCCGCCGCCACCGCGGCGGCCCGGTCCACCCCCGCGCTGGTGCGCAAAAACGATAGCGTTTGCCCCGGCAGCGGGGCCGTGCCGTTCAACAGGAGCGAAACTAAGAGGCCGAAGATGACACGCTGGAGAGTTCCCATACCAATCTCCTTGAATTTCAACGCACTCCGACTGTCGCCTCGTTGCTCGGCCGGCCCGTGGATTCACTCGAATCCCCGCTGAAGGCAATCGCGAACATACCGCCACCCGAGGTGCCGGCACCGTGCTCGCGTCCGCCTGGCCGTTTGACCCGCTGGCGGTTCCGGTCTGAACCAAAGGCGATCTGCGCTAAGACCTTATGTCTTCTCTTGGCCCAGTGCTGGGCCTTCCTGAATTGGGCGTGTAGCATTACCCGGGATTTCCGTTTTGGCTTCCCGGTCGATTGGAGTATACACCCGACCCCCCCTCTGCCGTGACCGGCGCCCCCCGATTTATCTCCCCGGCTGCCGCTGGCCGCCCCGAAACCACCAGTTCCGGCTGGCCGGGTAGGGGGCGCACCCGGACTTCCTCCTCCCGAGGCCATTTCTCAGACACTTCACCATCTGGAGCCTCCTTCCGGAACGATTCTTCGCTCCCAACCGTCCACTCCAGCTTTCCATCGTTCGGCAGTCCGGGCGGCGTCCTGTCCGATTAGAGGTCAGCAGCGTGAGCCTTGCAGAAGCCGCACTCTCCGCTGATCCCGAGTTGCCAAATCGGGTTAACGCCTTATTCCCCCTCGTACTAGCGCGGCCTAGAATGACGGCGTGGGCGTGGCCCGGCTGCCTCGCCAAGGAATTGATACAGCCATGGCGTCGCTCCAGAAGCAGCCCAAACGCTCGGTGTTGTTCGCCGCGCGCCTCCTCACAGCGCTGGTTTCCATAGCTGGCATAGAAGGCATCGCGTGGTTTGTCGGCTACCCCAACTGGTGGGCCATGGACCCGGCTTTCGGCGGGGAAAGCGTGGGCTACGAGTGCGACGCAAATCTAGGTTGGAGAGCCCGAGAGGGCGACTTTAAGATGGTGTGGGCGGATTCTCCCGATACGTCCCACGCGTTTCGGTACACGAACTGGAGCAGAGGACGGCGAGCGACTTCCGAGCAGGAGCCGGCCCCAGACGCTCCGAACCGGCCGCCAGTTCTGTTCTTCGGGGACTCCTTCATTCAGGGCTACGGGCTTTCCAATCCGGAAACGCTTCCCTGGCTCGTCCAGAAGCACCACCCGGAGCTGGAGGTTTCCAACTTTGGGACCGGGCTGTACGGAACGTACCAAAGCTATCTCTCCATGCAGCAGTGGGTTCGCCGGCCGTCCCGCGTTTACTATCTCTTCAACGGGTTTCACGAGGACCGGAACGCGGGGGCCCCGTCCTTCCTACGGGTCATGAAGAAGCCGCCCGAGGCGTGTTCCTATCCCTACGCACAGATATCGGGCGGGGAACTGCAAGGGGAACGGTCGCACGGAGAATTGGTATGGTACCTCAGCCGGCGGCTGCGATCGGTGGCTATGGTCCAGGATTACAAACTGATCCTCGGTTCGTACCTGCGGCTGAGGGACAAGCGGAAGATCACCGAAATGCTGCTGGTCAAGATGCGGGAAACCGTTCACGCCGCGGGCGGAGAGTTCACGGTTATCCTGTTCGATCTGGAACCGGAGCAGCGCCGGAGCTACCGCCATTTTCTCGAAGCGCAGCAGATCGCTTTCATCGATTGCGACCGGCCGGAGCTGCAGGACAGAAGTCTGCGTCTTTGGGATGGACATCCCAACCAGAAGATGAACGAGCTGCTGGCCCAATGGATCGAGCCGGTGGCCGCCGCTCCGTTACAGGTCATCTCCAGCAACAAGCCAGCCGCAGCTGTCAAAGCGCCATGATCGAGCGGCGCTCTAAAGCGGCTGTCCAGCCGGGGCCGGGCGGCGCGCGGCGTCCAGTCCGATCAGAGCAAGCATCGCCAGCACCGCCAGGGGCATGACGGCGCCGGTGGCCGGAGAGTTCATCAGGAGCAAGAAGCCGGTCAGGGGCGTGAGCAGGACTACCGTCAGCATCCGCAGCGGGCGCGAAGCGGTCTCGGTCAGAACGATGAGCGTGGCGGGCAGGAGCAGAGTGCAGTCGGCCAGGTAGGAGTGATAGCTGACCAGCACGCCGCCGGCGAGCGCGGCGGCCAGGGCGTACTCGAAGGACCGGCGCGCGGCAGTGACCGCGACCACGGCGGCCACGGCGGCCGCCAGTATCCAGTCGACGGGCGCCGGCCAACCCCAGCGTCCCACCAGGCCGTGGAGGCTCGGCATCTGTTCGAGGCCGGGATGGATGTTGGGATCGGTCAGCACGCGATAATAAGCCCCGGGCCAGGCGGGCCCGGCCACCGCAAAAGAGACCAGCAGCAAGACACCCAGTCCGGCGGCCGCGCCCGCGCCCCACGTCCAATTTCGACGGTTCACCAGCAGCAAGGGGGCCAGCAAGAACAAATGAAATTTCACCGCACATAGCGCAAACGCGAGGCCGGCCAGGAAAGGGCGTCCCTGGCGCAGCGCGTATACGGAGGCGGCCAGGAACAGCAGCACAAACGTGAGGTCCTGCCCGTTCATCAGCGTCACGGCGACGGGAAGCGAGAGGCAGGTGAACAACACCGTAATCGGCCGGGCGGTGGGTTTCCACAACAGCACAAAGCCCGCCACCGCCGCGATCGCCAGCGCCTCCCAAACCAGGTAAGCGGTGTGGAAGGGCAACCGGCCGAGCGGCCACAGCAAGGCGGCAAAGTAGGGCAGCCGGATAAAGCGCCAGGCTTCCGAGGTGCGGCCCAGGAGCCGCTCCTGAAAGGCGCGGGCTTGCGCCACATCGTAGAGTCCCTCCGTACCGACGAGCCGCGCGCCGGTGTAAAACGAAACGAAATCATTGTGGCCCGTCATCACGCGGTCGCGGTTGGCCCAGGCGAGGCTGCCCATCACCAGCAATGAAAGGGTGGAAAGAAGTGCAATAACCCAGGAGTCGCGCATCGCGCTTCGAGTATACGCTGCTCCGGGTGTCCTTAAGCTCCGGCCCAGCTCTTCCGGCGCCAGGCCTCCCAGCCCATCAGCGCCACCAGCGCCAGGATCGCCAGGGGCAGCACGGCTCCGGCGCGGGGCGAGTTCAACAGCAGCAGGAGGCTGGCGGGAGGGGTGAGTACCAGCAGTGCCGTCAGGCGCAGTGGGGAGTAAGCCGTTTCCGCCAGCACGATCAGGCCGGCGGGAAGCAGCAGGGTGCAATCCGCCAGGTAGGAGTGGTAGCTCACCAGCAGGCCTCCGGCGAGAGCGGCCGCCAGCGCGTACTCAAACGAGGAGCGCCAGGCGATGAAGGCGACGACCGCGGCCACCGCGGCGACGAGGCCCCATTCGATCGCGGCCGGCCAGCCCCAGCGTCCCAGCAAGCCGTGCAGGTTCGGCATCTGCGTGAGCCCGGGGTGGATTTTGGGATCGGTAAGCACGTGGTAATAAGCGGCGGGCCACGCCGGCCCGGCGACGGCGAAGGAAAGGCCGAGCAGCGCGGCGCCACCGGCGGCCACGCCCGCTCCCCAGCGCCAGTGCCGCGGGGTTACGAGCAACAGCGGCAGCAGCACGAGCAGGTGGAACTTCGCGGCGCATAAAGCCAAGGCCAGGCCGGCCACAAAGGGCTGTCCTTGACGGCGCCAGCCGACGCTGAGCGCCAGCGCCAGCAGCAGGAAGGTGAGGTCCTGGCCGTTGAGCAAGGTGACGGCGACGGGCAGCGAGAGAGAAGTGTAGAGCAACGTGGTGGACCGCGACGTCGGTTTCCACCACAGCACGAAGCCCACCAGGGCGGCCAGGGCCAGGGCCTGCCAGACCAGGTAAGCGGTGTGGAACGGCAGCCGGCCGAGCGGCCACAGCAGCGCGGCGTAGCAGGGCAGCCGGGTGTAGCGCCAGGAATCGGTGGTAGAGCCCAGCAGCCGCTCCTGAAACTCGCGCACCCGCGCGGCGTCGTAAAGTCCCGGCGTACCAGCCAGTCCAGCGCCGGTGTAAAACTGGATGAAATCGTTGTGACCCGTCACGACGGGGTCCGGGTGGGCCCAGGCCAAGCCGCCGAGCGACGTCACCGACAAGACGGCCAGAAGCCCTATGATCCAGGAATCGCGCATCGAGCGTGGCGGCGCCGGCGGGATTCTTACCACCGCGCGTAGTTTTGAGTATACGCCACTGCTTACGGCCGCACCAAACGGACCATACGTACCAAACCAAAGTACCAGAGCGGTCCTAGGGCGAGGAGTCGAAGCCCGGCGGAATTTCACAGATGGTGGTAGAAGGCGGGAGGGCTGTGTCCAGGGCCACGCTTTATGGGAGAAATGGCCTTGCGGCCCGTGTCCCATTCGTGTAGGATAGGTGCCCTGCCCGAGTAAGACATATGTCTAAGGTAGCAGGACTACTTCGACCGCAGTCCCATTACGGCATAGTCCCTGCCATCAATTCGTACCACTAGAGTGATACCAAAATTTATACTTTCGCTGAATTGTCTTCTATGCGTACTAGCTAATATCCTGCTCTGGCGCGAACAAGTTTTATTGATTCTCGCACCACTTCCACGCGACCGGCAGCCGCCATTCGGAAACGGCGCTGCGGAAACGTTGGGGACGCACTTTGGCAGAATGAACGACACTCACACCAGGCAAGCGGCGGAAACGTCGAGCTGGCTCCCCTCGCTGACCGAGATGGTCTTCGCGGCGGTGCTGGTGTGGCTGTTTCTGGCCGGGGCCGGCGCCGTGGCGCTGCTCGGCGACGGGGACACGGGGTGGCACATCCGGACGGGAGAGAATATTCTCCAACACCACGCCTTCCCGCGGCAGGATCCGTTTTCGTTTTCGAAAGCCGGCGCTCCGTGGTTCGCCTGGGAGTGGCTGGCGGACGTCCTGTGGGCGGCGGCGCACCACTACGCGGGACTGGTGGGCGTGGTGCTGGTGGCCGGCATCCTGATCGCGGCCAGCTCCGCGCTGCTGTTCCGGTTCATGATCTGGGAAGGCTCGAATATCCTGATCGCCGTGCTGTGCATGCTGGTGGCCAGCTCGGCCTCCACGATTCACTGGCTGGCGCGGCCCCACTTGTTCACGTACTTCCTGTTCACCGTCTCGATCTTCTGGCTGGAGCGCGACCGCCGCAACCCGACGCCCTGGCTCTTTGGGCTGGCCGCCGTCTCCGCCTTGTGGACCAATCTGCACGGGGGCTTCGTGGCTTTGACGGCCCTGGCCGGGATCTATCTGGCCGGCAATATCGCGGAAACGCTGTGGAAGCCGCGGGCCGAGCGCGACTGGAGCCAGGCGAAGAGATACGGCGCGCTGGTGGCGGCCGTGGCCGGGGCTACGCTGGTGAACCCTTACGGGTATCTGTTGCACCAGCACATCCTGCAATATCTGCGGACGGACTTCATTCTCACGCACGTGGGCGAGTTCCAGCCGCCGACCTTCCGGGGCGAGGGCCAACGGCATTTCGAGATTCTGCTCTTCGCCGGACTGGCGATGATTCCGGCGCTGCTGAAGCGCAAGGACGTCACCCGCGTGCTGCTGCTGTTGTTCTGGGCGCACGCCGCGATAACCTCGGCGCGGCACGTCCTGCTTTACGTGGTGGTGGCCGCTCCCCTGGTAGCCCGCGAACTTTCCGTGCTGTGGGAAGCCGCCGCCCGGCAGGGGAACGCCTGGGTCAAGACGCTGCAGGAAGTAGCGGACGATTACGGCGCCGGGCACTACGGCAGCCGCCGCGGCCTGCCCATCGGCTGGCTCGCGCCGGCGATGGTGGTGATGGTGACCGTGGTGCTGCTCAAGGGCCAGAGCCACGAGCGCATGCGCGCCGAATTTCCCAAGGGCCGGTTTCCCGTGGCGGCGCTCGCCAAGTATGGCCCGGACCTGGCGGGGCGCAAAGTGTTCACCTCCGATCAATGGGGCGACTACCTGATTTATCGTTACTACCCGCAGGTCAAGGTTTTCATGGATGGCCGCAGCGATTTCTATGGCGCGCAACTGGGAGAGGAATATCTGCAGGCCATGAACGCCCACTACCAGTGGGAGGAGATTTTCGATCGCCACGATTTTGACGTGGCGCTGGTTCCGGTGGACTGGCCCCTGGCGACGACGCTGAAGACCCATCCGGCCTGGAAACTGAAATACGACGACGGCAGCGCGCTCCTGTTAGAGCGGCTGCCACGGACCGCGGGCGAGACCGCCGCGGTGTCGGACCGGCTCCCCGGAGCAGCCGTCCGGAACAACCCGAGTTGAGGATATGGATAGCCCGAACAAGAATTCTCTGACAGCGATCGAGACGGTGGGCCGCACCGGACCTTCGCAGTTCCAGATGATCGGCGGACGCCAACTGGCGGAGTACGCCTTCTATTCGGGTTTGGTGTTTTCTCTGCGGGCCGGCAAGCCGCCGTTGCGGCGCATGTTCTGGCGCCCGGAGTCGTTAACACCGCGAGCGGCCTCCCGCTCCGGTAAAGGTTCCCCTGGTAATGAGGCAGAGGCGCGTCCGGTGCGTCCTGCTTCCGGCCGCGGCGCTGACCGCAGGGTCCGCGCGCGTTGATTTGTGATGCAACGGGGCAAAGTCCGGTAAATCGAACCTGCCCTGAACTGGAAACCAACCCCGAGCGGCTAAAGCCGCCGGGCTCGCAAACAAGAACTTAACGCCGTCCCGTATAGGACACAAGGAGAAGCAATAACCATGATGAATCTGAACCTCGCTCTGTTGAAGTTGAAAGCGCTGTCCCGCGACAAGAAGGGGCAGGATCTGGTGGAATACGCGCTGCTGGCCGGCTTCATCGCCGTCGCCGCGGGCGCTCTTCTGCCGGGCATTTCGACGAGTATCAGCACCATCTTCAGCAAGATGGCTTCGGTTCTGACCAACGCGGCCTCCGCGTAGTCAAACCTCGCGATCCGGGACGGGGGGCGGCGGCGAGCCGCCGCCGCTCCCCCGCCGGATCGAAGGCCCTGGCGACGAGCTATGTACTGGTTATTAGGTATCTCGCTTCTGATTGGACTGCTGGCGACCGCCGAAGACGTGTGGCGGCGGCAGATCTCCAATAAGACTTCGGGAGGCGCCTTAGCTTTGGGATTGATAGCCCAGACGGCGCTCTACGGCCTGAAGGGGGCCGGCAACGCGCTGGCGGGCACGCTGGTGGGTTTTCTCGTGTTCCTCATTTTCTTTTTGCTCGGCGGCATGGGCGGCGGCGACATCAAGCTGATGGCGGGCTTTGGCGCCGTGCTCGGAACCGCACAAATTCTGTGGGCCGCTTTCCTGACGGCCATCGTGGGAGCGCTGTTCGCGATGGTCTGGCTGCTCGTGCGTAAACTGCGCAACCAATCCCCCAAGAAAGACGCGGCGGAGCCCGACGCGATTCCCTACGCGCCGGCCATAACCCTGGGCGTGTTACTGTCTTTCGCCGCGAGATAAGAGAGAACGCTATGGACAAACGATTCCTTACGGTGTTGGGCATGTCGGTGATGCTGGCGTTGCTGGTTTCCGGCATTTTCTACCAGATCACCGTGCGAGCCAACTCCCCTCGCCGGCAGCAGAGTGAAATGAAAGAGCTGGTGGTGGCGACCGGCGATCTGCCCGTCGGCGCCACGATTAAGCCGGCCGACCTGAAGATTGTAAAGTGGCCGGCCGAAAGCTATCCCAAAGGCGGCTTCGGAAAGATTGAGGAAGTCGTCGACCGCGCGGTCGTGAGCAACGTGCTGGCCGAGGACCCCCTGGTGGTCGGCCGCCTCAGCGAAAAGAACGCGGGGGTGGGTTTGAGCTCGGTGATTCCGCCCGGCATGCGCGCCGTGTCGATGCGCGTGAACGACGTGATCGGCGTGTCGGGATTCGTCTTCGCCGGCACGCGCGTGGACGTGCTGGTGACCGGCGAGCCGCCCAACAGCGGGGGCTCCGGCCACATGACCTCGACGGTGCTGCAGAACATTCTGGTCATTTCCGCCGGCACCAAGATGCAGCCGAACGAGCGGGGGCAGCCGGAGAACGTGCCGGTGGTCACGGTGCTGGTAACGCCCGAACAGGCCGAGATTCTGACGCTCGCGTCGGCCGAGGGACGCATCCAGCTCGTACTGCGCAACTCGACCGACGACAAGACGGAGAAGACGGGCGGCGTGCACGTGGCCCGGCTGTACAACAATGGCGTGCCCTCCGTGCCGCCGAAGGCCGAGCCGAAGCCGCGTCCGGTGCGGGTCGTGCCGGTGGCCGCGGTCGTGAACACCCCACCGCCGCCGCCGCCGGTACGCCGCGAAATCGAGATGATTCGCGGGGAGCGCCGGTCGCTTGAGAATTTGGATCCGGAGATGAAGAAGAACTAGCCGCCGGGCGGGCCGGCTGGTGGCCGGCCCCGGCGAGCGCATTGAACAGACCGGCCGTCCGGCCCGCCGGACAGGCTGGCAAGAGGAAGTGAGTATAAATATGCGACAGACTCCCCCCAACTCGGCGGTCCTTGCCGGAGCGCTTCTCTGGTGGTCGCTGCTGGCCACCGGTTCCCTGGCGGCCCCGGCCGCGGCTGCGGAGACGCAGCAGAGCACCGCCGGACGCAGTGAGGAGATTCAGATGACCGTCGGCAAGGCGGTGATCCTGGATCACCCGGATGAGATTACACGCGTGTCCATATCGAACCCGGAGGTCGCCGACGCCGTGGCGGTCTCGACGCGCGAGGTGCTGCTCAACGCCAAGGGTCCCGGCGTCACCACTCTGGTGCTGTGGTCCCGGAGCGGAGACCGGAATCTCTTCACGCTCAACGTGCACCCCAACGTGGACCAGATGACCCAGCAGATCCGGTCCACCTTCCCCGGGGAGGACATCAACGTGAGCGCTTCGGGTACTAGCATCTCGCTCACGGGGCGGGTGAGCAGCCCGGTGGTGGCCGAGAGAGTGGCCGCGCTGGTCTCCGGCGGAGGGCGGACGGTGCTGAACAACCTGACGGCGCCGCGCATCGTGGAGAAGCAGATTCTGCTGCGCGTCCGCTTCGCCGAGCTGCAGCGCACCAACACCGAGCAGTTCGGACTGAATCTCATCAGCACGGGCGCGCTGAATACTCCCGGCTCGATAACCACCCAGCAGTTCTCCGCTCCCCGCGCCACCGCGATAGACGGCAGCATTGGCGGAAAGACCAGCGGCACCACGTCCACTTTCACGCTCTCCGACGCGCTCAACATTTTCGCTTTTCGTCCCGACCTGAACCTCGCTGCGACGATCCGCGCGCTGCAGGCGAAAAACCTGATCCAGATCCTGGCGGAGCCGAACCTGCTGGCAACGTCCGGCAAAGAGGCCGTCTTCCTGTCGGGCGGCGAATTCCCGGTGCCGGTGATCCAGGGCGGGGGTAATGCCGGTGCGGTGACCATTCAGTTCCGGGAATTCGGCATCCGGCTCAACTTCCTGCCGCTGGTGACCGAAGACAACACCATCCGGATGCACGTGCGGCCGGAAGTCAGCTCGCTCGACTTTGCCAATGCCGTCACCATTTCGGGATTCACGATTCCGGCGCTCTCGACGCGCCGCGTGGAAACGGACGTGGAGCTGGCGCCGGGCCAGAGCTTCGTCATCGCGGGTCTGCTGGACCAGCACGTCACCGAGAACCTGAACCGGATTCCGGGGCTTTCGAGTATCCCGCTGTTGGGGGCGCTGTTCAAGAGCCACAGCATCAATAAGAATGACAGCGATTTGCTGGTGCTGGTGACGCCGGAGTTTCAGGCTCCGCTGGCCGCCGGCGATGCGAAGCCGAAGATCCCCTTCGAGAAGGACTTTTTGAAGGGACCGGGCGACCAAAAATAGCCGAACCGCCCGGCGCGAGCCGGGCACGAGGAACCAGGGTATGGCATCTTACGCAATCAAGACGGGAGCGGAGCTTACAGCACTGCTGATTTGTCCCAACCGCCCGCTGGCCCAGCAGTTCACCACGACGCTGGCCGACAACAAGACGTTCAACATCCTGGCGGATGTCAAGAGTTACCCTACGCCCCAAGCTCTGGACATGCGCGTGCGGCAGCTACGGCCGGACCTGATTCTGCTGGATCTCAGCTCCAGCCTCGAAACGGCCCTCGGGCTGATGCCGTACATCACCTCTTTCCGCCCCACGGTGCACATTATCGGCCTGCATTCCACCAGTGAGGCGGAGATCATCATGCGCTCCCTGCGGGCGGGCGCGACCGAGTTCCTGTGCGCGCCTTTCGACCTCGCCACGCAGAATACCGTGATGGCGAGGGTGTTGCGCCTGCGCGAGACCGAGGAGCGCACCCAGCCCCAGCGCGGCCAGCTTATCGCTTTTGTCGGCGCCAAGGCCGGCTACGGCGCCACGACGCTCGCCTATAACACCGCCTACGCGCTGCGGGCGGCCAACCGCAAGGTCCTGCTGGCCGATTTCGATTTGCTCGGCGGCACCATCTCGTTCGCCCTCAAGCTAAACCATAACTACTCGCTGCTCGACGGCATCCGCCATTCCGACCAGCTCGACACGGCGCTCTGGAACGCCCTGATCGGCAACGCCGGCGGACTCGATGTCATGCCGGCGCCGGACAAGCCGGAAGCCATGACTTTCGAGGGGCACCGCGTCCACGAGGTGCTGGAATATGCGCGGGTGATGTACGAGCTGGTGGTGGTGGACTTGCCCTCGGCCTACGAACGCATCTCGATCGCCACCCTGGGCGACGCCGACCAGGTCTTTATCGTGTGCACGCCGGAGCTGCCTTCGCTGCACATGACCCGCAAGTGCATTACGTTTCTGGACCAGATGGGATTCAGCCGGGATCGCTTTCGGGTGCTCGTGAACCGCACCACCCGCCGGGACGAATTGAGCCGCGAGGACATGGAGAAGGTGTTCAACTTCCCGGTCTACTTCGGCTTCCCCGACGACTACCAGACCGTGCACCGCGCCCTGACGGCGGGACGGCCGGCGCCGCCCAATTGCGATCTGGGCCGGCAAGTGGCGAAGTTCAGCCAAAGCCTGGCCCCGCTCGAAAATGCCGAGGCCGGCAAGAAAAAGAAGGGCGTTTCGCTGCTGAACCTGGCGGCGTTGCTGCCGGAGAGCTAAGAGGCGCCATGAGAGAGCAGGCGGATTGACACTATGGCTACGCTGACCACGCAATACACCCAGGACGTTACGTGGGAAGACCGCCTGCGGCGCAATGTGGGCCGCAGCAAGCTTTCCCTGAACCCCGAGTATCAGGAGCTGAAGTTCACGCTCCACCGCAAGCTGCTCGACAAGATCAATCTGGAAGCGCTGGCCAACATCGACAACCAGAAGGTCCGCAACGAAGTCCGCACGGCGTTGATGTCGCTGCTGGATTCCGAGTCGACGCTGCTGAGCTCGATGGAGCGGCAGCAAATCTGCGACGAGGTGCTGGACGAGGTCTTCGGCTTGGGCCCGCTCGAGCCGCTGCTGCAGGATCCCTCCATCTCGGACATCCTGGTCAACACCCACCGCCAGGTCTACGTGGAGAAGAAGGGTCTGCTCGAGCTGACCACGGTGACGTTCAAGGACGACGGGCACCTGATGCGGATCATCGACAAGATCGTCAGCCAGGTGGGACGCCGGGTGGACGAATCGTCGCCCATGGTCGACGCGCGCCTGTCGGACGGCTCGCGCGTCAACGCCATCATCCCGCCGCTGGCGGTCGACGGCCCGCTGCTGTCCATCCGCCGTTTCGGCACCGACAAGCTGATGCCGGACGACATGGTGGAAAAGAAGTCGATGACCCGCAGCATGCTGGAACTGCTGCAGGGGGTCGTCAAGTCGCGGCTGAACGTCATCGTGTCGGGCGGCACCGGCGCCGGCAAGACCACCATGCTGAATGCCCTGTCGGCTTTCATCTCGCCGAAAGAGCGGATCGTCACGATTGAAGACGCGGCCGAGCTGCAGTTGAAGCAGCCGCACGTGGCGCGCCTCGAGACCCGGCCGCCCAACCTGGAAGGCGAGGGCGCCATCCGCCAGCGGCAACTGCTGATCAACGCCCTGCGTATGCGTCCCGACCGCATCATCATCGGAGAGTGCCGCGGCGAGGAAGCGCTGGACATGCTGCAGGCCATGAACACCGGTCACGACGGCTCGATGACGACCGTCCACGCCAATACGCCCCGCGACGTGATCAGCCGCCTGGAGGTCATGGTCACGCAGGGCGGCGGCAACATGCCGCTGACCGCGATCCGGCAGCAGATTGCCGCGGCCGTCGACCTGATCGTGCAGGTGGCCCGCATGTCCGACGGCTCGCGCCGCGTGTCGAGCGTGACCGAGGTGACGGGCATGGAGGGCGAGGTCGTGACGCTGCAGGATCTGTTCGTGTTTGAGAAGCGCGGCGTCACCCAGGAAGGCCGCGTGATGGGACGCTTTGCCGCCACCGGCATCCGCCCGAAGTTTTACGAGAAGCTGCTGGCGGCCGGCATCCGGCTGCCTATGGAAATGTTCGAGAGCATGGAAGAGGTCAGCTAAGGAGCGCGCCATGGGACTGGTGATCGTCATCTTCGTCGTGGTGCTCATCACCACCGCCGGCTTCGCGATGCTGCTGACGCGCAGCCTGCACCAGCGGGACGTCACGCAGATCAAGGATCGCCTGACGGGCCGCATCCGGCTGCCCAAGGCCCTCAAGCAGACCCAGCTCATCAAGTCCGAGGGGCAGGAGCGGAAGAAGCTCGGCGAGTGGCTGCTGGGCTCGAGCCTGGAAAACCGGCTGCGCGATTACATCGAGCAGGGGGGCCTGAGCTGGGAGCCGGCCCAACTGGTGCACGCCTCGCTGTTCCTGGCGCTCATCGGCTTCAACGTGTTCTGGTACGTGGTGCCCAAAGGACAGCCGATTTCGCCGGTGGGAGCGCTGATCGGGTTGGTCGCGCCCTTTGTCTTTATTTATCAGAAGCGGGAAAAACGCATGGAGAAGATCGAAGCGCAGTTCCCGGAAGCCCTGGAATTCGTCGCCCGGGCCATGCGCGCCGGCCATGCCTTCTCGGTGTCGCTCGAGATGCTGCACAAGGAGTTTCCCGAGCCGATCTCGGGCGAGTTCCGCCGGACCTTCGAGGAGCAGAACCTGGGGCTGCCGCTGGAGGTGGCTCTCGAAAAACTCGGCAAGCGGGTGCCGCTGCTCGATGTGCACTTCTTCGTCTCGGCCGTGCTGCTGCAGAAGCGCACCGGCGGCAACCTGGCCGAGCTGCTCGATAACCTCGCTTACCTGATTCGCGAGCGCTTCAAGCTGCGCGGCCAGATCCGCGCCATCAGCGCTCACGGGCGCATTTCCGGCCTGGTGCTTTCGATGATTCCGATGACCGTGGCCATCCTGATGTTCTACACCAACCCCGAGTACATCATGTTCTTTGTTTCCGATCCGATCGGCAAGATCATGATGGTCACTTGTATCGGGCTGCAGGCGCTGGGCTTCATATGCATTCGCAAGATTGTCGACATCGGCGTCTGAGGAGACGAGAGACATGATCCTGATTTCTTCCGTCGTCCTGTTCCTGGTGCTGGCCGGCGTGCTGTCGGTCATGGGCATGAACCTGTGGGTGCGGCCGCGGGCGGCGCTGGACCGCGTGGCCGGCGAGGCGACGGCCGCCGAAGCGACGATGACGCATCCCAGCCTGGGGTTCCGCGAAATCATGAACCGGCTGGGCAACATCGTGCCGCGGAACCCCAAGGACTCCGGCATTCTGCAGCGCCGGCTGATGCATGCCGGTTTCCGCCAGCCGAATGCGTTGAAGGTGCTCTACGGCGCCAAGGCCTCGTTCGCCGTGGGCCTCCCGCTGCTGCTGGGGATCGCGAGCATGATGGGCTATCGGGACGAGAACACCATCGGCTACCTGCTGTGCGCGGGATTGGCCGGCTACGGCCTGCCTAACTTTTTCGTCTCGCGCGCCGCCAAGCGCCGCATGCGCGAGGTCAAGCGGGGCATGGCCAACGGCCTGGATCTGCTGGTGGTGTGCGTCGAATCGGGCCTGGGCCTCGATCAGGCCATCATGCAGGTCAGCAAGGAGCTGCAAAAGCCCCACCCCGAGATCAGCGAAGAGTTCGCTTTGATGAACCTCGAGATGCGCGCCGGCAAGAGGCGGGTGGAGGCGCTGCGCAACCTGGGCGAGCGCACCGGCGTCGACGAGGTCAAGAAGCTGGTCGCCGTGCTGGTGCAGGCCGACCGCTTCGGCACCTCCATCGCCAATTCGCTCAAGTCGCACGCCGATTTCATGCGCGTGCAGGCGCGCCAGGAAGCGGAGACCAAGGCCGCCAAAATCGGCGTGAAGCTGGTCTTCCCGATCTTCTTTTTCATCCTGCCGTCGCTGTTTGTGGTGACGGTAGGTCCGATGGTTGTAAGAATCATGCGGGAACTGCTCCCGATGATGAATAGTTAGGCACTAAAAGGAGAAACCCATGGACGCGGTAACAGTAAGGTTAATTTGCGGAGTTCTGGCGGTGGTGCTGCTGGCGGTGATCGTGCTGCGCCGGCGCGCCCGGGATCAGCGGGAGAGTGAGAACAACTGAGGCGGGGAGGCCGGCTCCCGGTTCCCCGCCGGGGGCTAAGGTAGTCCCGTCGAACTGACGATAGAGACTAAGGAGAAGAGCTTCGAGTGTGGCGTGTACCCAAACCCCGGCGGTACGGCTCGAGCTCGGAACGGGACGGCCGGAAGGCCGCCCGCCACCTTAGCGGAGAGAAGGAAATGAGACTAGCAACCCTGGTACGGAAACATTTTCTCGGGCGGTGGCTGCTGCTGGCCGCGAGCCTGGTGATCGGCGGCCGCCCCGCGATAGGAGCCGGCACGGTAGGGACGGTAGGGCAAGTTATCCCCCTGCCGGGCCACATCAGCGAGCTCGTGGCCGATGAGCCGCGCTCCTCGATATATGCGGCCAATTTTACGGCCGGACAGGTGGACGTTATTTCGACGTCGACCAACCGCCTGGTGAATTCCATCAAGACCGGCGGCCAGCCTTCGGGCGCGGCGCTGTCTCCGGATGGGCGCTTCCTGGTGGTAACCAATTACAACAACTTCGGCGTGGCCAGCCTGAGCTCTGTGGCGGTCGTCGATCTGAACGACCTCACGCGGCGCAATTTTGCCATGTCGAACCCGCCGTTGTCGATCGCCTTTGGCGCCGACGGCCTGGCCCTGATCGTCACGACGGTCGATATCGTGCGGTTCGAGCCTCGCGGCGGCACCTTCGAGCTCGTCAATACGATTGCCTCGCTGGCCGATTCGCTGCCGGTGCCCGAGCCGGAGTTTCCCCGCCAGATCACCCGCGCCAGCCTGGGCGCCTCGGGCGACGGCAACTACATCTTTGGCGTGACGGACGGCTTCGTATTTTCCTACAAGGTCGCGCCGCCCCGCGAGCTGAACTTCCGGCTGGTCTTGACCTTCCAGCGGGCGTTCGCCCCGCCGCTGACGACGGTGTCCTTTGATGGCTCCTATTTCATGGCCGGCCAGTATCTGCTCGATCGCCGGCTGCACGTGATGGCGGAGAATGTGGACGCCAAAGTCAACCCGGCCGATCTGAGCATCGGCGGTCACGCCATAGATTTCGGTCTCAGCACCGTATACTCTTCCTACGTCGATACGGCGAACCCGGTGGCGGGGTTGGCGGGCCCGGTTCCCGTCCTCTTCGTCCAAGACGCCAATAATCTCCGCATTCGCGACCGCCTGCGCCTGACCGAACAGATCACGGGCCGTATGGTGGTGGCGAACGGCGGTCGCAGCCTCTACGCGGTCAGTGACTCCGGCGTGTCCTGGATAGCGCTGGGCGACCTCAGCCAGCAGCCGCAAGTGCGGCCGAACGTGGAGCAGCTTTTCGCGCAGTTCGACTACTGCCAGAAGACGGTGTCCCGCCAGACGTTCCGCATTGAGAATCCCGCCGGGACGCCCGCCGACTTCAAGATCTCCACCTTGCTGAAGGGCGTAACCTTCAATCCCTCGAGCGGAGTGGCGCCGGCGACGGTCGAGATGGTGGTGGATTTCAGTTCCTATGCGACCGTGCAGGGCACCACGCATGGCAAGGTGGTCATCAGCTCGACCGCCGGGGTCAACGTGCTGCTGCCTTTGCAACTGGACATCAACGTGAAGGACGTGGACCAGCGCGGCCGCATCGTCCCGGTGGCGGGCAAGCTGGTGGACATCCTGGCGGACCCCCGGCGCGACCAGTTCTATGTGCTCGAGCAGACCAAGAACGAGCTCCATGTGTTCCAGAATTCCGACTTGCGGCTGCTCGGCACGTTCCCCACGGGCAATCGCCCCAACTGGCTGAGCCTGTCGGCGGACCGGCGCTATGTGCTGGTGGCCAACTCCGCGGGCGAGAACATCACGGTGATCAACCTCGACACCCTGCAAAGCGAGGGTTATCTGTTCATGCCGGCCGGCGACTATCCGATATCCGTCTCGGCCGACAACGCTTCGGTGCTCGCGGTGGTTCGGACACCGACCACAAGGTCTAGGGTGGACGCCATCCAGCTCACCGACCGCGGCGCCTTCCCGATAGGCCGGCTGGGTGTGTATGAGAACGATCTGGCCCGCGACGCGGCGATCGTGCCGCTCCCCAATTTGAGCGGCGCCTTCATCGCCGAGGCCGACGGCAATGTGAAGCTCTGGGACGCCAACTCCCAGCAAGTGACTCTGGCGCGAAAGGATTTTACCGCCTTGCGGGGAGCCATTGCGGCCGGCCCCAGCGCCTTGGTGGCCAACAACCACATCCTCAACATGTCGCTCGTGCCGCAGGCGGATCTCGCCGATGCGCCCAACGGTCCGGCGGGCTTCCTCTTTGTGGGGGACCAGGGCATCCATACCACTTCGCCGGGTGGCGCGATTGTGGACGCCGGCTCGATACAGCGGGTGAATACTGGCGCGGCCGCCATCAAGATTTCTCCGGTGCGCATGGTGGAGCAGCCCCTGACCCCCCTGAACTTCTCCTTCATCCGCACCCTGGCGGGGCTGCGCAACGGCAACGTGATATCGACCTCGTCGACGGGTTTGGTGGAGCTGCCTGGCAACTTCGATGCCGCGGTGTCCATCCCGCGTGTGACGGCGATCACGAGCGCCGCCGACTTCAGCAGCAACCTCGGCCAGGGCGGCCTGGTCTCGATCTTCGGCCAGAGCCTCGCCCCGGCGGCCGCCTCGGCCGGCACGGTGCCCCTGCCCACCACGCTCGGAGGCGTCTGCGTCACCGTGAATGGATTCCGGGTGCCGCTGCTCTACGTCTCGCCCGGGCAGATCAACGGCCAGTTGCCGTTTGACCTGCAAGGGCAGGTGTCGACGGTCTTGCACACTCCGGGAGGCCTCAGCGACATCTTTTACGCCCAGGTCCAGGACGTAGCCCCGTCGATCTTCCAAATCAGCGTCAGCGGACAGAGCGGCACCTTCCCGGCCATCGTGCGCAATAAGAATAACCAGCTTGCCACGTTGTCCAACCCGCTCCATCCGAATGACATCTTCATTGTCTATGCCACCGGTCTGGGGGCGGTCGGCCCGCAGGTCGATTTGGGCAGCGCCGGAGCCTCCTCGCCCCTCTCCTTTACGGAGAGCAAGCCCGTGGTGACGATCGGCGACCGCGAGGCCGAAGTGCTGTTCTCCGGTCTCGCCCCCGGCTTTGTCGGGGTCTATCAACTTAACATCCGCGCGCCGGGCGACTTGCCGTTAGGATTGCAGGTTCCGCTGCGGATCAGCGGCGCCTCGGCGACGACGGCTGTGAATGTACGCATAGTCGAATAACTTCGGGAGGGGGGCGCCCGGCGTCCCCCTCCCTTTCCCTTTCCCTGGTACGAACAGAAAGAAGGAGCGATGAGATATCAACCATTTGCTGGCCTTTTGCTGGCCCTCTCCCTGGTGAGCCTGACGGCTCCGCGGGCCCAGGCACAAGGACAATACGAGTTGGGCGGCCTGGCGCTGTTCAGCGGCTATACGGGCGCCAGCGTCAATTCCGGCCCCGTCGGCGGCAATATCGGCTTCCAACCGGGCGTGGCGGGCGGCGGCTTCCTCGGCCACACCCTGAATGACCGGCTGGGCGGCGAGATCCGTTACCTCTATTCCTGGAACAAGATGAAGTTGAGCTCCGGCGGGACGACCACGGACTTCAACGGCCAATCCCACATTGTCAACTATGACGTTCTGGTCTATATCCCGCGCCGCGAAGGCCGCGTGCGGCCCTACCTGGCCGGCGGCGGCGGCTTGAAGATCTTCGAGGGCACCGGCGCCGAGCAGGCCTTCCAGCCGCTCAGCAACCTGGCGCTGCTCACGCACACCAAGGAAACGCTTCCCACGGTCGATTACGGGGCCGGGGTGCGCATCCGGATGGGCGGGAACAAGATATTCCGATTGGAGTTTCGCGACTACATCACGAAGGTTCCGAATGTTTTTGCGGCCTCCCCGGGGGCCAAGATCAGCGGCATCATGCACCAATGGACGCCGGCGTTCGGTTTTAGCTGGACCTTCTAACGAGTTCGGGCGGGCCAACTGGTCGCTCGCCCGATTAACCATGAACACACGTCTCACAAGACGGCCATCGCGAACGGTAGCAGGGCTCTTCCCGCCTATTTATCCCCACATTTCTCGCGATGGGTTCCGCATCTCTCGCCTAAACCACGTCCATCAGTAGTTCCCCGTTATCTGCCACAGATAGCCCTGCTACCCCATTTTTACGGTGTCATAAGCCCGGGGTGTAAGCTGCTGAGGCGGCGTCTTACGACGCGCCCCTTACGGCTCGCGCAGCGCGCGGTCCGGCTGGGAGCCGGCCGCGGCATCCCGGGCGGCGCCCGGCTCGTCCCGCCGCTGATAGACGGCCCAGGAGATGCCCCCGATGATCGCGAGCGGCGGCAGGAGCAGGATGAGGATGCCCATGTTGAGCGCGTGCAGGCCTTGGGCGGCCTGCGCCGCGGTTTGGTAACACATGGCGCATTGCAGCGCGAACGGAGGCAGGAGAGGCATGGTTACTTCCGCATGTCCAGCAGCCGGAGGCCGTCGGGGAAAGAGAACACGATCATGAGACAGATGCAAATGACCAGCGGCGGCATCAGGGTTAAGGTCATGCTGCGCTTCTCGAAGCGCAGGTGCATGAAGTAGGCGATAATCAGCGCCGCCTTCACGAGCGAAAGGCCCAACAGCAGCGCCAGCATCAGATGGATGGGCAGACGCTCGTAAGCCAGGAAAACCTCGACGCCGGTCATGGCCAGCAGCCAGAACCAGACGATCAGATAGAGCCGGTTGCCGTGATGTTCTTGTTCCGCCATGAGTGCTCTCCCTTAACCCTTCATGTTGACCGACATCAGGTAAACCAGCGGGAAGATGAACATCCACACCAGGTCGACGAAGTGCCAGTAGAGGCCCGCCACTTCCACGTCCGCCGACTCGAAGCGGCCCGATCCGAACCCGGCGGCGATCACGCCGAGGTAGATTACGCCGCTGATGACGTGGGTCATGTGCAGGCCGGTGAGGGTGAAGAAGGTCGCCCCAAACAGCGGCGCGCCCCAGGGATTGTGGAAGGGGGTGACGCCTTCGGTGTAGATGAGGTGGATCCATTCGTTGGCGTGCAACACGACAAAGGCGAGGCCGCCGGCCATCGTCGCCAGGATCCACTTGACGGCCGCCCCGCGCAGGCCGCGGTGCGCCGCCGAGACCGCCAGCACCATCGTCACGCTCGACGAGAGGAGGCAAAACGTCATGATGCTCGAGAACAGCACCGCCGGGTACATCTCGAAGGGCGTCGGCCAAGCCGGATTGGCGATGCGCGAGTAACTGTAAGCTACCAGGAGTGCGGAGAAGGTGAGCGAGTCGGAAAGGATGAACAACCACATTCCGAGCTTCTTCGAGGGGACCGCAAAGGGCGCTGAACCTCCGCCCCAACCGGTCGCCGTAACGTCAGCCATGCAATTACCTCCCTACCACCATCAAGAAGAATAGGAAGACCCACAGGCCATCCATGAAGTGCCAATATAAGGCCAGACTTTGCGTCGCCGCTTCGCGTCCCACCCAGGCGGGGTTGGGGGCGCGGGCGGTCACGTAGAAGAGCGCCAGCAAGCCGCCCAGCAGGTGCAGTCCGTGGGCGCCGGTGAGGACGTAGAAGAAGGAGCTCGCCGGGTTGGAGGCGACGTAAACCCCGGCCGCCGCCAGTTGCCGCCAGGCGGCATATTGCCCGGCCAGAAAGACGACGCCGAGCAGCGAGGTGATCCGCAGCCAGGTAAGCGACGAGCCATCTTGGCTGCGCCGGGCGCGCTCCAGGGTCAGGCTGCTGAGCAGCAGCACGGCGGTGCTGAATCCCAGCACCCCGGGGAGCTGGATCGGCCGCCAGTCGCCGGTCGAAAGGCCCCGCCGCACCACGTAGGCGCTGACGAAGCCCGCGAAAACCATGACTACCCCGCCGAGGCCGAACCAGGTGCCGGTCTTGTAGCGCGTGACGCGCAGCGCGGCCTCGTCCGGTCCGCCGGACCCGTTGCCGCCCCCGCCTCCGCCGCCGGAAAAGCCGCCGCCACCGGGCGGAGTACCACCCGGTCCGGCCGGGACTGGCTTCGCGGGTTGGGGAGGTGCAACGATGGTCGCCATGGTTTGCCCTAATGCCGCGCGCTTACCTCGGCCGGATCGTTCTGCATCAGGAAGTCCTGCGGCGCGCCGGGCACGCCGTATTCATAAGGACCGCGGTAAACCACCGGTTCATGGCCGGCGAAGTTATCATGCGGAGGCGGGGAAGGAATGGTCCACTCGAGCGTGGTGCACTCCCAGGGGTTGACGCTCGCCTTGGGGCCTTTGAAGATGCTCCAGAAGAGGTTGACGATGAAGATCAACTGGGCGCCCACCGTGATGAACGCCGCAATGGTCATGAACTGGTGCAACGGATCGGACGCGGCCAAGTACTTGACGCCGGTCGTTTCCGAGTAACGGCGCATGTGCCCCATCAGCCCGAGGTAGTGCATCGGACCAAAGATGCAGTAGACGCCTACGAAGGTGATCCAGAAGTGCAGCTTGCCGAGAGTCTCGTTCATCATGCGGCCGAACATCTTCGGGAGCCAGAAGTAGGTGCCGGCGAAGATGCCGAAGATGGACGCCACGCCCATGATCAGGTGGAAGTGGGCGACCACGAAGTAGGTGTCGTGGAAGTACAGGTCGATGGAGGGCTGGCCCAGGAAGATGCCGCTCAGCCCGCCGGTGACGAATAGCGACACGAAGGCGATGGCATAGAGCATCGGCGTCGAGAAGCGGATCTTGCCGCCCCACAGGGTGCCGATCCAGTTGAAGGTCTTGATGGCCGAGGGGACGCCGATCGACATGGTCAGCACCGAGAAGGCGATGGCGGTGGCGGGGTTCATGCCACTGATAAACATGTGGTGGCCCCACACGGCGAAGCCGATGCCGCCGATGGCGATGATGGCGTAGACCATGGCCCGGTAGCCGAAGATGGGCTTGCGGGAGAAGGTGGAGAGGACCTGCGAGACGATCCCCATGCTCGGCAGGATGGCGATGTAAACCTCGGGATGGCCGAAGAACCAGAACAGGTGCTGCCATAGCAGCGGCGAGCCGCCGGTGTGGTTGACGGCGCGGTCGGAAACCACCAGGCCTCCGGGCACGAAGAAGCTGGTGCCGGCGATGCGGTCCATCAGCAGCAGCACGCCCGCCGAGAGCAGGACGCCGAAAGCCAGCAGGCCCAGGATGGCGGTGATGAACCAGGTCCAGCAGGGGAGCGGCATCCGCATCAGCGAGAGCCCGCGGGTTCGCAGGTCGAGGGTGGTGGTGATGAAGTTCAGGGCTCCGAGCAGCGAAGCGATGCAGAAAATGGCGATGCTCAGGATCCACATGTTCGCGCCCATGGCCTGGCCGGGGCCGGCCTCCGGTATAGCGCTCAGCGGGGGATAGAAGGTCCAGCCGCCCAGCGGGGCGCCCCCTTGCACAAAGAACGCCCCGATCATGATCACGTAGGAGACGAAGGTGATCCAAAACGACAGCATGTTCAGGGTGGGGAAGGCCATGTCGGCCGCGCCGATCTGGATCGGCAACATGTAATTGCCGAAGCCGCTCTGCGGCGCGGTGGTGAGCACGAAGAAGACCATGATGGTCCCGTGCATGGTCATCAGCGAGAGATAGAGCTCCGGGGTCATCAGGCCGCCGGCGGCCCCGGCCGGGAAGAGTTTCTCGAGCCAGGCCACCTGCGTGGTCGGCCACACCAGGTGGAACCGCATGAGCAGGGACAGGGCCATGCCGACAATCGCCGCCGACAGACCCAGGAAGTAGTACTGGAGACCTATGACTTTATGATCCAGGCTGAAGACGTACTTGCGGATGAAGCTCGTGGGAGCCGCATGCGCGTGATCGTGCGATTCTGCCATTCTTTCCTTCTCCTATTGTTGCGCCGCTCGCTCGGCGACGCGCTCCTGCATCCATTTATCGAAATCGCCCTGCTCCTTTACATCCAGGAAGGCGCGCATCTTGAAGTGCCCGAGGCCGCACAGCTCGGCGCAGGGGAGCTCATACAAGCCGACCTTGTCGGCGATGAAGTTAATCCGGATGGTCATGCCGGGCACCGCGTCCTGCTTGAGGCGCAGCTCCGGCACGAAGAAGCTGTGGGTCACGTCGAGGGAGTGCAGCGTCACCTCGATGGAACGGTTCACGGGCACCACCAGGTTGGGGAAGGTGATGTCGTCCTTGCCGGCCGGGTCTTTCGAGTCGATGCCCAGGGGGTTGCCGTTGGCGTCGTTGATCTGCCGGATATCGAGAGCGCCGAGCTTGCCATCCGGGCCGGGATACCGGACGTTCCAGACGAACTGCTTGCCGGTCACCTCGACGGGCATAGAGCCAGCAGGCGCGGCGTTCATGTGGACGCGGGCCCACACGCTGGTGCCCATCAGCACGAGGCCTATAAATAGGACGGCGGCGGCGCTGGTCCAGATGGCCTCCATGGTGTTGTTGCCGTGGGAGTAAGTGGCCGGCCCGGACCGCTTCCGGCCGAACTTGAACACGGCCCAGCCGAGCCCCAGGTGCGCCAGGACAAAGACCACGCCGGTGACCCAGAAGGTAAGCATGATCTGGCTGTCGACGGTGCGGGCGTGCTCGGAAATCGCTACCGGGAACCACCAGGTGTGCAGGACGAACGGCGCCGTGATGGCCGCGCACACGAGCCAGATGACCAGCGCTAATAGTACGGGCATGTGCTATGAGACTCCTGTTTGGCGAGCTTATTACTCTAACAGGTACGATCAGGAGTTTTCAAGGGCAAGCCGGGAGTTTCCTCAAGGTCCCGACTCGACCTTGATCACCCGCTTGCGCGGGAGCTTGTCGGGGGACTCGGCGAGGTTCCAGGCGAAGGCCGCTACGACCTTGGCGCCCTGGATGAGATCGTCCGGGAGCACCTTGTCAAACGTGTCGGCTTGCGAGTGATGGTTCTGGCGGTAGCCGGCGATGTCCTGGAGCGCGAAGAAGGCGGGTACACCCTCTTCGCGGAAGACGACGTGGTCGCTGCCCCGGGTCTGCCGCATGGTCAGTTCCTGGAGACCGGCTTCGTGGAGGGGCTCGACGAGGCGGTCGAGCGCTTCTCGCAGATCGTAGCGCTCCTCGACCGAGAAGCTCTTGACCCGTCCCGTGCCGGTGTCGTGAACCACGACAGCCTGGATGCGATCGAGGTCGTCCTTGTGGATTTTGAGGTACTCCCGCGCACCGACCGACCCTTGCTCCTCGCCCGCAAAGAGCACAAAGCGGATGGAGCGGCGGGGCACGAGGCCCGCGGCGCGGATGGCCCGGGCGGCTTCGAGAACCACGCTCGTGCCGGTGCCGTTGTCGGTGGAGCCGTCGCCCAGGTCCCAACTGTCGAGGTGGGCGCCGACGAGCACGTACTCCTCCGGTTTCTCGCGGCCGCGGATTTCGGCCACGGTATTCGAGATTTCGACCGGCCCGGTGGTCTCGTTGCGGATGTCGAGCGCCACCTGGACCGGGCCGCGGGCGAGCAGACGCCACAGGCGCAGGTAGTCCTCGTGGGCGATGAAGGCCGAGGGGAGCGGCGAGAGGTTGTATTCGGTGCCGCCCTCGCTGCTCATGTTCAGCAGGCGAAACTCCTTGGCGCCTTCGCGGAGAATGGCGAGGACCCCTTCCTTCTCGAAGAACTCCTGCATTTGACGGCGGTAGCGGCGGCGTTCGTTCGAGGACAGCTCCGGCTCGCCGGGAGGCCGCTCAATGTCGAGGACGTCGAGCGAATTGTCGGCGGGCTTGTCCGGGATCAGGCGGGCCGGCTGGGTAGTGATGACGATCGAGCCGCGCAACTGGCCGCGATAAGCCTGGAGGTCCTCGATCTTCTCGACCTTGACGTAGCGCACCGGGCCGCTGATGGTTCCGGGGGTGGAGGCGGCCCAGCCGAGCGAGGCGATGGCGATGGGATGCTGGGCCGGCTCGAGGATGCGCGCGGTCGCGGGGCCGCGGGTCCAGCCGTGGGCGATGCGAAACGACTCGAGACGCACGCTATCGACACGGTAGCCGCGCAGCTTCTCGAGCGTCCATTGGTTGGCGCGCCGCAGGGCCTCGGAGCCGGTGACGCGCGCGCCGATGCGGTCGGAGAGGTATTCGAGGTTTGCGAGCAGCTCGTTGCGCTGGTCGATCTCGGCGAAGAGCTTGCGGTCGGGGTCCTGGTAGGGGCTCGGGGCGGGGCTCTGGGCGCAGAGGAGAGCGGCGGCGAGAGCGAGCGGCAGCAAGCGGCGCATCATTATCATCTATACCCGGCGGCCTGAAGCTCGAACAACTCCGCATAGCGGCCGCCTAAGGCGAGCAGCTCCCGGTGGGTGCCGTGCTCGCGGAGCTGGCCGTCTTCGATGACCACGATGCGATCGGCCATCCGCACGGTCGAGAAGCGGTGCGAGATGAGCACGGCCATTTTACCGCGAGTGAGGGCGGCGAAGCGCTCGAAAACGCGGTGCTCGGCGCGGGCGTCGAGGGTGGCGGTGGGCTCGTCGAGGATCAGGATCTGGGCGTCGCGCATATAGGCGCGGCCGAGCGCGACCTTCTGCCATTCGCCGCCCGAGAGATCGACGCCGCCCTCGAAGCGGCGTCCGACCATCTGGTCGAGGCCGTTCTCGAGGCGGGAGGCGACGTCGTGGGCGAGACTAAGCTCCGCCGCGTGCTCGATGCGGGGGCGGTCTTCGAGGGCTTCCACGCGGCCGAGGCCGATGTTCTCGGCGAGCAGCATGTGGTAGCGCATGAAGTCCTGAAAGATGACGCCGATTTCGCGGCGGAGGTCCTCGACGTCGTACTCGCGGAGGTCGCGGCCATCGAGCAGGATCGCGCCGGAGGTGGGTTCGTAGAGGCGGGCGACGAGCTTGGCGAGGGTGGTCTTGCCGGCGCCATTCTCGCCGACCAGGGCGAGGCTGGAGCCGGGCTCGAGGGTGAAAGAGACGTCGTGCAGCGCGTCACGCTCCGCGTCCGGATAGCGGAAGCTCACGTGGCGGAACTCGAGTCCGAGGCGGATCGGACGCGGCACCGGCAGCGCGCCGGGCGGAGAGACGATGCGCGGCTGCATGCGGAACAGGGCGAAGAGGTCGTCGAGGTAGAGGGCCTGCTCGGAGATGCTCGCGACCGTCGAGAGCAGGGACTCGATCAGCCCGTGGCTGCGGGCGAAGGAAGCGGCCAGGAAGGTCAGGTCGCCGACCGTGCGCTCGCCGTGCAGCGTGCGGTAGAGAATGACAATGTAGGCGCCGTAATAGCCGGCGGTACCGATAAGGGCCAGGAGAAAGCCCACCGCGGAGCGCTTCAGCACCAGCGAGCGGTTCTCGGCATAGAAAAGGTCCGCGAGGCGGCGGTAGCGCTCGGTGAGGTACGGGCCGAGGCCGAAGATCTTGACCTCCTTGGCGCTTTCCTGCGTGGCGCCGAGCCAGCGGACGTAGTCGAGCTCGCGGCGCTGCGGGGTCCAGCGGTAGAGCAGCGAATAGCTGAGATCGGCGAAGTGAGTCTCGCCGAGGAAAGCGGGAATCACGGCGCAGACCAGCAGGAGCAGGAGCCAGGGCGAGAACAGGAGCAGCGAGGCGGTAAGGGTGGCGAGAGTGATGAGGTCCTGGAGGGCGCCGAGGACTTGGGCCATCAACATGAGGCGGCCGGTGGTCTGTCGGCGGGCGCGCTCGAGCTTGTCGTAAAACTCGGGGTCCTCGAAGTGGGCAAGGTCGAGGCGGGAGGCGTGCTGCATCAGCTCGACGCTGAGCCGGTTGGTGAAGCGGTCGCCGAGCAGCGAGTCGGCGAGGGCGGTGACGCGGCCGAGGAGGTCGGAGGCGAGGGTCAGTCCCAGTTCGGCCCCGACCAGCCACCAAATATGGTTGCCTTCGATGGCGCCCGTACGCACCGCCTGGACGACTTGATCGATGATGAGCTTGCCGATCCACAAGGTGGCGACGGGGAGTAGCGCGCGAAGGACGCGGCACGAGACCGAAACCAGGGTGAGGGGCGGGCTGGTGCTCCAGACCATCCGCAGCAGGGGACCGACGTTCTCGAGCGCCTGGAGGCGCTGGCGGAAGCTGCGGGGCGGGTCAGGGGGACGGTGCCGGGCCATACGCTAGGAGTCTAACATAAAGAAAATAAAGGGGAAACCGCACAATTGGGTTCGTTTTGTAAAAAAATAACTCGGAAGAAAACCAGCCTGCGGCTGCAGGTCAGAAGACCGCCTCTATCTTATAGGATGTGGATGCCAGGGGCTTCGATTCGTTCTACTTCCGCAGGGCGGCGAGGCCGAGGGCCAGGGAGCCGAGCGCGTCCCGGTCGGCGAGCGCGGCGCCCTCCTTAACGAAGACTTCGATGATGGTGGCCTTGGTGGTCCCCGTGTTCTTAAAGCCGTGAGAGGTGCCCTTCTTGATATATTGCGCCTGCCCTGGAGCCACCTCTACCGGGTTGTCGGAACCGATGGAGAGCTGCACGGTTCCGCTGACGGGAATGAAGAGGTGAAACTTGACATCGTTATGCGCATGCATGGCGCGCGTGACACCGGCCTCGATCTCGACCCGTAAGAGGCGGACGTCCGGCTGGTTCAGGAGCTCTAGGGTGGCAAGGCCCCGCGTGGACGACGGTTTCGCGCTGGGCGTTTGGGCGACCGCGGGTAAGCTGCACACCGCTGCTGCAACCACCAAACTGAAAACGTTTATCCGCATGTGACTACCTCCGGCCGCTCTGCATTATCGCTCTGAAACGCCCGGCGTGGTGAAGGCCGGCGCCAATAATAGTTCCTCCATGCGGTAGAGATGGAGTCCGTCGTGGAGGGCGGCGTGGCGGAACATGATGTAGACGGTGTAGGGGGTGTACTCGGGATGGCGGCCGGGGCGCTGCCACTGGGCCGGCGTGAGAGTGCGGAGGCGCGCGACGAGGCGGGCCCGCTTGCGGGCGAAGCGGTCGAGGGTGGCGTCCAGATCCAGTTGGAGGAGGCGGTCGGGGGCGTCGTCCTGATCGGGGAGGTACGGGCGGATGGCCGGGTTATCCTCGGCGAGCAGGAGGGCGAGGCGCTGCTCGAAGAGGTCCTGGGCGACGGCGAGATGGCAGGCGTGCTCGTGGAGCGACCACTTCTCGGGACGCAGGCGGCGGGTGCGGAGGTGAGGCGGCATCTCGTCCACCATCTCGCGGACGAGAGCGGGGGCGCGTTCGAGGGAGGTCAGGACGGTTTCGAGAGCGGACATGGCGGAATGGTGTAGAGAGCAACTCGAGTTTCGCGTTCGCGGTCGATCAGGTCCACGATCGAGGCGTCGATACGCTCACCCTGGTAGACCCACACACCGCGTTCCTGTCGCAGTGGGGTTGCCGGGCCTTCGGACGTGTTCTTCTGGCTCACACTGCTAGTCTACTTCTTTTTCTTCTTCTGGCCCGTCCCCTCGGCCGCGGGGGTGTTGGGGGTCAACCCATCCCAGCGGGGATCGTTGAAGCGGCGGTATTCCTTGGGGAGCTTCTGCCAGTCGGTGGCGCCGAGACCGTTCAGGTCGTAGACGACCTTGCCGTCGCGGACGGTCAGCTCGCAGGTCAGTTTCTGCGTGCCGGCCATGCGCGCGCCGTACATGTCGGTGAAGCCGAAGTTGCCTTTTTCGAGGCGCAGCACGGCGACGTCGGCGGGGGAGCCCACCGAGAGATTTCCCAACTGCTCCTGCTTGATCTCGCGGGCCGGGTTCCAGGTCGAGCGCGCGATGACGTCATCGACGGACATGCCCATGGCGAGGAACTTGCCCATGACGTTGAGCATGTCCTTCATGCCGGCGTTCATGCTGCCGATGTGGAGATCGGTCGAG
>JBGPDC010000043.1:0-32469 GCA_041482115.1 Terriglobia bacterium | reverse complement strand
GTAATCGATGATGCGGCTGCCGCCCACGAAGCGGGAGCCGAAGACGCACTCGTAGCCTTCCTGGATCCGCTGGAAGTAAGTAACGATGTCTTCTGGGCTGTCGGAGCCGTCGGCCATCACGACGGCCACCGCGTCGCCGCTGAAGTGTTGCAGCCCGGTCCGCACCGCCAGGCCGAAGCCGCGTGGCCCGTGGTTGGGCACCAGACGCACCGCCGGGTCCCGGGCGCACAGCCGGTTCATCACGGCTTCCGTATCGTCCTCGCTATTGTCGTTGACCACCACGATCTCGTAATCGAACCCCGCCTCGGTCAAGGCCCGGGCGCTCCTCTCGACGGTTGGGGCGAGGTTCTCGGCTTCGTTGTGGGCCGGAATGACGACGGAAAACTTCATGCGCGGTGGTGACACGCCTGGACGATCTCCTCCACGATCCGGTTCAAATCATACTCCATCTTCCAGTTGGGGAAGTGGGTCCGCAGCTTGGTGAGATCGGAAATGTAACAGATATGGTCCCCGACCCGGTTGGTTTCTTCGTAGGTGTACTCCAGGTGGTGCCCCATCTGCTTCAGGATAGCGACGGTCTCGAGGATGGACAGGCTGTTAGCCCGTCCGCCTCCCAAGTTGTAAGCCTCACCTTGCCGGGGATGACGGCAAAACTCCAGGAATAAATTCGCGATGTCCCGGCAATGGATCTGATCGCGCACCTGTTTACCTTTATAGCCGAAGACGCGGTAGGGCCGTCCCAGCACCGCGCACCTCACGATGTAGGCGAGGTAGCCGTGCAACTCGACCGCGGCATGCTGCGGGCCGGTCAGGCAGCCGCCCCGGAACACCCCCACCGGCATGCCGAAGTAGCGGCCATATTCCTGCGCCATGATGTCGGCCGCCACTTTCGAGGCGCCGAACAGCGAGTGCAGGCAGGCGTCAATCGACATGGTCTCATCGATGCCGTCCAGGCCGTTGGCGTAGTCCCAGCGGGTTTCTTTCTCCACCAGGGGGAGCTGGTTCGGCCGGTCGCCGTAGACCTTGTTGGTGCTCGTGAAGCAGAAGGGCGAATCGCGGCAGAAGTCCCGGGCGGCTACCAGCAGGTTCACCGTCCCGAGAGCATTGACGTCGAAGTCGTCGTAGGGGATCGACGCCGCCTTATCGTGCGAAGGCTGCGCGGCGGTGTGGATGATGAAAGCGGGCCGCTCGGCCTCGAAGAGGTCGCGGACCCGCTGCCGGTCGCGGATGTCCACCTCGTGGTGACGGTAGGTTTTCCAGCGCGCTAGCAGGTCTTGCACCGCTGCCCGCGTCGAGCCCTCGGGACCAAAAAAACATTCCCGCTGGTTGTTGTCGACGCCGGCCACGTCCCAGCCCTGCTCGCACAACAGACCGACGCAGGCGGACCCGACCAGCCCGCCCGAACCTGTAACTAAGGCTTTCATGGCGCGAGGCTCTACGCCCCAATCTAACATGCGGCGCAGGGTCGAACAAACGGCGAAGGCCCTTAGTCCGTGATAGGATTAAGAACTAATCCCCCACCGGCACAACAGCCTAGGGGCCGTCTTTGTGCGCGCGTCTGAGCTTTCCATTTTGGATCAAATTGTGGTTCGCAAGCGGGCCGAGCTGCTGCTGGATTGCGCCCGCGCGCCGCTCGCCGAGCTTCAGAAGGTGGAACGGCCTGCGCGCCGGGGCTTCCGCCAGGCCCTCGAGCGCGCCGCGCCAGCCGTAATCGCGGAGATCAAGCGCGCCTCGCCTTCACGTGGTCTGATCGCGCCGCAATTTGAGCCCCTCGAAATCGCCCGCCGCTACGAAGCGGCCGGGGCCGCGGCGCTCTCGGTACTGACCGACATGCAGTTCTTCCAGGGCGCGCTCGAACACCTCGAGCAGGCGCGCGCCGCGACCGAACTGCCCGTCCTGCGCAAGGACTTCACCCTGGACCGCTACCACGTCTGGCAAGCCGCCGCCCACGGCGCGGACGCCATCCTGCTCATCGTGGCGGTACTGAAGCCGGCGGAGCTCCGCGAGCTGCTCGACGAGGCTCGCACGCTGGGTCTCGATGCGCTCGTCGAGGTTCACGACCGCGACGAGCTCCACAGGGCCGTGGACGCCGGCGCGAATCTGATCGGCGTCAACAACCGCAATCTCCAAACTTTCGAGGTCTCGCTCGACACCTCCCTGCGCCTGGCCGAGGAGATGCCTTCGCACGTGCTGGCCGTGAGCGAGAGCGGCATCCGGACGCCCGAAGACGTCGCCCGTCTCGCGGCCGCCGGCTACCGAGGGTTCCTCATTGGCGAGAGCCTGATGTCGCAATCCGACCCGGGGGCCGCCCTTCACACGCTATTGTCAGGGGTGAACCGTGCCGGTTGAGATTCTGAAGATCTGCGGCATCACCCAGGTGAAGGACGCGCTCGAAGCGGTCCGCGCCGGGGCCACCGCCATCGGCCTGAATTTCTACCCTGGGAGCCCACGATATGTCGATGTCGCCCAAGGGGCGATGATAGCGGCCGTTTTGCCGCCGCGCGTGCTCAAGGTCGGGATCTTCGTGGACGAGACTTCGGACCGCATCCGCAAAGTGGCCGACGCGGTGCGCCTAAACGTGGTCCAGCTCCACGGCGCGGAATCGCCCTTCGATTGCGAGGCGCTCGAGCCGCTGCGGGTCTGGAAGGCTTTCCGGGTCGGCGACGGCTTCGATCCCACGGTGCTCGCGGACTACCGCTGCGAGGCCTTCCTGCTCGACGCCGCCGGCGACAGTGGGGCGTGGGGAGGCACCGGACGCAGCTTTCCGTGGGGAGTGGCGCGCGCCGCCGCCCGGTATGGCAAGATCGTCGTCGCCGGAGGGCTCGACGCTTCGAATGTCGCCGAGGCCATTCGCGAGGCGGCGCCGTGGGGCGTCGACGCCAGCTCCCGGCTGGAGCGGGCTCCGGGCGTCAAGGACCCGGTGAAGGTCCAGGAATTTTTGCAGGAGGCTTCACGGCATGCAGCGACCGTCTAGCGCAGCTACCCTGGCCGGCCCCGACGCCGGCGGCCATTTCGGACCCTACGGCGGGCGCTTTGTCCCCGAGGTGCTAATGGCTCCGCTCGAGGAGCTGGAGCACGCTTTCAATAAAGCTTGCGCCGATCCGGCTTTCAATGCTGAGTTTGACGACCTTTTGCACAATTATGCCGGACGTCCGACGCCGCTTTACTTCGCCCGGCGCCTGACGGAACACCTGGGTGGCGCGCGCATTTACTTGAAGCGCGAGGATCTGCTGCACACGGGCGCCCACAAGATCAACAACTGCCTGGGACAGGCGCTCGTCGCCCGGCGCATGGGCAAGCGCCGCATCATCGCCGAAACCGGTGCCGGCCAGCACGGCGTCGCGACCGCCACCGTCTGCGCCCTGTTCGGCTTTCAGGGCATCGTCTACATGGGCTCCGAGGACATGCGGCGGCAGCGCCTCAACGTCTTCCGCATGCGCCTGCTCGGCGCCGAAGTGGTGCCGGTCACCGCCGGCAGCCAGACCCTCAAGGACGCCATCAGCGAGGCCATGCGCGACTGGGTGACCAACGTCGCGGACACGCATTATCTGCTCGGCTCGGTGCTGGGCGCGCATCCTTATCCGCAGATGGTTCGCGACTTCCAAAGTGTCATTGGAAAGGAAGCCCGCGTCCAGATCCTGGAAGCCGAGGGCCGCCTGCCCGACCTGCTGATCGCCTGCGTCGGCGGCGGCTCGAACTCCATCGGGCTCTTTTATCCGTTTCTCGGCGACGAGTCGGTGCGGGTCGTGGGCGTCGAAGCCGGCGGGCGCGGTACAGGTCTCGGCGAACACGCGGCTCGCTTTGCTGGCGGCTTGCCGGGGGTTCTGCACGGCAGCCAAAGCTACGTCCTGCAGGACGAGAACGGCCAGGTGGCCCTCACCCACTCCGTCTCGGCGGGACTCGATTACGCTTCGATCGGCCCCGAGCACGCCTGGCTGCACGATACGGGACGCGCCGAGTACACCTCAGCCTCCGATGGCGAGGCGCTCGAAGCCTCCAAGCTGCTGTGCCGCCTGGAAGGCATCCTGCCGGCGCTTGAATCCGCGCACGCGATTGCCGAGGTCATGCGCCGCGCGCCCTCCGCCCCGGGACAGGTCTTCGTCGTCAACCTTTCCGGCCGCGGCGACAAGGACATCGACATCTACCGGGAAAACTTTCCCGAGCTCGAATGACGCGCATTGCCCAATGCTTTGACCGGCTCCGCCAGGCGGACGACCGGGGCCTGGTCGCTTACCTCACGGCGGGTGATCCCTCGCCAGCGCACACGCCGGCCCTGGTCGCTGCTCTCGAAGCCGGCGGGGCGGACATTATCGAGCTCGGTGTTCCCTTCTCTGATCCGATCGCCGATGGCCCGGTGATCCAGCGCGCGAGCGAGCGTGCCCTGCGCGCCGGCACTTCGTTGCGCACGGTGCTCGACCTGGTGCGCGAGATCCGCCGCCGGTCCCAGGTTCCTTTGGTGATCTTTACGTACTTGAATCCCGTCATGCGCTACGGGTTCCCGAAGTTCGCCGCCGATTTCGCCGCCGCCGGCGCGGATGGCGCGCTGCTGACCGATCTCAGCGTCGAAGAGGCCGGTCCGTTCGTCACCGAGATGCGCCGCCACCACCTGGACACTATCTTCCTGGCCGCTCCGACCAGCACCGACCACCGGCTGGAGCTGGTGGCGCAATACTCGACTGGTTTCATCTACCTGGTCTCGCGTACCGGCGTCACGGGTGAGCAGGAGGCGCTTTCGAGGTCGGTCGCGCCACTCATCCGGCGGGTGCGCGCCGTGAGCCGGCTGCCGCTGGCCGTCGGCTTCGGCATCTCGCGCCCCGAGCATCTGGCGGAACTCGCCCCGCTCGCGGACGCCGCCGTGGTCGGCAGCGCCTTCATGCGGCTGATCGGGGATCACCAGAACGATCCGGCCCTTCCCGAACGCCTGCGGGACTACACGGCTGGCCTCAAGGCCGGCTTTCGCAAAATCGAGGTAAAGTAACCGCCGTTTACAGGAATCACGCAATGGACCGGAATCCAGCAACGAACCTGTCCGATTGGCGAGAAAAGATTGACGCGATGGACCGCCAGATCCTCGACCTGCTCAACGAGCGCGCCCGCTGCGTGCTGGCGCTTGCGCCGCTGAAGAAATCCGCCGGCATCCCGATCTACGAACCCCGGCGCGAAGAGCAGGTCTTCGCAAACATCGGCGCCCACAACGGCGGACCGCTGGCGGCCGAAGCGGTGCGCCGCATCTTCGAGCGCATCATCGATGAGATGCGCTCCATCCAACGGCCCATCATGGACCCGGACGCCTCTGCCGCCAAGGAACAACCGAAATGATGATCGTGATGCAGGAGGGCGCCCCGGAGACGCAGGTGCAGTCGGTGATCGACCGGCTGGTGAGCATGGGTTTCGACGTACACCGCTCGACGGGCGTCCGGCACACCTTGCTCGGCGCGGTCGGCGCGCGGGGCGATGTTGAGGTCGGCGATCTCGAGGTCCTGGAAGGCGTGCAGGAGGTCCTGCGCATCTCGGCCCCTTACAAACTGGCCAGCCGAGCGTTCCGGCCCGAAGGAACCGTGATCGAGATAGGCACGGTAAAGATCGGCGGGCCCGAAGTCATCATGATGGCCGGGCCGTGCAGCGTCGAGAGCCGTGACCAGATCAACCGCGTCGCGGACCTGGTGGCCGAGAACGGCGCGCGCTTTCTGCGCGGCGGAGCTTTCAAGCCGCGCTCCTCGCCGTACAGCTTTCAGGGACTCGGCGAAGAAGGCCTGCGCCTGATGCGTGAGGCCGCCAACCGCAACGGCCTGCTCGTGGTCAGCGAGGTCATGGACCAGACCCAGATCGGGCTGCTCAGCGAGTACTCCGACATGCTCCAGGTCGGCGCGCGCAACATGCAGAACTTCTTCCTGCTAAAAGAGCTGGGGCGCGTAAACAAACCCGTGCTCCTCAAGCGCGGCATCGCGGCGACCATCGAGGAGCTGCTGCTTTCGGCCGAGTACATCATGTCGGGCGGCAACTACCAGGTGATTCTGTGCGAGCGCGGCATCCGTACCTTCGAGAGCTACACCCGCAACACTCTGGACATCTCGGCGATTCCGGTGGTCCACAAGCTCTCGCATCTGCCGATCGTCGCCGACCCTTCGCACGGCACGGGGAGGCGCGACAAGGTCCTGCCAATGGCCCGCGCGGCGGTCGCCGCCGGCGCCGACGGACTGCTCATCGAGGTGCATCCCGACCCGGATCGCGCCCTCAGCGACGGCGCCCAGTCGCTCACGCCGGTCCAGTTCACCGAGCTGATGCGGCAGCTTCGCATCATCGCCCCGGCCGTCGATCGGAGCATTGCAAGCGGCGCGGGCGCCGGAGCCTAGGGTGCGAACCGTCGCGGTCGTTGGGGTCGGCTCAATCGGCGGATCGTTCGCCCTCGCCGTGCGCCGGCACGGACTGGCGGACCGCATCCTGGGTGTCTCCTCGCCGCGCACGCTGGCCGCTGCTCTCAAACGCGGTGTCATCGACGAGGGCCTGCCCCTGGAGCAAGCTATTCCCCAGGCCGATCTCGTCTATCTCGCGCACCCCATCAGCCGGATCCTCGACGACCTGCCGCGGCTGGCCGAGCTGGCGCGCCCCGACGCCCTCGTCACCGACGCCGGCAGCACCAAGACGGCCATCGTGGCGCGCGCCGCGCAATGCTTCACGGCCGGACGCGCCCTGTTCCTCGGCGGACATCCCATGGCCGGCAAGGCTGAGCGCGGGGTCGAGGTCGCCGACGCCGACTTGTTCCGTGGCTACCGTTACGTGCTCACGCCTCCGGAGGGCCTCCTGCCGCCGGACGAGCGTGTCCGCCGCTTTTGCCAGTGGCTGGAAAGAATAGGCGCCACGGTGCTGCTACGGTCCCCGGAAGAGCACGACCGCATCGTCGCCTGGACCTCGCACCTGCCCCAGATGCTTTCTACCGCCCTGGCTTCGCTGCTCATGGAGCAATTCCCCGAATCTGAGGATCTGCGCATCTCGGCCAACGGCCTGCGCGACATGACGCGCCTCGCCGCGAGCGCCCCCGAGTTGTGGCGGGACATCGCGCTCACCAACACCGCCCACGTCGACGGCGCGCTCTCGGCGTGCATCCAGAAGCTCGAACACCTGCGGGAGAACCTGCGGCAGCCGGCGCTGCGCGAAGAGTTCGAGCAGGCCGCCCGGCTGCTGGCGCGGCTGCCGAAACCCCCGCGCGATCCCGCTGATTGATACGATGCGCCAGCTCTGGAACGTCGCTAATCAGCTCACGCTGTTCCGCCTCTTGGGGATTCCCCTCATCTTCATCAGCATCCTCTACGACCGGCACGGCTGGGCGCTGGTGCTGTTCGTCGCCGCGGCCGTCACCGACGCCATCGACGGCCTGGTCGCCCGGCGCTTCAACCAGAAGACCCAGCTCGGCGCCTACCTCGATCCCATCGCCGATAAGCTGCTGCTCTCTTCCACGTTCTTCGTCCTGGCCCTGGTGCATTCCATACCGTGGTGGGTGACGATCCTTGTGCTAAGCCGCGACGTCATGATCGTCGCGACCTCCCTGGTGGTCTTTCTCGGCACTACCATCCGCGACTTTCCGCCCAGCGTGCTGGGCAAGATCAACACGGCGGTCCAAGTGGCCACGGTCTTCGCGGTGGTGGTCCGGAATGCGTACCCGGGCGGCGCGGCCGAGCCCCTGGTCACGGGACTCATCTGGCTGACCGGCGCCTCGACGATGCTCAGCGGCGGCCACTATGCCCTCATCATGTCGCGGCGCCTGGCGCGCCACACGCCCGGTGCGGCGCCCGGCGCGTCCTAAAAGTTCGGCGCGGGGAATTGACGAAACGTCCCCGTAGTTTTACTCTAAAGAGGGAGGGACCGCCAGCCGCCGGATGACCTGTTACCGCCCAGCGCGTCACTACCTGCCGGCGTCGGCGGTCGCTCTGGGAATGGCCATGTTCTCCGCCTGGTGCGGGTGGAACTGGCCGCCGGCTCTGGTGCCGGCGTTTCTCCTGCTGCTGAGCTCCGCACTGCTCGCCTTCCTGGCCGCCCGGCCTTCCATCATCATCCGGGACAACTCGTGGAGCGTCGGTGACCGCAGCTTTCTGTGGTCCGAGGTCGAGCGCCTGGATTCCACGGGATGGGCCTCGCCCCTGATCCTCAAGGTCACGTTGCGTCACAACCGGGTCGTGCACCTGGTCTATCCGGGCGAACCCGAGATGACCGGCCGCCTGTTGCGCCAGATGCGCCGCCTGGCGCGCGGGGCCCGCATCGAGGGCCTGCCTTACCGCCAGTACTGGGGCGAGGCGCCCATTTCGGCGACCGAAGATGGCCCCGCCACACCGCCCCGCTACAAGTTGCTGCGTCCCGAGGACGAGGCCGAGGTCGAGCGCCTCTACCAGCAGTTGAAGTCCGCCGGCAAGCTGGACCACCAAACCTCGGAAGAGCGCCGCGAGTAGACGGTTCCGCTTTCGCCGCCACCCATGAAAATCACCGACGTGGAAGCCATCTACCTGCGCCAGCCGCAGGTGAAGGAGCAGTGCGACAGCGGCCAGGACGCCCTGATCGTAAAGGTTTCGACCGACGCGGGGATCACGGGCATCGGGGAGGTCGATTCCTCTCCCCTCGCGGTCAAGGGCGCCATCGAAGGCCCTTTTTCTCACACCACCGCCAGCGGCCTGCGCGAGCTGGTCATCGGCGAGGATCCCTTCGAGACCGAGCGCCTCTGGTACAAGATGTACCGGATGAATACCTACGGCGGACGCCGGGGCGCCGGTTTCCACGCCATGAGCGGCATCGACCTGGCCCTCTGGGATATCAAAGGCAAAGCGCTCGGCCAGCCGGTGTGGAAGCTGCTGGGGGGCGGATTTCATCAGCGTATCCGCGCTTATGCCTCGTCTTTGTTCGGCGCCACCCCCGCCGAGACCGGGGACCGCGCCCGCCGGTTCGTCGACCGCGGCTTTACCGCCGTCAAGTTTGGCTGGGACCCCATGGGCCGCGACGAGCAGACGGACATCGCTCTGGTCCGCGAAGCCCGCCGGGGACTGGGGACCGGGCCCGACCTGATGATCGACGCCGGCCTCGTGTGGGATGCCAAGACCGCCATCCAGCGCGCCCGGGCCTTCGAGGAGCACAAGATTTTCTGGCTTGAAGAGCCGCTGCTTCCCGACGACTACGAGGGCTACCGCAAGCTCTCGGAAGCCGTCGACGTGCGCATTGCCGCCGGCGAGGAGGAGTCGAGCCGCCTTTCCTTCCTCGACCTCATGGACCGTGGCAAGATCGACATCGTGCAGGTCGATCTCACCCGCTGCGGCGGCTTTACCGAGGCCATGAAGATTGCGAGCCTGGCGGTCGATCGGGGTCTGCCGGTGGTCAACCACGGCTTCACGACGTTCATTAACGTCGCGGCCGCCCTGCACTTCCTCAATTCCATCCCGAACTCGTTTATCCTGGAGTTTGTCGTCGAGGAAGAGACCACGCTGCGCGACCACATCACGCGCCAGAAATTCGTCGCCCGCGACGGCTATCTCGATATCCCGGACGCGCCCGGCCTGGGAGTCGATCTCAACGAAGAAGGCATCGCGCGGTACCGCGTCGCGTAGCGACCCCTTCCGCGCCAAGGAGTTTAGACATGAAGATTCGCGCTCTGACCATTTCAATTCTGCTGGCGTTTTCGGCGGCCGTTCTGACCGCAGCCGAATCCGGCAGCCCCCAGATTGTCGTCAATCCGCTCACCGATCGCGTGATTCCCCAGGTGGTCGATGGCGCGAGCTGGAGCACCGGCTTCGCCCTTGTCAACCTGGAGATTTCGAAGACCATCTACTGGACCCTCGAGTTTTTCTCCGACAAAGGCGCCGTGGATGCGTTCAACATCGCGGGCAGCGGGGCGGGGGCCAAGTTTCAAGGTTTCCTCGATCCCAACAACTCGACGTTCTTTGAGACCGCGGGAACGGGCGACGTCCTCAACCAGGGCTGGGCGCTGATAAGGACCTACGACCGGGCCTTCACCGACCCGGCCGCCACGCTGACCAACGATCGCATCGGCGCCATCGCCACCTTCCGGCAACGCATCGCCAGCCGCCCGGATTTTGAGGCCGCGGTGTCCCTCAGCCCCATCAATGAGACCCGGTTCATCCTGCCGTTCTCCAACCAGAACGGTTTCTCCACCGGTCTCGCGGTGCTCAATCCGGACCCCAACAACCGCGCCGCCGTCGAGGTGCTCATCTATCCCCGGACCGGCACTTTCATCCGGCAGGACTCTTTCCTTTTGGAGCCCGGCAGTAAGCTGGTTTTCTCGCTCCCCGACCGTTACAACGAGAGCAGAGGGCTCGCCGGCAGCATCCACGTGCGCACCACCAATGGGGCGGCCTTGTCGGCGCTGGGCCTGCGCTTTAACCCCGGCGGAGCCTTCACCTCGACACCTCCTCTGTCGGTAGCTCCGTAAGGAATACCACCAATTTGGGTGCGGTCGAAGGCGCAACGCACTCGCCTCCCTTCTCGTCCCTACGTACTGAGATTAACTAAAAGGAGCGAGAAGACTATGCCGAAACACTTCCTGGTTCTTCCCCTGTGCTTGCTGCTCTCGGTTGCTGCCCTGCCGGCTGCCGATTCTGGCGTCGTGCTGCAAGGCGTCGTCAACCCCAACCCAAACATAGTGGTTAACCCCGTCACCGACCGCATCGTCGCGCAGGTCGTCGACGGCGGCAGTTGGCAAACCTCGTTCTTCCTCACCAACCTCGATCCCTCCAAAACCATCAATTGGGCCCTGGACTTCCGCACTGACGGAGGCGGCGTGGCTTCCTTGCCGGTGGTAGGAGTGGGCTCAGTGACCCGTGTCTTCGCGGCCCTGCCGCCCAATTGGTCGGTAGTGGTCGATACCGTGGGTGCGGCGGCGACCCTGGCCCAGGGTTGGGCCTTGGTAACGACGTATGACCGTCCCGCCAATATGGATGGGGCCGTGGTCACGAACGACAAGATCGGCGGCAACGCCATCTTCCGCCAGCGCATCGCCGGCCGTCCGGATTTTGAGGCGGTCGTGCCGATCAGTCCCATCAACGAAACGAAGGTGGTTCTACCCTTCGACAACCGGGACAACTTTTCCACCGGTATCGCGGTGTTGAACCCGGACCCGACCAATTCAGAAGTGGTGCAGGTTACGGCCTACAGCACGGATGGCCAGATTGTCCGCCAGGATTCCTTCAGTCTGCCTCCTGGCAACAAGACGGTCTTTTCGATGCCCGACCGCTATGCCGAAGCGCGTGGCCGCAATGGACGCCTGAACATCAGCACCACGGGAACGTCGCTCTCCGTGCTGGGCTTGCGGTTCAACCCCGGCGGGGCGTTTACTTCGAGTCACGCCCTGTCAACACCGTAAGGGTCTGGCAACAGGCAACACCGAACCGCGAGCGCGAGGGAGTCCCGCCACCGCTCGCCTGCGCTCGCGGTGCAGGGCCACACGCGGCGCCTACCGGAAGGGGAGGAAGCGCAGTCCCAGGTAGGGTCCGAACAGCGTGCCCACGAAAAACTGTTCATTCTTAGTGGAGGTCCGCAGGTGGAAGGCCTTGGCTCCCAAGGCCACCTCCACGCGGCGAAACCGGTAGTTGATGGTTCCCTGCGCGTCCCAGATAACCGGGCGATGCGGCAGCCAGAATCCGGACGCCTTGCCCTCCACGCGCAGACGCCGGGAGGGCACGTACCCGACTCCCAGGCCGAAGGAGGGATAGATGAACGACTTCGAGCCGCTGGTGTTGTTAACGATCAGATTGCCCGCCGAATCGGACGTGGCTTTCAAGGGCGCGTTGAAAGTCGACGAAATTGACGTGTACTGCGCTTCCCACAGGGTCCGCAGCCGGAACTTGGAGCCCTTCACGGGAAACGGAAACGAGAGATAGTCGTAGGATATCTTGATGTTATTCAGTTTGTAGTTGCTCTCCACGTAGTCGCCTTTGTTGTAGGCCGTGGAGAAAATGGTCAGATCCTGAGGCGCGGTGGTGTTCCTGGCGACGCTCGCTCGAAAGTAGGAAAACCGCAAGGAGTTCTCCCGGCCGGCCGGTATACTCAGAACCACCCCGGGCACCCCCTTACTCTTGGAAGGAAAGCTGAGATCCGAAGGATTGGGGCCCTGGTTGCTCGATCCCGTCCGCAGGTCGGGATGGCCGTGGCTCAGCCAATAGTAGATTTCGAGCGATAGCGCCGTCTCGCCCGTTTGCGGCTCCGAGGGTTTCGGAGGCGTGGCATTCGGCTTGGCTGGCGCTGCGGGTGGTGCTGCAGGCGATGGTGCGGGCGGCTGTTGCTGGGGCGCCGCTGGTTGGGCCGGGCTCACGACTGGCAGCGCCAGCAGCAGGCTCAAGCACAAAACGGCTCCCGACGGATTTCCCTTCATGCCATCCTCGTTGGAATTAACATTTCCGGCAGCGGGACTGCGCCGCCGGCCAAAAAAACACCCGGGCACCGAGTATAGCCGATTCGTCCCCTGCACCGCTTCGGCCGGCACCCGAGGCTGACCCTATCAGACGCGTCCGGCGCCGCTGGGGTTTCCGCCCGCGGCTGCCGCTGCTCAGTAAAAGTAGACCTGCTCGAGCGTGTGGAAGCTCTTATATTGTGGCCTGGCCTGCAGGACGACCTCCGGAACCGCCACCGGATCGTCGCCCCGGTGGTAAATGCACAGCACCAGGCGCGGGGCGAACCGCGTTATAGTCTTTTGGCCGCCCCGGACGGCGTTCCGTTCCGCCCCCTCGATATCCATCTTGATGAAGTCGACCCGGTCGAGGCCCAGCCGCTCGACCTCGGCGTCAATCGTAGTGGCTCGCACGGTAACCTGGCCTTTCGCCCCGTCAATCCCCTCCATGCCTGGAACCACCGTGCTCGCCGCGTCGTTCATGCGCGTGGTCAGTTCGAGACTGCCCGAGCTTTCCCAAGCGGCCGCCTCCAGCAGCACCACGCGGCCGTCCGCGATCTCCTGCTCGAAGGTCCGCTTGAAACACGCCGCGTTCGTCGGCTCCGGTTCAAACGCTACCACCAGCCGGGCGCCCCGTTGGAGGGCCGCCCGGGAGAAGGTGCCCAGGTGCCCGCCCAGGTCCAGGACCACGTCGCCCTTCCGAACCACCACCGGGTCGCGCTGGTAGATGTTGCTGATAAGCTGCTCCCGCACCAGGTGCGCCAGCATGAACTGCTCATTCGCCCGTCCCCAAAAAGGGCCCATGGGTGTCTGCCAGTAGACGGGGCAAGGCGCGGGGCCCTGCCGGGCAGCGACGACGTGGGATTCGATCGCCTTGCGAAAACGTTCGCCGCTGCCTCTCGGACTCATCAGCGGCAACAGCTCTCCCCAACTCAGAAAGCGAATGTTGTCTCGCCCCGCGAGCTTCTGATAGATCAGCCTGGCCCGCCACTGGGTCTTGTAACTGGAACCTGCCCAGGCGGCTGCCGCGAGCAGCAAGACGGCGGCGGCTACGATTTGTTTGGATCCTTTCGACATGAGTCCTCTCTGGCATCGTAACAGTCCGCCCGCCGCGGAGGGAACCAGCACCGCGGCCGGTGCTATAATCGTCGCTCACCCACCGACAGATGATCGCTTATCTCCGGGGCCGTCTCCTCGAAAAGCGCCCGAACCACGTCCTGCTTGATGTGAACGGCGTGGGCTATGGCGTGCAGATTCCGGTGTCCACTTTCTCCGCGCTCCCCGCCTCGGGCCAGGAGGCGCGGCTCTTCATTCACACCCATGTTCGCGAGGACGCCCTGGCGCTCTACGGTTTCGCCACGGAGCGGGAGAAGGGCCTGTTCGAGAGGCTCATCGGCGTTAGCGGCATCGGCCCGCGCCTGGCCGTGACGGTGCTTTCCGGCCTTCCGGTGGACGAGCTGACCGCCGCCATCCGCCGGGGCGAGGTGGCGCGGCTGATCCGCATCCCCGGCGTGGGACGGAAGACGGGCGAACGGATCATCCTTGAGCTGCGCGAGAAGCTTGGCGGCCTCGAGACCGAAACGGCGGCGCCGGGTGGAGTCGACGAAGAGGTCATCTCGGCGCTGCTCAATCTAGGTTGTAGCCGTCCGAACGCCGAGGCGGCCGTTGAAAGAGCCCGCCGCGACGGTGCCGCCGAGACGTTTGAGCCGCTGTTTCGAGCCGCTCTGCAACTGGTGATGAAATAGGTGCCTCCCCAGATCGTTGTGCTCACTGCCGACGAGGCCGCCGCGTACCTCCCGCAGCTCTGCGACCTTCTCATCGATGCCGTGGAGAGCGGCGCCTCCGTCGGATTCCTCCCGCCGCTCGATCGAGACGCGGCCACGAACTACTGGCGCTCCGTCATCGCAGCCCTCCGCGAGGGACGCCGGGTGCTCCTGGTCGCGCCGGAAGCCGGCGAGATCCAGGGCGCCGTGCAGCTCGACCTCGAAATGCGACCCAACGGAAATCATCGCGCCGAGGCGATAAAGCTGTTCGTCCATCGCCGCGCCCGCCGCCGCGGACTCGCCAAAGCCCTGCTGACCGAACTGGAGCCGGTCGCCCGACACCGGGGCCGAACCCTGCTCGTCATGGATACCCGTAAGGGCGGTGAGGCCGAGAAGTTGTGTCAATCCCTAGGCTACGTCCCCTTCGGCGAGGTGCCCAACTACGCCCGCAGCGCCAACGGCCAGTTGCACACCACAGTTTTCTTCTACCGGCCATTGGACTTGTGATGAAATAGCCCTATGCCCGATAGCCGCATCATATCGGCCGATCCCCAGGACGAGGACCAGCAGTTTGAAGCCTCCCTCCGTCCGCGCACCCTCAGCGAGTTCATCGGGCAAAAGAATCTCAAGGAAAACCTGAAAATCGCGATCGAGGCGGCGAAAGCGCGCGGCGAGGCCATGGACCACGTCCTGCTCTACGGCCCGCCCGGCCTCGGCAAGACGACCCTCGCGGCCATCATCGCCGCTGAGCTCGAGGTCACCTTCGACCAGACCGCCGGCCCGGTGCTGCAAAAGAAGCTCGACCTCACCGGCGTCCTCACCACCATCCGCGCCCGCCAGGTCTTCTTCATCGATGAGATCCACCGGCTGATGCCCGACGTCGAGGAGATGCTCTACTCGGCCCTCGAGGACTTCCGCGTCGACCTCATGATCGGCGCCGGCCCCGGCGCGCGCACGCACTCCATTCCCCTGCCCCGCTTCACCGCCATCGGCGCCACGACGCGCGCGGGACTCGTGAGCGCGCCCCTGCGCGGCCGCTTTGGCCTGGTGCTGCGCCTGAATCCGTACGAGCCGGCCGACCTGCAGACTATCGTAGAGCGCTCCGCCCGCCTGCTTGCCGTCGAAATCGACTCCGGCGGGGCCGAGGAAATCGCGCGCCGCAGCCGCGGCACCCCGCGCATCGCGAACCGCCTGCTCCGGCGCGTCCGCGACTACGCTCAGGTCCGCGCCGACGGTCGCATCACGCGTCCCGTGGCCCAGGCCGCCCTCGACATGCTCGAGGTGGATCCCTTCGGCCTCGACGAGATCGACCAGAAGGTGATGCGCACGATCCTGGAAAAGTACTCCGGCGGGCCGGTCGGCTTGAACACCGTCGCCGCCTCGATCGGCGAGGACGCCGCCACCATCGAGGAGGTCTACGAGCCTTACCTGATGCAACTCGGTTTCCTCGACCGCACCCCGCGCGGCCGCATCGGCACCGAGCGCGCGTTCGTTTACTTTCAGGTGCCCCGCCGCGGCGGGACGCCAACTTTGTTTCCGGACGGGGCCTAAGGACCGGCGGGCTTGCACACCGTCTATCTCTCGCTCGGCTCGAACCTGGGCGACCGTTGGGATTATCTGCGCCGGGCGCTCGCGGCCATGCCAGCGGCGGGCATGACGATCGGGCGGGTCTCGGCTGTCTATGAGACCGAGCCGGTGGGCGTGCGGGCGCAGCCCTGGTTTTTGAACGTGGTGGTAGAGGCACAAACGAAAATGTTTCCCCTTCAGTTGCTCGACTGCCTGCAGGGCATCGAAATCCGCCTGGGCCGCCGCCGTCAGCGCGAGCAAGGACCCCGCACCATCGACATTGACCTGCTGCTCTACGGCGGCTTCCGCATCGACGCCCCGCGCCTCACGGTCCCGCACCCGCGTCTCGAGGAGCGCCGCTTTGTGTTGCAGCCCCTGAGCGAGATGGCTCCGGACCTGCGCCATCCGGTGAGCCATGCGACCATGCGGGATTTGCTGGCTGCCACCCGCGACCGCAGTGTTGTCCGCCGCCTGCCCGATCCCTTATGACTGCCCCCCATTACATCGCTATCGAAGGTCCCATTCGCGTCGGCAAGTCGAGCCTCACCCGTCTGGTGGGGGACCGCCTCCACGCCCGCCCGCTGCTCGACAACGAGAACAATCCGTTCCTGAAGGATTTCTACGAGGGACGGCCCGGCGCGGCGTTCCGCTCCCAGATGTTCTTCCTCATCGAGCGCTTCCGCCAGCTCAAGAACGCCTCCATCGCCACCTCGCGCGCCCCGATCGTCGCCGACTACATCTTCGATAAAGACAAGATCTTCGCTTACATCAATCTCACCGACGAAGAGCTGGGAGTCTACGATCCGTATTACGAGCTGCTCAAGGAGCAGTTGCCGGTGCCGGACCTGGTTATCTACTTACAGGCCAGCCCGGAAGTCCTGCGCCGGCGGATCGCGCGCAAAGACATCGCCTCGGAGGCTCATATCTCCGACGAATACCTTCACGAGGTGGTAAGAGCGTACGAGCACTACTTCGCCCACTACAAGGCGTCGGACCTGCTCGTGGTCAATACGACGGAGCTGGACTTCGTGGAACGCAGCCGCGATCTGGAGGAGCTGCTCCGTGGGCTCACCCAGCCGGTGAAGGGCACGCAGTTCTTCCTGCCGCTGGGGTCCCCGGCGGAGGGAAGCTGAGGCAATATTTCTGTGCTAGCGTTTCGCGGAAGACGCCGAGCGGACGTAGGCATCGACCTGACCCTCCAGTATCTCCAGCGGCACCGATCCGGTTCCGAGCAAAACGTTGTGGAACTCCTGGAAGCCGAAGCGGTCCCCCAGTGCCTTCTTAGCTCGGTCGCGAAGTTCGAGAATCTTGAGCTGGCCGATCATGTAAGAGCAGGCCTGCCCCGGCCAAACGACATACCGCTCCACCTCGCTCGCCTCGATGCCGTAGTCGATGGCCTGCTGTCGCGTCCAGTGCTTGGTGTGCAGGCCCGTATCCACCACCAGCCGCCGCGCACGGAACAGCTGGCGTTCAGTTTGGCCCAGCAGGCCTTCCAGGTCTCCCTCATACCAGCCGGACTCGGCCGCCAGCCGCTCGGCATAGAGTCCCCAGCCTTCCCCTGGGGCAGAGATGATACCGAAAGCGCCAACCTGCCGAAAACGCGGGAGAGCACTGTTCTCAACTTCCAGCGCAAGCTGGAAGTGGTGGCCCGGCACGGTCTCGTGGTACACCAGGCTGCGCAACTCGAACTTGGTCATTCGCTCCGGACGGAGCGCAATCTGGAAGATTCCGGGACGGGAGCCGTCGGCCGCCGGAGGAAAGTACTGGCCCGGCGACGCGTTCGCCTCGCGGAATCGCGGAACGGGTTGCGCGACCACCGGGGCCTTCGGCCGCCGATCAAACAGAGAGGCCGACCGCTTCTCGGCGTCCCGCAGGATTCTCTCCACGTCGGCCATGATCAGCTTGCGGCCCTCTTCGGTAAGCGGGTAGGCCAGATCCGTACGCAGCCGCGCAATGCGCTCCTTCACCGAGCCTTCGGTGCGGCCCAGGCGACGCAGAAGACCGTCCATTTCCTTCTCGATCCGCTCCACCTCGCGCAGCCCGATCTGATGAATCTCGTCTGGTGTAAGGCTCGTGGTCGTGTAAAGCCGGAGGTTGAAGGCGTAAGCCTCGGCTCCCCCTTTGAGACGCCACAGGCCCGCGTCGTCGGTGGCTCGATCCGCCAGCGGCTCCAGCAGCGCGAGCGCCTTCTGCCAGGCCGGGTACACTTGCGCGGCTACAATCTTCTCCGCTTGGGCCCGGAGCTCCTCCCGCTTCCCCTCCGGAATGGATTCCACCCGGCCCATCCGTTCGGCAAACGCGGTCACGAACGGGTTCTGAGCGGGAGGCGAGGCGATGAATTGCTTCATTTGCGCGATGGTCGCGCGCAGGATGAACTTAGGCGGCAACATTCCCTTGGCGGCAACGCGTCGCGATTCTGCGATGGCCTCCTCCATCCGCCCGCCCACCTGCCCGAGGCGTGCGATGTAGTTGCCGGCGTCTTTCTCGTTGAGCAGCGGATGCACCACGGTAAGTGTCCCGACCAGCCTCACGTTGGGGCCGTCGAACTGGTTGAGCGGGAAGTTGTAGTCGAGGTACGCCTCGCCGCGCACCAGCGTGTCCAGTTGCCACTGCATCACGTCCGCCGAGACGCGTTGCGTTTCGGTGAGGCGGACACGGTCAAATTTGCCCAGCTCGGCCAGCCCTTGTCGGGCGAGCCGGGCCCGGTCCCGTTGCCATTCGGCGGTTTGCGGGGTCAACTGCCGCTCCAGACGGTCTTGCTCGGCGCCCGAGAAATAGCGGGCCCAGGTCGCCTGATTGGGGTCGCCGCGGACCCACTCGGCGGTGAAGTCGCGGAAAAAGTCGTCGATGGAACGCTGCTGTGCGGGAAGGACAGCGGCCAGTAGCAACGCCAGAATCGCGATCGGCAATCGTAATCTCGCCATGGAAGGTCCCCTCCGTCTAAGGCGAATTTGAACAGCTCGCCATGATACTATCACCGAAGACGTACTTCCGGAAGGGGAACAGATGCGAAAAAAGCTTTGTCTGCTTTTCTTAAGCGTGCTGCTATATAGCGCGCAACCAGCGGCCAAACACCGCGTCCTCTTCAACCGTTTTCACGTGCCTGAAATCGGCCTGTTCCTCGCAGACGCCGACGGGAAAAACGAGCGCCCGGCCACGCCGCACCAGGAAAATGAGTACTCGCCGTCGCTCTCGGCGGACGGAAAGTGGATCATCTTCACCGCCGAGCGGGCGGGCCAGGCGGACCTCTACCGCGTGCATCCCGACGGCTCCGGCCTGCAGCAGCTCACCACCGATCCCGCGTTCGATGATCAGGGCACGCTGTCCCCCGACGGCGCGACCGTGGCTTTTGTCTCCACCCGGGGCGCCGGAATCGCCAACATCTGGTTGCTGGATATCGCCTCGAACAAATACCGAAACCTGACCAACAGCAGCGCCGGCAATTTCCGGCCGAGCTGGTCCCCCGATGGCAAATGGATCGCCTTCAGCTCCGATCGCGATGCCAGCCCTGGCAGGTTCCCGGGCATGTGGGAACACCTCCAGTCCACCGGTATCTACATCGTTCGACCGGACGGCGCCGAATTGCGCCGTCTAACCAGGACCGGCGGCGTGGCGGGCAGCCCGGCATGGTCGGCGGACGGGAAACGGGTGCTCTACTACGAAACCGATGAAACCGGCGCCTATCTTGCGAAGTCCGGCAACTCCCGAACGGACATCGTCTCGGTTGATATCGCGACGGGAGAGCGCCACCAGTACACCGCCTCGAACGAAGTGAAACTATCGCCGGCATTGTTGCCGGGCGGCAGGATAAGCTACGCCCTGCGGGGCGGCGCCGACAACCAGGGTCTGAAAATCTGGTATCCCGATCATCGGGTGATCACGATCGCCCCCGGCGCGGTGCGTCATCCGAGCTGGTCTGCCGACGGCAAACAAGTGGTCTACGAGCGCATCCTCAAGCCCGCGGCTACGGAGCATCTGGTTCCCACCGTGAGCCGTGATCCCGATTTTGAGCTGACACTGAGCGAGCCGTTTCCTTCCTTCTCACCGGACGGCAAAAAACTCCTTTACAGCGAGTACGGTAACAAGGGCCTGAGTACCAGCAACACGAGCATACAAATGATGAACGCCGACGGGAGCGACAAGCATGCGCTCTTTCACCGGGAAGGATTCAGCGCCTTCGATGCCGTCTGGTCGCCGGCCGGAGACATGATTGTGTTCTGCGTGGGAAGGTATTTCCGTGCCCCCGGACTGCCCGCTTCGCAAATCGCCCTGATCAAACCCGACGGCTCCGGGTTCCGCGAGATCGCCGAGGACGGCATCAACAATGGATTTCCGAGCTGGTCGCCCGACGGCAAGCGCATCGTCTATAAACGCGGCAAGCAGCTAGTCATTTTGTCGGTTGCCGACGGCAAAGTGGCTCCTTTGACGGACGGTTCTCACTATGACAATTTCCCGCAGTGGTCGCCGAAGGGAGACGTCATCATGTTCACCACGGACCGCGATGGCGACTTTGAACTTTACACCATCCGGCCGGATGGAACCGGCCTCCGGCGGATGACGAATGTTCCCGGAAACGATGCGCACTCCATTTGGTCCAACGACGGCGAATGGGTCGTCTTCAGCAGCGGCCGAAAGGGTTTCAAAGACGAGATGGCGTTGTACGACGGTGTTCCCCAACCCTATGGCGAGATATTCGCCATGCGGTCCGATGGGTCGGATGTGCGGCAGCTAACCGACAACAAGTGGGAAGACGCCACGCCCGGCTGGAGGCCGGAACCGAAGATGGCCAAGCGCGCCGGGGAATAGGTAATGTCCTAACAGTGTGTTGCTGATCTTGGTGGAACCTCTTCGGTTGCAGTCAGGAACTCGGTTCTCTCGGCGATGAACTCCCCCCGGTTTGCATTCCACCTATCAGCCTCCCGCGTGAAAGTAACCCGTGCGCCATTGTCGGTCAGTAGATGGACGTGCGCTCCTATCTCGAACGCATCGGGGCGTAATGGTTCAACATCCAATAGGTTTGCCGTGAATAGCTTCGTGAAGCGCCGCCTTCGTTGCATGGCCGGATTCTAGCACCCCCTGGCGGCCCAGAGCGCCTCTAAGGTCTTTCAGAGGCGAATATCGGGTTTCCAAACTGTCTGCGGACAAAGACGATCTGGCATTCAATTTTGAAAGGATCTGCGGGCCGCAACTTCAGCTTCGCCTGCACCTCCTGAAAGAACTTCCGGAGCTTCCATCGTGATCCTCTGGCGGCCCGCCCTTTCGAGGCCGCCACCAGGAGCAACACACTGTTAAGGACACTACCGGGGAATAACCTCCCTCCGGCCCACTAGGCGTATACTAATACTGCGATCCTTTCGCACCGCTTGGAGCCCTGCACGATGGGGACCGAGACGGAGGCCACATGACCGACAAGATCACTATCCCTTCGCTCGCCGCCATGAAGCAGCGCGGCGAGAAAATCGTTTCCCTCACCGCCTACGATTACCCGACCGCTCTCCTGCTCGACCGGGCCGGCGTGCACGTCCTGCTCGTGGGCGATTCCGTTTCGATGGTCGTCGCCGGACGGCCCAACACCCTCGAAGCCAGCGTCGACGAGATGGTCTATCACACCCGCTCCGTCCGGCGGGGGGTTGCGCGCGCTCTGCTCGTCGCCGATCTTCCCTACGGCTCCTATCACGTCAGCGAGGACGATGCCATCCGCAACGCGCTCCGGCTCATCCGCGAAGGCGGGGCCGAGGCCGTCAAACTCGAGGGCGGGCGCAAACAGGCCCCGCTAGTCGAGCGCCTGGTCCAGGCGGATATCCCGGTCATGGGCCACATCGGCCTGACCCCGCAAGCCATCCACCTGCTCGGCGGCTACCGCGTGCAAGGTAAGACGCCCGAGGCCGGCGAGCATCTTCTCGACGACGCCCGCGCCCTCGCCGCCGCCGGAGCCTTCGCCATCGTGCTCGAAGGCATGCCCCGCGAGGTTGCCGCCTGGATCACCCGCGAGGTTCCCCTTCCGACCATCGGCATCGGCGCCGGACCCGAGTGCGACGGCCAGATCCTGGTCCTGCATGACATGCTCGGCCTGTCGTTCGGCCCCGCGCCGAAGTTCGTCCGCCGCTATGCCGACCTCGGCGCCCAGATCCGCCAGGCCGTCGAACATTACGCCGCCGATGTCGCCGCCGGGGAGTTTCCGGCCGACGCGGAAAGCTACCACCTGCCCGCTACCCGCGCCACGGCGCGATGATCCTGCTGGCCTCGACTGCCGAGATGCAGGCGCGGGCCCTCGAGTTGCGCGCCGCAGGCCGGACCATCGGTCTCGTCCCCACCATGGGCGCCCTCCACGAGGGGCACCTGAGCCTGGTCCGTGCCGCGCGCCGCGAGAACGACGTGGTCGTCGTTTCGCTCTTCGTCAACCCGGCCCAGTTCGGTCCTCACGAGGACCTCACCCGCTACCCGCGTGACGTCCCCGGCGACCAGCGTAAGCTCGAAGCCGAAGGCGTGGACATTCTCTACGCCCCCTCGGTCGAAGACGTCTACCCCACCCTCTATCAGACGTTCATTCAAGTGGAGAAAATCGGCGCGCGTCTCGATGGCGCGAGCCGTCCCGGCCACTTCCGCGGCGTCGCGACGGTGGTCGCCAAGCTGTTCCTGGCCACGCAGCCCCACCGCACCTACTTCGGCCAGAAGGACGCCGCCCAAGTGGCCGTCCTCCGCCGCCTCATTCAAGACTTACGGTTTCCTCTGCAACTGGTTGTTTGCCCGATAGTTCGGGAATCGGATGGTCTGGCGTTGAGTTCCCGCAACGCCTATCTCTCCCCCGCCGAGCGGCGCGCCGCCGTGGTATTGCACCGCAGCCTCCAAGCTGTCCAGGCTCGCTATGAAGCGGGCGAACGCGCCGGTCCCACGCTCGCGCAGATCCTGCGGGATACCATTTCCGCCGAGCCCCTGCCCCGCCTCGACTATGCCGCCGTGGTGGACCCCGACACCCTCCTGCCCCTCGACACCCTCGCCGGCCCGGCCCTAGCCGCCGTCGCCGCCTGGTTCGGCCAGACGCGCTTGATCGACAACACGCTGCTTCAGCCGGCAGGGACTCCGAGCGCCTGTTCCCCACCCGCCTCGGCATAAGCTCGCAGCGCTTTCTCCCGCAGCGCTTTCGCCTGCTCGACAATAGCCTGAAACTCCGGGTTCCCGCGCAACGGCTCGAACCAGGGTTCGATGGTCAGGGCGGTATAACAGCCGTACCCTCGCTTCACGACCCCCGCCAGGATCTCGAGAGCACGTGTGGTTTCCCCCAGCCGCATCATCTGGCGCGCCAGAAAGTACGAGCCCTCCTGATCCGCAAACTTTTGACTCAGCAGGCGTTCCATCGCCTCCCGGCTCTCGTGCTTCTTGCGTTCTACCAGGGCTCGGACCGAAGTTGCATAGTCGCGCATCAAGTCATCGCCGAGCGAAGCCTCCATCTCGCGGCTCAACTGCAAGACCTCCTCTTCCCGCCCCGCCAGCAGCAGGGCGTGGGCGTTAGCGAAGGCCATTTCGCCTTGCGGCGCCGTCGGGATTCGCGCGTATTCTCCCAGCAGGAAGTAGGTGTAGGCTACGCTGGTCTGCGCCTGGGGGTCCAGGCGCACGGCCCGGTCGTGGGCGGCGGCCGACGCCTCCAGCAGCCCCGCGTACCGGCAGGCGTGGACCAGTCCTACATAAAGCTCCGCGTCAGAGCGCGCCAGCTTCACCCGTTCCAAGAGCCGCCGCATGGCCTCCACTGCGCGGCCGCGATCGGCCTCGAAGCGGGCGTAAAGATTGTGGGCGATGGCTAGGTCCGGATGCAGCTCAAACGCTTTCTGAAAGGCCTGCTCGGCGCGCGCCATATCCGCGTCGGAGTGCGTGCTCCATTTGGCCTCGACCCAATGACAGCGGCCCAGGCGCGCCCAGGCCGGCGCATAGCGCGGATCGAGCTCCACGCACTGGGCGTAGAGCTCGCGGGCGACCAGCGCCTGGAAGGGGTTCTTGGCGATCTGGTTCCCCCGCAGATATAACTCGTAGGCAGTGGCGCTGGCGGGCACGTCGTGCTTGACCATCTCCTGTTCGCGAGCCGTAAGCGGCACCGAAAGCGACGTGACGATGCGGTTCACCAGCTCGTCGTGCACCTGGAACAGGTCCCGCAGGGCCACTTGCGCCGTGTGCGACCAGACCAGCGTGCCGGAGGGCGCCTCCACCAGTTGCGCGCTCAGCCGCAACTGGTCCCCCGCCCGCAGCAGCGTTCCCGTCAGGACGACGTTCACGTCCGCCTCGCTGGCGATCACCCGCACGTCTGGAGCCGCGCCGACAAACCGCGCCGCCGCCAGGCTCGACCTCACCACCAGCGACTCGAGGCCCGAAAGCGAGCTCGTGATCGCGTCCGGCAAACTGAACGCCAGAAAATCCGTCTCCGCATCGGGACGCAGCATGCGGAACGGCAGTACGATCAGCCGGCGCTGCCACGCCCTGGTGGCCGCCACGCTGCGGCTACCCGATACGCTCGCCGCACGCAACTCCTCCGCCATCGCCTCGGCCGATCCGTACCGTTCCTCGGGGGTGCGGGCCAGGGCCCGGCGCAAGATGTCGTTCAGCGCTCCCGTTCCCTTGGGCAGCGACGGCGCCGGCTCGGAGACGATCGCGTAGAACACCGGCAGCAGCGTGTCGCCCGGAAAGGCGTGCCGGCCCGTTAGCATTTCGTAGAGAATCGCCCCGGCCGCAAACAGGTCGCTCCCCGGCGTCGCCGGCCGCCCCTGCAACAGCTCCGGCGACATGTAGCGCGGCGTCCCCATTACGGTACCCGGCAGCGTCAGATCCGCCGCGGTCTTCCCGTCCGGTCCCAGGTTCGTATCGAACGGCCGCGCCAACCCGAAATCCAGCAGCTTCGCCCCGTAGGCCGTCAGGAAGATGTTGGACGGCTTCAGGTCGCGGTGTACCTGTCCCCGGCGGTGCAGGGCGTCGAGCGCCGCGAGCGCCCCCAGCAGGACGCCGATCGCCTCCGGCACTTCGAGCGCGCCGCGGCGCAGCCGGTCGGCGAGCGACTCGCCCTCCAGCAACTCCATCACGATGTAAGGCTGCCGCTCGTGTTCGCCAACTTCATAGAGCTGGCAGATGTTCGGGTGGGTCAGTCCCGCTGCCGACCGCGCCTCTCGCCAAAACCGATCCCGGGTCTGGCTGTCGTCGAGCGCCTCGCGGATCATCTTGATCGCGACCTTCCGGTCCAGGCGTGGATCGTGGGCGGCATACACGATCCCCATGCCGCCCTCTCCGAGCTTGCTGAGAATGCGGTAGGGGCCAATCTGGGCAGGTGCAGAACCGGGGTTCAAGTTCCCAGGATATCGCAGCTTCCCACGGCGCGCTCCGCGTCCGGACCTACCGCCAGTAGCCCGGGCGCCAAGAGGAGCCGCGGCGCTCCCGGACCCAGTGGCCGGGGACCCACACCGCGCGCGAGTGCGGCGGGCGCACCCAGCGGCCCGGCGTCCAGTAATTACGCCCGCCCCGCCAGTCCCAGGCGCCTTCGATCCACACGTAGCCGGGCCCGGGAGCCACGCCGACGTAGCCTCTGGCCACCGGAGGCGGCGGGGCCAGAGGCTCCCGTGCTACATAGTAGTGAGATGCACAAGCCGGCAGCAGCAAGATTCCCAGCGCGGTCACGCTTAACAAGGCCAGTTTCGGTTTCATGTTCCGAGCCTCCCACTGCTTGAAACGCACCTGGCCGAACGAAAGTTGCGGCGCGCGACACGCGCGAAACATCATGAACATTATTATTTAAGGAGGCAAGCCGGACGCAGACGCCGGCTGCCCTGGCCGTCTTGCTCTCCCGAATGAGCAGCTCAGATCACAGGTACGTGTATCCCAGCGACGCAATACTTCGAGTATCGGGCTCGGTGTACGTCCAGGGATCCATCAACGCGTCGCTGCCGGTCAGCGGCGGGTTTTGATGACCGCCAGCCGGACTGTTGTACCAGACCCACCACAGCCGGTCGAGATTGCCGTGATGGAGCCAGAACACCGGATCGGCCGGCGAGACCGAGGCATCCGACATCGTCCCACCGACCCAGATGTGGACGGAGCCATGGATGCCGTTGATGATCCCGGAGAATTCATTGTACGTCGTCTTCGCCATGGCTCCGGGCGTAGCGCTGGCGATCGATGCGAGCCCGCCTCCCGAGCCGGGGGAGCGGATCACATTAATCGTTCGCGTGGGCGTGTGCACCGTCGGCAGGACCGCGGCCAGCCAGTCGGGGAAATGCTGCTCCTCAGGCTTCGTCCAGTCCCAATAGGGAACGCACACATCGGGGTGATAGTTGTGAAGAGCTTCTTCGAACAGGTACAAGAAGACACGATGCCAGGGCAGCAGGCGCGCATTCGTGTGCTGCATATGCATTTCGGCGTGAATGTCGACCAGTTGTCCCAGTGTGCCGTCGCTGTTGATCATGTTGAACGCGCAGATGTAGCGCGATCGTTCTGTTTCGGTCATTACCGCCTGATCTTTGCGCTGGCACACCGGTGGAAACAACCAGCGAAGATCCTTTATGACGTGGAGAAAGGCGGTGTTCTCTTGCACCATGCGTCCGAACGTCATCGATCGGACCAACACGGGCAGATTGCGTTGCAACAGCACCTCATCGACTGCGTGATGCCGCGTGCGGTGAGCCATTTGCGCCTTACCTGATTTGCGAGCCATACCTTCTCCTTTCATCGACGTTTTGGTCCTCCATCGCCCGGATTTAGCAAAAGTGCCCGCTCAATTTGCTCAGGACTCCAGCAATCCGGGGATTTCCACTTTTTTTACCGGACGGTGGAAGTATACATCACGCTGCCTCGGCCGCCCGCCTGGCCGGTCCCAGAGAATCTGCCTGAGGCTTGAGAATCGGTGCGTTTCATGCCACAGTTGTTGGCCATGCCCCGTACCAAGCCGCTAGTGACCTTGCTGCTCGCGGCAACCTCCACCCTGCTCGCCGCAGACTTCTGGACCTCGAAGAAGTTCACCGAGTGGAGCGGCAAGGAAGTTCAGCAGATGACGAATAATTCTCCCTGGGCGCAAATGGTGGACGTTCCGTTGGGCGGCGGTGGCGGAGGCAGTGGATTCGGCGGCGAGGGTGGCGGTGGCAAGAAAAGAGGCAAGGGAGGTGGCGGTGGCGGCCTGGGCGCAGACGAAGATATCGGGGGCGGCCTGGCCGCGCCTGCCGCGTCTCCAACCGTATCTCTCGTCATCCGGTGGCACAGCGCGCTGCCTATCCGCCAGGCGCTCGCGCGCGCCCGCTGGGGGGCCGAGGCAGCGACCTCTCCCGAGGCCGCGAAGCTCCTCGCCGGGCAGGACGAGTTCTACATCCTGGCGATCCGCGTGCCGGTCCGGATGCTCGGCGCAGACCCAGAAAAGACAGCCTCCGCCAGCGTCCTGAAGATAGGCAAAGCGCCTCCGTTTGCAACCACGGCCGTCCAACTCAACCGCGGGCAGCCCTTCTCGGAGCTCTACCTCGCGTTCCCGCGCGCCGGCCACGCTATCACCCTCGAAGACAGGGAGGTCGAAGTAACCGTCGCCCTCGCCCGGTTGCAGGCGAAGAAGAAATTCCCATTGAAGGGCATGGTCTTCGAAGGCAAGCTGGAGCTATAAGGGCGCCCCGACCACCACGGGCGTATAATATCGCTAGCCAAAATGAGCTATCGATTACTGGCTTCGATCCTGGCGCTCACGGCCCTGGCGCTCCCGGCCGCAGCCCAGGCCTGGACTCCGCCGCGAACGCCGGATGGCCAGCCCGATCTGCAAGGGGTCTGGCTCAGCAACAGCGCGACGCCGCTGGAGCGGCCCAAGGGATTGGAGGGGAAACCCTTCCTGACGGACGCCGAAGTTGCGGAGCTGAAGAAGCGAGCCGACCAGCTCTTCAAGAACGGGAATAGCGACTACGCTGCCGGCGACAATGCTTTTCTGGCCGCTTTGGACGCTGCCGGACAGTATAAGAACCCCGCCGGCTCGACCTGCAATTCCGTCGCGATGGTCGAGAGAGAGTTCGACAACCGCACGTCGCTCGTCGTGGATCCGCCGGATGGAAAAATTCCTCCGTTGACGCCTGCCGGGCGACAGAGGCAGGCCGCCGCCGAGGCGGCCGCGCGGCTGCCCGCGGGCCCGGAGGACCTCAGCAACCCGCTGCGCTGTATTACCTTCGGTGTCCCCCGGCTGGGCGGCAACTTCGGTTCGGGCCCCTATAGCTACTACCAGATTCTGCAAGCGCCCGGCTACGTAGTGCTCCTAATGGAGGTGATCCACGAAGCTCGCATCATTCCCTTGGACGGGCGGCCGCATGTGCCTCCGAATGTCCGGCAGTGGAGCGGGGACTCGCGGGGCCGCTGGGAGGGGCAAACCCTGGTTGTCGATACCACCAACTTCGCCCCGCATAGTTATTTCATGGGATCGGCCGAAAACCTGCATTTGGTGGAGCGTTTCACGCGTGTCGCTCCGGACCGGATCAACTACGAAATGACGCTGGACGATCCGACTACCTGGACGAAGCCCTGGACGGCCATGATTCGCCTCAAGCAGACGACGGACCTCATCTATGAGTTCGCGTGTCACGAGGGGAATGAGACGAATATGCGCGGCATGCTCAACGGAGCGCGCGCCAGTGAGAAGGCGGCCGCGGAGGCCAAACCATGAGGACCCTGGTATTACTTCTTGCCGCGGCGCTGGGATGCGCGCCGGCCCGCGCTGCGGACGACCTGCGGATCTACGTGATCGACGTCGAGGGCGGAGGCGCTACGCTGCTGGTCGCACCGTCCGGCCAATCGATGCTGATCGACAGCGGCAGTCCGGGACCGGCCGCCGAGCGCGACTCGAAACGCATCGCCGCTGCCATGCAGGCCGCCGGCCTGAAGAAGATCGACTACCTCTTTACGACGCACTATGACGTCGATCACGTGGGCGGCGCGCCCGCGGCCAACCAAGTGGCGCACTTCGAGAAGTTCTTCGATCACGGGGAGATGGATGCGAAGTGGGTCCAAAACCCCGATTTCGAGAATCGCTATAAAGCTTACCTGGCGATTGCCGCCGGCAAGAGAACGATCGTGAAAGCGGGCGACGTCATCCCATTCCAGGGCGCGGCTGTCAAGGTAGTTGCTTCACAAGGCGCCGTGCTGGACAAGCCCATTAACGGCGGCGGCAAGCCGAATCCCTACTGCCGGGACGCCCAGGTCCAAGAGCCGAACAAGACCGAGAACTCGCAAAGCACCGGCGTGCTGGTTTCCTTTCGCAAGTTTACGTTTCTCGATGTCGGCGACCTGACCTGGGACAAGGAAATGGACCTCGCTTGCCCCACGAACAAGCTCGGCAAGGTTTCGCTGCTCCTGGCTACCCATCATGGTTTCGTGAACGACCAGTCGGGAGCGGGCGCGCTGCTGTGGGCGATCCAGCCCCAGGTGGTGATTGCCAACAATGGTCCGCGCAAGGGCATGGCCGTCGCGGCTTACGACCGGATCCAAAAGGTTCAGGGACTCGAAGGGCTGTGGCAATCGCACCTGTCGCTCGCAAGCGACAAGGAGCACAACGCGACCGAGGACATGATTGCCAACCCGGAGCCGTCGCAGGAGTGCAAGGGCAGTTGGATCCGGGTGGACGTGCGGCCCAATGGCAGTTACGTGGTGACCAACGGCCGGAACAACTTCAGCAAGACCTATCAGGCGCGCTAATGTCGATGAATGCCACTTTCGTCCAGGTGGACCAGACGGAGATCGTCAAGTTCCAGGCCGATCCCTCTTTGGTGGAAGCGCTCTTCGAAGACGAATCCCTCGCGCTGCCTCCGGCGTTCGCCGCCCTGACGAAGGTGGCGGAGGAGCGGCTGCGAACTATGGGACCGCAGATGCTGGCCAGCACCCTGGCGCAGTTCGATCCGGCGATGCGGGAGCAGCTTGAAAAGAGCATCGGCCGGACTACCGAGGCTCTCGCCGCGGGCAAGGGCGGGGACGACATTTTGAAATTGATGCAGGAACGCGCGGCCCGCAGCGGACGTGGCAGGTCGCCGGGGAAGGCGCGTGCGGTTCTATCGCTGGACAAGGCCTGGCACGGCGTGCATTACCTGCTGTGCGGCGAAGTCGAACCGGGGCCGGCGCTGCTGAGCCAGGCGGTCCTGGGCGGCGTTGCGCTTGGGGATGATGACGAGGGCTTCTCCGGTTACGGTCCGGCGCGCTACTTCACCGCGGGGCAGGTGGCCGAGTTGAGCCAGGCGCTGAGCGGTCCAGAAGTCGAGTCGGAGGCCGCCGCGCGCTTCGACGCCGGGCGGATGTCCGAGATCAATATCTATCCACGCTGGCGACCCTCCGATGCGGAGTGGGTGATGGACGCCTTCCGCCGCCTTCGCGATTTCTACGCGGACGCGGCCGGCCAAGGGCGGGCGATGGTTACTTGCCTGGTGTAAGGAATCCCCAATAACCAACAACTTAGGCGCCGCAAATTTGCGGCTGAGATTGTAAGGTATTTTTTATCATATACTTACTGACACCTTCGGATATTCTCATTCCGAGAGTGCCAGCAAGTTATTGATCCTTTGATTGTTAAGCTGGCTGCGAGAGCTTGGGGTAGCGACGCAAGAGCATCCGACCGGTAATGCATTATAATAACTATGGGTATGTAACGCCATGAGATTAAAATTGCGTGCCGTGGGGACGTCCACTGGGTTGGTGCTGCCCAAGGAAATGCTGACGCGCCTCAAGGTCAAGAAGGACGACACCGTGTTTGCGGTCGAAACGCCGGACGGCTACTTGCTCACGCCGTACGATCCGGAGGTGGAAAAACAACTGAGCGTCGGCCGGGAGTTCATGGCGCAATACCGGGAGACCTTTCGCGCGCTGGCGAAATGAAGGAGCCGCGTTGGATCGATCGCCGGGCTCTGCTGTTGCTCCACGCCGAGACCCTGGCGGAGCACGGGGGCCTTCCCGAAATCCGCGATGAAGCCCTGCTGGACTCTGCTCTGGCTCGGCCGCACCAAATCTACGCTTATGAACGCGGCGCCGACGTGGCGCGCCTCGCAGCGGCGTACGCTGTCGGCCTGGCTCGAAACTATCCGTTTGCGGACGGGAACAAACGTACGGCCTTTCTGGCGCTCGGCCTGTTCCTCGGATTGAACGGCTACAGGCTGGCGGCAGACAAGGCGGAGGCGACGGTAACAATGCTAGGTGTCGCTGCGGGGCAGCTTTCCGAGGCGGACTTCGTTTCCTGGGTACGGGCGCACGTTAAACGAAAGCGGTGATTATGGCTCAGTACGAATGGGAGACGGCGGCGGAAGACCCCTGAGGTCATGCTTAGCCTGAGCCTGATTCGCCGCCCGCGAGTTTCTCCTCTACCGCAGTACGTAGGAAGGCCATCCACGCTGATTCTGCATATGCGTCTGCCGTGCGTTTCGTTGCGTCTGGCAGGATGACCCAGCCGACGTACGCTGCGCAAACCAAGGACAGAGTAGCAATCGTTGAGGCTGGATTGACGGGGTCGGTGCCTGTTTTCACGGCGTGTGCGGCGGCGAAGATCGCGCCGCTGACGCTAAATAATACCCAAAGAATACGGCAGCCGAGCAGATTGCGACAAAACCCGTATTCAATATCGTGCATGAACCACAGGCCACGTGGGTCATGCTGCCGCAGGTACTGGCGCACCTGCCGAAAGGCGTCGATGATGAGGCTATCCGCGATTTCTGGTTTCGTGCTTTCTTCTTCTGGGGTCAACAGACGTGTGGAGAACTTCTTCACAAGAGCCTTTTGGATGGAACGCTTAAGGTCCGTGCCAAACGTTGTATCGCGGTAACGCATCAAACGTGTTGATGGTGGACCTCCCCATTCATGCCACAGCCGAGGTTCGACGGCCTTACCGAGGGCGCGGACCACAATACTCAAGCCGTAGAGCAGCGCGAGGGTGCAGACGCTGCTGGCAGCAAACAGCGGCCAACTGGTCAGGACTGGCGTAGCATAAACGACATCCGCCAAGACCGGCAGGGCTAGAATCAGTCCCGGAGCAATCCTTGCTTTGAGTTCATAAGGATCCAGGAATGTTGCGATCATCTTCCTGACAACATCTTGAGCCACTCAGGCACCGGCTCGGGTTCCCCCGTCCCTCGTAGCACTTCTGCCGGTCCGTAGTCTGCACGGGGCGGAACACTACCGCTCCAAAAACAGAGATTCCCGGATTTGTGGGTGGAGCACACCGTGGCGCCAACCTTCACTAGGCCGCTAACGATAGCGCGGCTGGGATGACTCAAGTCACCACATGCGGAGATGACTGCAAATGATGGGCAAAAGCGTTCGATGTCCTGCTGCGAAAGATTGCCATCGCTCCCATGATGGGGTACTCCCATATAAAGCAAACTGTGCCATTCCGCGGGTACTTGACCAAGTGCCTCGGACCCGGCATCAGCCGTGAACAGCAGTCTTCCCTTGTTGAGCATGACGCCCACAATTGTGCTCGTATTATTGAACGGCTGCGTGGTGGGATTCGTCTTCACACTTGACCGGGTCAAGACGCCGGTCAGCGGAAAGAAAGGAGGATGGTTAGCAGCCCGTGTCTAAAAACCATTTCTTCCTGAAGATGTTTGGGCGTAAGATCGGCGTATGGCGATGGGTACACGGAAGCAACGCGAGCGCCAGGAGCCGCTGTGGTATCAGGCGGAACTGGCGGAAGCGCCGGGACACCCCTTCTACCGGCGTCTGAACCGGGTCCTGGAGCAGGCCGGTTTTGACCGGCATTGTGAAGAACAGTGCCGGGATTTCTACCACGAAAAGCTGGGG
>JBGPDC010000042.1:0-32514 GCA_041482115.1 Terriglobia bacterium | reverse complement strand
ATCGCTACTTCCCCCTGCTCTCGGAACTCGTGCAAGATGTCGAGCAGCAGTTTCAGCAGTGGGCGTACGGCAACGAAACCCTGCGACGTCTATGCGCAATTATTTAAGACGCTCAGTTTAGAACATCTGCGCATCTCTGACTTTGCGGCCACGTGAACTCCATCAGTAAGCCCTTCGGCATTAGCCGTGGGCCGAATCCGCCGCTTCCGTGACGGCGACGTCAAGGGATCTGTCGATGTCGGGCTCCACGGAATGTCACGTCAGGATGCCGCACGCAAAGGCCGATCGGCGGGCACGCCGACTAGCAGTTCGATGGCTTCCCGCATTTCTGGGTTCTGTTGATCGAGCACCGCGGGATCACGGTTGGACTCCAGGTATCTCAGTGCCGCGTCGTAGGGCACCCACATCCCGCCGGAATCGCCAAGCTCCGAAGTAACCAACTCGAAGTTGTTGCGAATAGTCGCCAGGTCATTGGATCGGAATGCGGAGCGGAGCAGGACTCTCGCGACGAGAACGCGGAGGGAGCGAGGAGCGAGAACCAGGTCTCGGAACCCTCCTGCGATGACTTGGACCAGGCTGGGGTCAGAATGCTCGGATGCGAGATGTGTCAAGGCAATCTCGGCGCTACGTCGGACACCAAAGTCGAAATCCTGGAGCAGTCTGGTTAGCGGCTCCACGGCGCGAGCTACGCCAATGCGGCCCAAGGCAGTGGCGGCGCTGCCGCGGTTAGCAGGATCGAGATCTTGCAGGCAGTGGATCAAGGCATCGACAGCTTGGGAAGCGCCGATGCGGCCCAAGGCGGAGGCGGCACCGCCCCGGACAGCAGGATCCGGATCTTGTAGGCAGCGGATCAAGGCATCCACCGCCTGTGGCGCGCCGATGCGGCCCAAGGCAGTAGCGGCGCTCCCTCGGTTAAAAGGATCGGTATCTTGCAGGCAGTGGAGCAAGGCATCCACCGCCTGTGGCGCGCCGATGCGGCCCAAGGCGGTGGCGGCGCTGCCGCGAACCTTCGGTGTTTTGTCCCGCAGGCATTTCAGTAGCGTCGGCACCTCTTCCTCCGCTCCCAATAGACCTAGGGCTGTCGCACAGTGCAACCGACTCGCGGCGTTGGCTGAGACACTGAGTACCCCTGCAATCCGGCTGGCAATCGATGCGCTGCCCGTCCGGCCGAGCAGCCACGCTGCCATCCGGAGGGCCTTACCACGTCCCTCACGCAGGATTTCCAGCAGTAGAGCCTCAACCTCCTGAACTCCCTTCTTCCCTTTTCGCTTAGTTAGAAGTCGAGCCACCTGCCAGTACATCTCGCTGGCTTCCTCTTGCCGTCCGGTCCTGTCGAGGGTGTACGCGTAATTGAAGAGATTCTCCAAGTCCGCTTTGTTCAGCAGGCTTGCGGCGTGGAACGCCTCCAGCGCGGCCTCGTGCATACCAAGATCCTTGGCCAGGAAGTAGCCTTTGTAGCGCAGGTAATCCGCATCCGCTCCATACCTGTCGTCGAGAAGCTCTAATGCGCTCAAGATCGCCTCCGGCAACTCGACCTGAGCAAGGCTGCGAAGGCGATCGAACTCCCGCTCCCAGCGCTCACGGCCTCTGGACAAGTCCATGATGTAGCCCATGTACTCGTCAAGTTCATTGATTCGATCGGCGTCAGACGCGTCCAGTCCCTGCTCGAACTTGGCTGTCAGTTCCTTCCAGACCTGGTCCCGCTCCCACCGGGTGGCGTACCAACTGGTGAAGAACTCTAGAAGGTATTGGATACGTCCCCGTGCCGCCCGGGAGTTGTTCATCTGGTGCCAGATCCGAAAGAACCGTTCCGGAATGATGTACACGGTCCGCTTGCGGCGGCGCTCTTCGCGGCGCACGTAGCCGGCACGCTCCAGCCGGGTCAGGTGGGCGCGGGTGATCTTGGCAGGAATTCGGGAATGTTTCGCCAGCTCGGTTGGTGTGCATCCTTCCGGCAGGAGGGCCATGGTCTCCAGAACCTTCCGCTCCTGCTCGGCGAGATCCGACATCCGGTGCTGGTAGAACGGGGTCAACTGGTCCAGCAGCAGGTCCAGCTCGGTCGCGACGTCAGTGATGTTGTGATTGGCGACCACGTCATAGAGCATCACCGCAAGACGAGGGTTACCGCCCGTGAAGTGGTAGAGCGCCTGGATTCGGGACCTATACTTCTCCAGATACGCCTCGAAACCGGTGTTTCCTTCGAGGGCTGCCTTCTTACGGAGCATCAATTCCTGCTCCTCCTGGGTTAGCTCGGCCAGCAACTTCACTTGAAAGAACTCGAAGAACGGCTCCTCGGCTCGGGTCACCGCGTCCAGATACGTAGGAGACGTACAAACGGTCAGGAGCCAGCCTTCCTCGGTCAGGATCTTTCGCAGCAGGTGAACCTCCGACGGCCGTCGCATCTGCTTTTCCAAAATACGGTCGACGTTCTCCACCATCAGCAGGACGCCTTGCTTGCTCATGTGGTGAAAGCGCCGGAAGGCATCAAGAGACAGGTCAACTACCCGGCTCTCCTGCCCATCGAACCGCAGTCGCTCGTAAACGCGGCTAAGCTCCGGATCCACCGTTTGCTCCGCCAGAATATGCAGGGCCTCCAGGAGCAGGTCAGCGACGCTGGTGATCTTGTAAGCGTCTTCGGCGAACAGGACAGGCGCCCATTTCTTGCGTAGGGTTTCGCTTCGGCGGATGCGGTGCTCGATGAGGACGAGCAAGCAGGTCTTGCCGATGCCACGAGGTCCGATCAGGAGGTAGTGCTGACGGCTCGCGCCGGGAGTCCAGTGCTGAAGGCGGCCCAACACCTCCTGTAGCAGGGGCTCGCGGCCCACCAAAATGACCTCCAGGTCTTCAGGGAAGGTGCGTTGTGGGCGGTAGATGTGGATGGGAGTGGGCACGCCTCAGTCCGCCTGAAATCCAAAGTGGGTCTTCCACCAGAGCCGCAGAACCCGGCTGAAGAAGGCATAGCCGCCACCGTCGGTTACAATGTAGAAATCGTTGTCCAGCTTCTGCATCAGCCGTTTGAATCCCTCTTCGCTCTCCGGTCCAGGGGGCTGGTTGACGGCTTTCAGGTAAACGAAGTAGAGGGTATCGTGCTTCACCGGGGCGTCCGATCGTGACAAGACCGCGAGGATGGCCTTGGCCGCCTGGCCTTCCGGGCCCGAATAGTACTCGTCGATGCGAGACCGGTAGTGACGGAAAACGGCCGACGTCGCCCCGCCGAGCAGGTCATCCTCGAAGGCGGCTCTGACCATCTCCTCCGAGACCGACCCTTGCTCCAGCCGTTGGCGATCCAGGATTGCCGTCAATAGAACCGCCAACAGGTAAGGGATGGGAGCGCCCACGCAGTCCAAAACTGTATCAACTATCGCGGTGGTGACGTCCACCTGCTGTGTCGTGAAGATAGCTTGAATAAAGCGGCGCGCCACGTTTGGATCAAAGGGCCGGATGCGGACGACCGCCAGGTCGTTAATCGTATCGACTAGTCCCATATCGTCCAGGGTGGATATGAGGTTCACCGACCCGCCGATCACAAAGCGCGTTTGCGTGTTAGGAGCAGTGCGGGCACGCCGGAACCATCGAAGCAGTTGCTGCGCTTCCGCCGTGTCGCGTTTGCTGATGTGACCGATCATGACTGCGAATTCGTCAATGAGCAGGAGCAGTGGAGGGTCTCCCTTCGCCAGGAGAGCCATCACACGCTCACCATAGGAAGCCCAGTTCTGGCGGACGTCAGTTCTTTCGCGAAGCTCGACCTTCAACCCGCCAATATCGACGCTGGAAGGAAGGTCGCGCAGAAACCGCCCGAACTCCTTCGCGTCCTCCCAAAGAGCGCGCCCGATACGGGCGAAGTGGTGATCGCGCAATAAGGTGGCTAACAACTCCACCATGAAATCCCCTGCCGATTCGATATCCTCGACGTCCATATACAGGGGCCGGAAGCGTGGATGGGGATCATCCAGGAGGCGACACATGGCACCGGTCTTGCCAAAGCGCCGAGGAGCGACGAGCAGAATGCTATCGCGATCGAGCTTCTGCCAGAGGCTTTGGACGAGATCTTCTCGCCCAAAGTAGTCGGTGCCACGGGGCACTCCACCGACAACGGGGTGAATCGGTACAGGTTGCTGAGTCATGGCAGAGTTGCGCAACTATTCTGTTGCGCAACAAAAGTATAGCACAAGTCGCACCAGGGCAAACGCCTGAACTGCTCCTGCGTTTACGGACCTGCGAAAGCCCCGTTCTCAGGGTGCTTTGGAGCCGAGTCTAAGTTTATAGCTTATTGAAAATAAACATCTTATATTCCGGCGCAAATTTGCGCCCGAAAATCAGGTGGCCGCGACCGCCCCTTCAGTCGCCGCTCGGCTGCGTGACCGGCGCTCTCACCGCCCGCCGCCGCATCACCCAAGCGCCCGCGTCGTCCAGCACCGAGTAAACCACCGGCGTCACGATCAACGTCAGCAGCAGCGAGAGGGACTGCCCGCCGATCACGACGATCGCGATCGAGCGGCGCTCCTCCGACCCGGCGCCGGTTCCGAGCGCGAGCGGCAGCATGCCGGCGACGAGCGTCAGCGTGGTCATCAGGATGGGGCGCAGGCGGTCGCGGTTGGCCTGCATGATGGCGTCCAGGCGCTCGGCGTGCTCCTCGCGGCGCAGGCGGTTGGTCAAATCAATCTGCAAAATGGAGTTCTTCTTGACCACGCCAAAGAGCACCAGGATGCCCAGCGCCGAGTAGAGGTTCAAGGTCTCGTTGAAAAACCACAGCGAAAGGAATCCGAAGGGCACCGCCAGCGGCAGGCTCAGCAGAATCGTGACGGGATGCACCAGGCTCTCGAACTGCGAGGCCAGGATCATATACATGAACGCGATCGAGAGCGCGAAGGCCAGCACAAACTCGTAATAGGTCCGCTCCAGCTCGCGGCCCCGCCCGATGACCATGGTCGAGTAGGAGGGCGGCAGGTGCAGGTCCTCGACCGCCTTGAACATTTCCTGGAGCCGGTCGGCGAGCGCGTAACCGGGCGAGATGTTGCCCCGGATCGACGCCTGGCGCTGCCGGTCCAGTCCCTCGATGCGATAGGCGGTGGTGGTTTCCTGCAGCCGCACCACGCTATCCAGACGCACGAGGCCGGAACGCGACGGCACAAACAGCTTCGAGACCATGCCGGCGTTGCTGCGGTCGGCGCCGGTCAGCCGCACCTCGACGTCGTAGTCCTCCGCCACCTTGTTGTCCCGGAAGCGCGACACCTGGTCGTCGCCGCCCACCATGATCCGCAAGGACTCGGCGATGTCGGAGGCGTCCACGCCCAGGTCGGCGGCGCGGGACCGGTCGATCGTGGCCCGCAGCTCCGGCTTGGTCAGGCGCATGGTTGTATCGACGTCCACGATGCCCGGGATCTTCCCAGCCGCCAGGCGCAGTTTCTCGGAGTAGGTGTTCAGCTCGAGCAGGTCCGGGCCGCGGATGGCGAAGTCGATGTCCACCGGCGCCGACCCCTGGTAGAGAGTCAGAACGTTGCGCACCTGGAAGCGCATATCGGCGTACTTGCGCATGCGCTGCCGCAGGGCGATCATCACGTCCCGCTGGGCGAAGAGGCCGTGGAAGGCTTCGCTCGGGTGGCCCCCCAGGATCGCGTGCAGCAGCCGGCTGGGCGAGACCACACGCTGCTCGATGTCCTGGAGCTTGATGAACAGGGAGCCGTTATTCACCGAGGTGATCTGGTTCGCGCCCGCTGTGGTGAGGACGTGCTCCACGCCGGGCAGCGAGGTGATGTCCTTCTCGACCAGTTTGAGGCGCTCGTCGGTGCCGGCGAGACTCGTGCCCTCGGGCGCGAACACCGACACTTCGAATTGGCTCTCGTCGACGTTGGTCGGGATGTATTCCTGCTTGACCATCCGGTAAAGCGGGAAGTTGGACGCCATCACGAGCAGGGCGCCCGCCAGGATGGTCTTACGGTGATGCATGGCCCACCACAGCATCCTGTAATACCAGGCGTCGATACGGGCGTAGAAACCGCGGCGCGACTGGCCCTCGCCCTCCCCGGGATGCAGCATCCGCGAGCTCATCATGGGCGTGAGGCTGAAGCTCACCAGCAGCGACACCAGGATGGCCACGGCCGCCGTGACCCCGAAGCTATAGAGGAACCGCCCGGCGAGGCTCGACATGAAGGAGACCGGCAGGAAGATCACGACCAGGCTCAGCGTGGTGGCCATGACCGCGAGGCCAATTTCCTTGGTCGCCATCACGGCCGCCTGGCGCGGGGCCAGGTTCTTCTCCTCGGCAAACCGGAAAATATTTTCCAGCACCACAATGGCGTCGTCGATCACCACCCCGACCATTAGCACCAGGGCCAGCATGGTGATGTTGTTCAGGGTGAAGTTCATGATGCGCATCATGCCGAAGGTGGAGATGATCGACGCCGGAATGGCCACCGCGGCGATCACGGTCGCGCGCCAGTTGCGCATGAAGAGGAGAACCACGAGCGACGCCAGGATGCTGCCCAGGATCAAGTGCAGCCGCACCTCGGAAAACGCCGCCTTGATGTAGTCGGACTGGTCCTGCACGATATCGAGCTTCATGCCCGGGGGCAGCAGCTCGCGGATGCGCGGCAGCTTGGCCTTGACGTTCTCAATCACCTCCATAGTGTTCGCGCCGGACTGCCGGAAAACCTGCAACGACGCGGCCGGCTGGCCGTCATAGCGCGCGAACGACCGCTGCTCCTTATGCCCGTCCTCGGCGTAGCCGAGATCGCGGATGCGTATCGGAGTGTTGCCGATGGTCGAGACCACCAGGTCGTTGAACTCCCGCGCTTCGGGGAAGCGGCCCATGGTGCGCAGCACGACTTCGCGCTTGCCTTCGTCGACGCGCCCGCCCGGGATGTCGGCGTTCTGGCGCGCCACCGCGTCGCGCACGCGCAGAATCGGGATCTTGTAAGCGGCCAGGCGATTGGCATCCACCCAGACGTTGACGGCGCGCTGCTGGCCTCCTACGATCAGCACCTGGCCGACGCCGCCGACCGACTCGATGGAATCCTGGACGAGGAAATCGGCCGTCTCGTAAAGCTCCCGCGGGGTCTTCTGGCCGGCCAGCACGATCGTCAGGATGGGAGAGGTATCGGTGTCGAGCTTGCGGATCTGGGGGGCCCGCACGTCGCGCGGCAGCACGCTGAGGACCGTGCCCACCGCGTCGCGCGTGTCCTGCGCGGCCACGTCGATATTGCGGCTCAGGTTGAAGTTGACGTTTATGATCGAGACGCCTTCGATCGAGGTGGACCGCAGATAGTCGATCCCCTCGACGGTGGCCACGGCGTCTTCCAGGCGCCGCGTGACGGTGCTCTCGATTTCCTCGGGCGAAGCGCCGGGCAGGACGGTGCGGATGGTTACGACCGGAATGTCGACGTCGGGGAAGCGGTCAATGCCCAGCTTGGAGTAGGAAACGCCCCCCACCACCACCAGGGCCAGGATCAACATCACGGCGAAGATGGGACGTTGGATGCAAACTTCCGCCAGCTTTTGCATGCCTCAACCCCCGCCCGCCTCGACCTTTTGCCCCGGCGAGAGCCGCTCCTGGCCTTCGACCACGACCCGCTCTCCGGCCTGCAAGCCGCTCAGAATTTCCAGGCGCTCGCCCGGCAGGCGCCGGCCGGGCTTCACGAGGCGCTCGACCGCGGCTCCATTTTCCACTACGAAAAGGCGGTCGACGCCGGCGGTGCTCAGCACGGTGCGCGCGGGCACCACCAGGCCGCGCGCGGCGGCGTTGACCGTAATCACACCCTCGGCGAAGGCTCCGGCGCGCAGGACGCCGTCGGCGTTGGGGATCTCGCCCTCGACGAGCAGCGACCGGTTTTGCGCCTCAATCGCCGGACTCAGCCGCACCACACGGCCCGACCGCGTGGTGTTGGTGCCCTCTACATGGACTTCCACCTGCTGGCCCACCTGCACCCGGTAGGCGAGGCGCTCGGGCACCTCGAGGCGCAGCCGCAGCGGGTGCGACCGGACGATCGTCACGATGGGAGCATTCGTCGCCAGGTATTCGCCGAGCGAAGCGGGCCGCCGCGTGACCGCGCCGACGAACGGAGCCCGGACGAGCGTATCGTCCAGTTGCTGCCGGGCGAGAGCCAGCAGCGCGCGGCGCTCGACCAACTGGGCCTGCGCCTGGAGAACTTCCTCTTGGGCCGACTGGTAGCGCGCTTCGGCCTGGAGCAGCGTGGAGCGGGAGCTGTCGAAATCCGCCTGGGAAAAAACTCCTTCTTTGACCAAGCGGGAAACACGTTCGAAATTCAGCTTGGCGTTTTCGAGCGCTCCGACGGCCAGCTTTACGGTGGCGGTTTCGGCCGAGACGACGGCGTCGTCGGGCTGGCTGGGCTTCAAGCCCAGGCGCGCGCGGGTCTGCTCGACCAGCGCCTCGGACTGCTTCACCCGGAACTCGTAGTCGTCGCGCTCGATTTCGGCCAGGACTTGCCCCGGCTCGACCTTGCTGCCCAGGTCCACGTTGAGCTTGGCGACGCGTCCCGGCACCTTGGCGCTGATGGTCGCGGTGTCTTCGGCGAAGAGCTCGCCGGTGGCCGTGACGATCTCCGGAAGGCTTTCCAACCGGGCGACCTCGATCTTGACTTCCGCCGCCCGATCCTGGCCCTTCGCCGCCGTCGCCAGCGCTTTCGAATACGGCCCGCTGCAGCCGGCGTCCAGGCAGGCCAGCACTGCCACTAACCCCAGGGAAAGATGAAAACGCATATCCGATATAAGGCTCTTATTGTGGCACAAGAGGTTACAAGGCGTCAGACGGGCAGGCGGAAGAACCACAGCCAGAAGTACTGCGTGCCGGCGTCGTGGGCGTACCGCATTTCGAAGCGGGTGCGCTCGGCCACGGCTTGCATCTCGTCTGCGGTGAAGCCGACCCCGAGCCAGGTGTCGCAGCGGTCCTCTTCGAGGGGCACGCCTTGCACCTGAAACTTGAACAGACGCCCCGGCCGCAGCACGCGCCAGACCTCGCGGATGTAGTTCTCGATCACCGCCTTGCTGGGGATGTGCTGGAAAACGATGGAGGAAAAGGCGAAGTCGAACTCGTGGCCGCCGAACATGGACAGATCGGCGCCGCTGGTCTGATGCAGGTGGACGTTAGAAACCTCGTGCAGAGTCTGGCGGGCCTGGGCGAGCATCTCGGCGCTGATGTCCACGCCATCGACCCGTCCGAACACCTGCGCGAGCGCCCGGGTCACGCGCCCGGCGCCGCATCCGATTTCGAGGACGCGCATCGTGCGGGGATCCTGGCCCTGGCAGATGTTGATCATGTCGTTCAGGATCTGCTCGCGGACGTGGCTCTCGCCGGAGCGCCAGAACTCCTCGTCGGTCCAGTCTCTCTTGCCGCTGGCGACGTAGTGGCGGGCGTTTTCCCGCGCGCGCTCGTCCCAGTCCCGCCGCATGCGCTCGAGCAGGTCTTCCGACCACGGCTGCTGCTCCAAGCTGGTTACCCCCAGGATGTTAGGATGAAATTCTAGTGTAACGCATGGACTGGTTTTTCGATCGCGGGGGGGTGCTGCGCCTGCGCCCGTTCGAGCGCTGGCCGTGGCTGGTGCATGGCTTCAGCACGCGGGCCTCGGGCGACGTGCGCGATGCTGGCGCGCGCGACGCATTCGTCCGCCGCGTGGCGGGCGGGGATCTGCCGGTCGCGACGCTGCGCCAGGTACACTCAGCGATCGTCCGGCGGCTCGACGGCTGCCTCCTCGCGGGATTCGCCGGCGACAGTTTGCTGACGGCGAAGCGCGGCGTGCTGGTGGGCGTGAGGACGGCGGATTGCCTGCCGGTGCTGCTGGTGGATCCGAGCCGCCGGGCCGTGGGCGCGGTGCACGCCGGGTGGCGCGGGATGTCGAAGCGGATCGTCGAGAAAGCCGCCGGCGAGATGCGGCGCCATTTTGGCAGCGAGCCGGGGGAGCTGCACGCGGCGATCGGGCCGGGCATCCAGGCCTGCTGTTTCGAGGTGGGACCGGAGGTGCTGGAGGAGTTCGCCTGCCAGTTTGTGGAGGCGGGCGAGTTCTGCCGTCCCGATCCGCCGAACCCGGCGCTGACCATGCTGCCGAAGCAGATTATGACCGGAGGTCACGCGGTGATGCGCCGGCTCGATTCCGACCGCGGGCGCGTGGATCTCAGTGAAGCAGCGCGCCGCCAGCTCCTGTCGGCGGGCGTGCCGGAGAGCCAGATTTACAGCTCGGGATTCTGCACCGCCTGCGACCGGAAGCGTTTCTATTCCTATCGCCGTGAGAAGGAGGCCGCCGGGCGGATGCTGGCGGTGATTGGCGTGCGGCCCGGGCGCTGAGCGCGTAGCGTTCCGGGCCGTACGGTCCCTCGCCACTACCGAACGAGGGCAACCTGGCGGATGTGGAGTTTCGCCGACGGATCGAGGGTCATGCGTATCGTGGCGTTGCCGCCCAGGTGGAGCGCGTCCACAATGATCATTCCGATGACCCGCGTCGTGCTGCCGGGTGTTCCCTGCAGGCTTAGCGACTGGTAGTTGGCGGCGTTCCCCAGCATGGTTGCCTCGGTATTGGTCAGGTAGATCGTGCCACTCAGGACCAGGCCGCCGCCGCCCTGCAGAGAGTGTGCGCGCGCGGTCGAGGAGCGCTCCTGAAAGAACAGGATTCCCTTGTAAATGCCGGTGTCCGTCGAACCCAGCAAGCAACTACCGGTGCAAACGGTTCCGTCGGGGAAGGTGTAGTTGTAGGTGACTCCTTTGTACTTTCCCGAATTCGACGTGATCTCAAAGATGTCATTGGCGACATTGGTACCGGCGTTGTAAACCATCATCCCGCAACCGAAGTCGGCCGTCGGCGTAGTGGGGCACGGCGCCATGTGCGCCTCGCCGTTGGATTGCATGTGAAAGCCTCCGCTGCTAATGTAGTACAAGCCGGCCTTGAAGATCGCGAACTCATTCTTAACCTCGATTTTAGCCGCATAGAGTCCCGGAGAATACTCCACGCAGTGATCACTCGCTGCCAGCGGGCAACCGAAGGTTCCACCTGTAATATTCCGCGTGGTCCCCGCCGGCAAGCCGGTACTCACCGGGTCCGAGACAGCGGTGAGTAGCGGGTCTTTAATGGGCGAGCAAGGCTGCCTATAACTGCCGTCGGTACCCCAGTTGTAGCCGCTCGGATAGACGGAGGGTCCGCCGAAGTCCCCGAAGTCGGCCCCTGTCCCGGAGCAGCTATTTGGCCCGCTCCAGTTCTTAGGACCCGCCTTGGACAAATCTACGAGGCTAGACCCCCCCGCAATCGTGATCGAAGTGGCGCTGGTGGAATTGACCTGAATGCTCTTGTCCGGTCCGCCGCAGATCTGGATGGTGGGGTTGCCATTGATGTCGAACGATCCGCTCTTCGTCGGATGCAGGACTATGATCGGTACCGGCGATAGCACATCGACGCACGCCGCCGTCCCCTGGGCCACGATTTTGCCGGTGGAGGGCCCCAAAAAGCGCAGCAAGCCGGTGTTAATAGTCCTAAAAATCGTTACGCGGGTCAAGTTGGTGGCATCGCTACACAGAGTTACACCCACATCCGCCGCGGGAAAGTCGACTTTCACGACGTCCGATGTCGCAGAACCAAAGCCGTTGAGGCGCGCATAGACACACGGAGTTTTCACGTCGGATGTGGAGCAGGTGAAGGCCGCAGTTCCGAAGGCATTCGTCCCCGTGTTGGTTTTGTCGTAAATGCTCATCATCCCCGCCTGAGCCGCGGCGTCTGCCGCCGCTTGAGCCATTTGGCGGTGGGCATATAATTGGGAGGCGTCAATGGCCAGCCCCACGGCGCCGAGCAAGAACAAGCCCAAGGCGGCTACCACGATTATGAATGCCTGCCCCTCTTCACTTCTGCGTCGCATGCTTCACCTCTAAAATGTGATGACCCCTTCGGTCGTGGTGCCCAGGGGCACGTTTAACGGAAGAACCGTAAAGGGATCGTAGGGATAAACCACCGTGACCACGACTCTGCTACCAGGGTCGTTCGTGCCATCGGGCCAGGTAACCCGCACTCTGCCGCCGCTGGTCGCACCGCACGCGAGCCGGCGGGTGTCGAGGAGGCCGCTCTTGGCGTAGTCGTTAACGACTCCACAGACATCCGCAGCGCTCGCCGGCCCGTTGGCGCCCGTTCCCGTTCTCTTGCTGCCATGCACGATGGCATAGCGAATTCCGACGCGCGTGGCGTTGGCGACGTTCGTAAAGACGAGAACCATCCGCGCAAACTCCAAAGCCGCGAATATCACGAGAACGAGCTGGAATAAGACCAGGGCGAACTCCACCAGGCTGCTGCCGCGACGGCTCGAAAATTTCCCGCGTGTTCGAGAGGTCATCGGATCATCCTCATCACTGCCCGCCTGTGGATGTTCAGATTTCCCGGCAGGGTCGCATACAACTTCAGGCGTGGAAACCTGAAGCCCAGGGGGATCAGCGGATTAAAGGTATAAGTTACGTCGATCCAAGCCATCGAGTAGAGATTTGCTTCCGCGTTGCTGTCAAGGGGCGCCGTGGGGAAGCTGCCGCCACCCGCGCCGATCGAAGCGCAGACCGGGGTTACAACGCCCGGTCCACTCGGGGTCTTGGTGCAAACTTGTCCTTTGTAACTGGAACTATTCCTCAGCGACCCCAGGTCAGCGGCAACTACGGCGGCTATTTGGGTGACGGTTGCTTCTTTCGGCGCAGTCACCGACGCCCCGCCCAAAATCGCATATTGCGCGCCCGTCCGGGCCGCGTTTTCCACCGTGATCCAGTCGAAGAAGAAGCCACCGAAATTCACCACGTTGACAATCAAAATAAATAGCAGGGGTAGTACGAGTGCGAACTCCACCAGACCCCCTCCCCTTCGGCTGCTGCGCATCGTTCGCTTCATTTCTGCCCTCGCACTTGAGCACCCGCCAAGAAATCGCGTAACCGCTGCCGCTCGAGCTCGTTCAAGTAGACAAAACTGAGACCGACCCCGTCCGGACCCGACCGCAGCATCCGGCCCCGCATCCGGACGATCGCCTCCGGCCGGCCGTTAGTCTCGGCCACCTGGGTATAACAGGGGTCATATTGGAGCACCAGGCTCACGATCGTTCCGGGATACCAGCGCTCGGGCGTGACGAGGTAAGCGCCATCCGCCGTCACGTCTTTGACCGGGTACGCTTGGGGCGCCCCGCCATTGTGAAACAACGCCACTACCGGCACTTTCATACGGTGCTCTCTTCTCCGCTCCGGGGGATCGTGAAACCAGCGCAACAGGGCCCGGAGTATTCCCGCCCAGCGCGCTTGGCCACGGGTCGCCGCTACCGGGCCAAAACCTTGTGCAATTGCTGCGCTCTCCAATGGATCTCCATCTCCGCGGCCGAGCAAATGACCAGCTCGTCGCCGACCTGTGTTTCCGACTCGAAGATAGTCCGCACCGGGAGCTCGAGTACGCTCGCGCCGGTCATCTTGACCCGCGACACGCGGAAAGGCCGCAAGTCTTCCACCAGGTGGATGACGCGGTTGTCCGCGTCCAGGTAGATCAAGTCGATGGCGAACAGCATGCCGATGGTGTGGACCCCCTGCGAGGGAGCCACCCACAGGCCTTCATTGGCCCGCAGCTTGCGCCGCCCCAGCAGTCCCTTGAGCCGGGCGAGGTGGCTGTCGGCCACCGTGACGCCCATGCTCAGGAACGACTGCCGGGTCTGGTTGAAGACGCAGACCTTTCCTGGTGCCGTCTCATTCGTCATTCCGGGTTTCCTCGGCGGTACGGCCGGCAAAGGTCCGCTCCGGCCGGCCGTAGCCACGCCTCGTTAAGCTTCATGTAGGCAGCGCCGGCTTCCTAGTAAACCTTCTTGCGGCGCCGCTGGATCAGGATGAACAGTACGATCACGAAGAGCACCCCCGCGACCGTCCGAATCAGTGTTACGTTATCCATAGCAAGCTCCTTTCGAGTGGTGTTGCTTAGTGCAAGAGATACTTATCGAACGACTCAAAGATCGTAATCAGCGACGGACCCAGTATTACCAAAAACAGCGACGGGAAGATGAAGAATACCAGCGGGAACACCAGCTTCACGGTAGTTTTCGCCGCTTCCTCCTCGGCCTGCTGGCGGCGCTGGGTTCGCAAGCTGTCGGAGTGGACGCGCAGCGCGTCGGCCAAGCTAGTGCCGAAGTGGTCGGTCTGGATCAGCATGGTCACGAGCGACCGGACCGAGTCCACGTCGGTCCGCTCGGCCAGGTTGCGCAGGGCGTCGGCGCGGGGCCGGCCGGCTCGCTGCTCGAGGTTCAACAAGGTAAGCTCTTCGGCCATCTCCGGCTGGCTCAGCGCCAGCTCATCGGCCACGCGAACGATGGTCTGGTCCAGACCCAGGCCCGCCTCGATACAGATCACCATCAAGTCCAGAGCTTCCGGCAGCGCCATACGCAGCTTCAGTTGCCGGGCGCGGATGCGGTTGCCCAGCCAGAAGTCCGGCGCCAGGAATCCCAGCGCGGCGCCCAGCGCATACACGAAGAACGGCCCGTAGGTGTAAAGCCGCGTGACGGTCGCCAGCACCACCACCACCACCGGCACCAGCACCTTCATTCCGTAGAGAATGTTGATGTGGTAATCCTTGCGGAAGTTGGCCAGCAGCAGCCGCTTTTCCGCTACCGAGATTTCCTGCGGGCTGCGCGGCAGCATCTTCTGGAACGGATCCATCATCGCGAGCATCGGTTTGCGCGAGCGCCAGCTCTGCAGCCGGCCGACCAAGCCGAGCGGCTGGGAGCCGGGCGCCGCGACCACCCCTTGCAGCCGGGCTTGCAGCACGGCCCGGTAGAGGAACAGCAGCGCGCCGCTCAAGATCAGCGAAAAGACCGCGATAAATGTCAGCAGACTCAGTGTCATGGCGCGACCTCAGATCTGGATCCGGATGATCTTCCGGATCACCAGCGCTCCCACGATGGTCATCCCCACCGAGGTGTACATCAACTTCAGGCCCGTGGGATGGGTCCACAACTTCGACATGTGCTCCGGATTGATCAGGTAGAGTCCCACGCCGCACACCACCGGCATCGACGCCAGAATCACGCCCGTGAGCCGCCCTTGCGCGGTGTGGACCCGGATCTGGCGCCGCAAGCGGAACCGGTCGCGGATCACGTACGCAACCTTCTCCAGAATCTCCGCCAGGTTTCCGCCGCTTTCCTTCTGGATCAGCAACGCCGTCACCAGCAGTTGCACGTCATGGATCGGCACGCGCTCGGTCAGATTCAGCATGGTCTCGCGGAAGTCGAGGCCGAAATTCTGCTCCTCAAAGCACTTGCGGAACTCCCCACCGACCGGATCGGGGACCTCGCGCGCCGCCATCTCGATGGCCGCCATCAGGCCGTGGCCGGCGCGCAGCGCCCGCACCATCAGCTCCAGCGTCTCGGGGAGCTGCGCCTCAAAGGCCCCGAACCGCTGCGACCTCCGGTAGAACACGTAGCCCAGCGGCAAGCCGCCGGCCAAAGCGCCGAGCAGCAGCGCAAAAGGCACCGCCAGGGTTCGCCAGTAAACGAGGCCGGCGGCGACCACGGCCGCCGCCACCATTTTCAACACCGTTTCCGAGACGGTCCACTTGATCCCGGCCTGCAGCAGCAGGCGGCGCAGCTTCGGGAACCAGTCCAGCCGCCGCATCCAGCGGTCGAGCGCGGGCGCGCTCCCCAGCAGGTCCTCGCGCAGCAGGTTGAGGCTCTCGTCCTGCGGGTTGCGCCGGCCGGCCAGGGTAACCGCATCGAGGCGTTCCCGCACCTGCTTCCTTTCCGCACGCGAAAAAAAGCCACACGCCGTAAGGGCCGCCACGGCGAGGCCGAAGACCGCCACGAATACGATCGCGATCGTCAGGAACATCGCTACCGGACCTCCACTGTCTTTTCGAATAACTCTTGCGGCAAGACCGTGCCGGACATCTTGATCCGCTCCAGGAACTTGGGCCGGATACGGCTCGGCTGGTAAACGCCGATCACCCGGCCGTTCTCGCCGATCCCGCGCTTGGTGAACGTGAAGATGTCCTGCATGGTGATCACGTCCTGGTCCATGCCGGTGATCTCCGCCACGTTGGTGACCCGGCGCGAGCCGTCGCTTTGCCGGGAGAGTTGCAGGACGATCCCGATCGCCGAGGTGATCTGTTGCCGGATGGCCCGTTCCGGCAGGTTGACGTTGGCCATCGCCACCATCGACTCCAGGCGCGCCAGCGCGTCGCGGCAGGAGTTGGCGTGAATGGTCGTCATGGAGCCGTCATGGCCCGTGTTCATGGCCTGCAGCATGTCGAAGGCTTCCTCGCCGCGGACCTCGCCGATGATGATCCGGTCGGGCCGCATACGAAGGCAATTGATCAGCAGCTGGCGCTGCCGGATGGCGCCCTTGCCCTCGATGTTGGGCGGCCGCGTTTCCAGGCGCACAATGTTTTCCTGGGCCAGTTGCAGCTCGGCGGCGTCTTCGATCGTTACGATACGCTCGCTCTGCGGGACGTTCTTCGACAGCATGTTGAGGAAGGTCGTTTTGCCGGCGCCGGTGCCGCCCGAGATGAGGATGCTGATCCGCGCCTTCACGGCCGCCTTCAAGACCTCCAGCATCTCCGGCGTCACCGACTGGGTATCGAGCATCTCCCGCTCGGTCAGCGGCGAGCGGCCGAAGCGCCGGATGGAAAGCGCCGGGCCGTCCAGCGCCAGGGGCGGGATGATGGCGTTCACGCGCGAGCCGTCCAGCAGCCGCGCGTCCACCATCGGGGAAGACTCGTCGATGCGCCGCCCTACCTGCGCCACGATGCGGTCGATGATCTGCATCAGGTGGGCATCGTCCCGGAAGGTGACATCCGTTTTCTCGAGCAGGCCCCGCCGCTCGATGTAGACCAGGTCGCGGCGGTTCACCAGGATGTCGGAGATGGTCTGATCTTTGAGGAGGGGCTCGAGCGGCCCCAGCCCGAAGATCTCGTTCAGCAGGTCGGTCTGCAGCCGGTCCTTCTCAGAAGCGCTGAGCGGCACCCGCTCCCGGGTGATAATCTCCTGGATGAGGGCGAGGATGGCCTGCCGCGCCTGGCCATTGTTGGCCGAGGAGAGCTTCTCCAGGTCGACTTTGGACAACAGCATGCGGTGTACGTCCTGCTTGAGTTTCTGGTAATCCAAAGTCTGCATAGCCGCGCTCTCTCCCTAGAAAAGGCCCCACTTCTTTTTTTTCGGTTCCGCCGCCCCGGGCCGCCCGGCCACTTCCCAGGCCATATGGTGAACGGCGCGCGATACGGAGGAGTTCTCGAGCGCCAGGGGCGCTCCGGTGTTCAGAGACCGCCGCACGGCCGGATAGTCATTGGGGATCTTCCACCGCGGCGCCATGCCCAGCACTTTGGCGATGCGCCCTTCGTCGATTTCCGACTTGCGCTCGTAGCGGTTCAACACCAGCTCCACGCGGTCCGCCCGCTGGCCGGGCCGCTTGAGATGCGCCAGCAGGCGCTCGGCGTTGCGGAGGCTGGGGATGTTGGCCTCCGTCACGACGTAGACGGCGTCGGCCATCTCGAACAGCGCCTCGGTGCTCGCGCCGAGTCCCGGCCCGGCATCCACCACCACATAGGGGAATTTGGCGCGCATCACGTGCAGCAGCTTGCCCAAGCTCCCGTTGCCGATCGGAGGCGTGGAGCTATACTGATCGGGCGCCGCCAGCACGGACACTCCCGACGGCTGGTGGTCCACCAGCATGCTGGTAACGAAGCTCTCATCGAGGCGCTCCGGATTGCGCAGGGCGTCGCACACCGAAAACGCGGGCGTGAGGCCCAGGGCCACGGCGACGCCGCCCAGCTCGACCCGCAGGTCCACCAGCGCCACCTCGCGGTTGGCATGCCGCCGCAGCGCGATGGCGAAGTTGGAGGCGAGGGTGGTGACGCCCGCGCCACCTTTGGCTCCCCAGAAGACCAGGATGCGGCCCGCCAGCTTGCGTTGCCGCTCGATTTCCATGCGCCGCGCCGCGGCCCGCACCAGCGCCTCGGTCATCATGCTGGTGTCCAGCGGCGCCGAGAGGAACTCCCGCGCCCCGGCCCGCATGCACCGCTTCAGCAACTCCGGATCGTGGCTCTGGGAGTACACCATGACCGTAATCGAAGCGTCGCGGGCGCAGACGCTCTCCACCAGGTCAAGCCCCACATCCGGATCGGAGTCGAGATCCACCACGACGATGTCGCACTCCATCTCGGCGAGCCGTGTCAGGGAGTCCTCGCCCTGGTAGGCTCCCAGCTCGCCGGCAACGCTTACATGATGGCCGCGGAAGGCCTCCACCAGCGCCTTCCGGCCGTCGCCGGGCGGCCCCATGAGGACCACGGAGAGTTCGCTCGTCGCCAGGGGATCGCGTTCGAATTGGTAGGTCGGCTTCACGGTTTCGTTCCGGTCCTCGAGTAGGGGCATGGGCGGCACACGGGTCGCGTGGTTCACCGGGGCGCTTAGCGCGCCTGGTTAAGAGGTACCTCGATGCTGGAAATCCGTTCGCCGCGAATGATCAAGATTGAACCGGTAGTCGGAGCCGGGGGTTCCACCACCACGGGCGGTGGAGGCGGCGCGGCCTTGGCCACGTGCACCGGCTTCGCCGCAGGCTCCTTCGGCGCATTGCCATACAGGGACCGCCGGCCGATCAGCGTTTCTTTCTGCGCCTTGAGGCTGTCCATCGGGTTGCGCAGCACGAGCTGGATCTTGCCATCGTTGGCCGCGAGCGTCACCTTGGCGGCATCGTCCGGGTTGCACAGCAGGGTGACCACGTTGACTTTTTCGGGCTTGCCCTGCGAGTCGGGCTGCACTTTCTGCCCGGCCGCCAGCACCTGTACGTTCTCCAGGATGTTGCGCGTCAGCGACTCGCCGTTGTTCATCCCGCCGCCCGGGGTGCCGGTCAGCAGCACGTCCACCCGCGAACCGGGGCCGACGAATCCCGCCACCGCCACGACCTCGTCCACGCGGATCGAAACCGCGCGCATGCCTTCCGGGATGACCGCCGTCAAGCCGGCGCCCGAGCCGACCGCCGCGAGTTTGCCTTCCAAGACCGGCTCGCCGGTGACCAGCGGATATAGCGCCGCACGACCCGCCGCGTCCTCGATCTTCGTGAAGGCGCCCGCCGGCGGAGAGCCGGCCGACCACTCTTGCAGCTTCAGATCCTGCGCCTCGAGCTTGCTGCCCATGTCGAGGTCCCGCGCCGCCGTTACCACGCGAGTGGTCGACGCCACGGCTCGCAGTGTTCCCTGCTGCAGCTTCTTGTAGACGAGAAAGCTGGCCACCAGTCCTAAAATCAGCGCCAGCGAAAACGCGGTCAAAACTCGGGATTTATTCATGTGTGTTTCACCTGTTCCAAGTGCAAGTCAGATTTCAAAGGGTCGTGAAGGGGGACTCGGAAGGGCGGTACCCAGGGGAGCACCCCTCCACGAAAAGGGGCCTCTTACGAGGTGTAGGAGGTCAGCTTGGTGCCGATATTCGTGAACGCAACGTTGATGTCGTTGGCCACGGTGCCCATACCGACGGTCGCCGCAAAGGCGATCAGCGCCACGACCAGGGCGTACTCGATCAGGTCCTGGCCGCGCTCGTCCTGCAGCAGCAGATACAGCTTGGTAAAAAGGTTTTTCATGTTTTGTTTTCTCCTGTTGGGTGGTTGTTCCCACTTCCAGGGGGAAGGGAACGACAGCGGTAATGCAAGCGCGTGCCCATTCCCGCCCTCAGCTCCCTGTCGCCCGTCGATTCAATTGGTTAGAGGAGAGGACCGCCCGGGCGGGCGGCCGCGGGTGTCAACGGCTGTATACGCCGTCGGGGGGCGGTGTCGCCGCGTGTATACTCCGGCGGGCGGTGTCGGGAAACAAGCGATAGAGATCGTCAGGTGATCCGGTGAGGAATTCACGGCTCCCGGCCGGTACTCTCCGCAGAGTACCCGCCGGAAATCGCTCCAGTACTTTAGTTAGATATTCGTGCGACTCATTATCCCGCGGGAGCGGGAACAGTACGAACCGCTCGAACGGCTCCGGCGGGACCTCGGCCAGCAGCCGCGTGTCGCGGTCCCGCATCGCAAACACGCGCCGCCCCGCAGGCAGCGATACTTCGGGATACTGCACCGTCCAATACTCGGGCAGGTAATAGCCGGCGTGACGATACCCGAGGAAATGGGAATCGAAGCTGACAATCAAGGTGCGGCGCGGCGCGGCGACCGCGCGGATCTCCCTTTGCACCTGGGCCATCTCGCCCTCGAAGGCCCGCACCGACCGGAGCGAGCAATAGAGGGGCGCCCACAGGAATACGGCGGTGTGCGCCGCCGCTGCGAGGCCCAGCACGGCGGTCTTCCACTGCCGGTCGTACCACGTGGCGAGCCGGCCTCCCAGCCACACGAACAGCGGCGGAGAGGCTACCAGCAGGTAGCCGCTGTTGATGAACTTGAGGTATCCGAGCGTGAAAAACAACAAGGCCGGCGCCAGCCATACGGCCAGAAAGACCTTCTGCTGCCGAGGCAGCGGACTGCCGCGCGACGTCAGCGGAAGGAGCCACGCCGCGCCGCAACACAAACCAAAGATGGCGGCGATCGTCGCCGCCCGCGCCACTCCCAGAGCGAGCCCCATGGCCAGCGTGGACGCCAGGACCGTCCGCTGGCCGGGCACCCGGCTCCACAGGTCGTAGAGAGAAACGAAGTACGCGCCGAGCCCGCCGCTCGCCCTCCCCATCGGTACTACCCAAGCCGCCAGCGTGAGCCCGAGCGCGCCTGTGGCCGCGAGCGCCGGCCGGCGTCCCGCCTTCCACGCCGCCAGCGCCCACAGCGGCCCGAGGAACAGCAGTGACGATTGCCGGAAGCCCGCCGCCACCGCCAGTACTGTCGCCGCCGGTACGATCCACCCAGTTCTTCCGGACCACGCCTGCCAGCACAGGTATCCGACCGCCGCCGAAAAGAGGCACTCGAAGATGTAGGTGAGGGCCACCGTCCCATGGAACCACGCCAGCGGCGAGAAGAGGAACAGCAATCCGGCCAGGACCGCCGCCCGGCGTCCAAACCACTGGTGCGCCAGCGCATAGATCCCCGCCACCGCCCCGCAGCTCGCCAGTATCCCGATCGCTACGAGCGCCGTGTTCGCGTCCGGGAACACCCGCTGGGCGAGGCGTCCCAGCATGACATACAGGAAATATCCCGGTGGATGGGGCTGGTGGGTCGCGGGGTCGAACCGCCTCAGGGCCAGCGCGAAGTTCACCGAATCGAGGTCGTAGAGATAGCGGCTACGGCAGGCCAACCGCGTCACCGCCACAGCGATCGCCAGCAGCGCCACGTCCCAGCGTGCCCGACACGTCATCCCCCCCTTTGTTGCACCGCGGGGGCCAGTCTTTGGCACCGCGATTGCATCATTGGTTATGCGACGTGGAGATGCGTTCCGAACCGAATACGCGTGTACTCGCAAGGGAGTCCGACGGCACTGTGAGGAAACTGGCTCAAGGCCTCTCGTGGGCCTTGGTCCTGTTGATCGTGGGGCTGTTCCTGAGCCCGGTGCGGCGCTTTCTACCCCAGGATTTCATGCAGTTCTACTTCGCCGGGCGGTTGGTGGTCTCCGGACAGGTCTCGCAAATCTACAACCGCGCCGCTTACGAGCCACTGATAGCCGAGATGCACCAACGGGGCGAGACCAAGCTGGGATCGCAGATTTTCAACCGGCCGGCCTTCTATGCCTACGTATTCGCGCCCCTCGGCTGGGTCTCGTATCAGACCGGGGTGCGAATCGTATTCTTCCTCAACGCGGTGTTGCTGGGCGTTCTGGTTTGGAAGCTGCCGGTGTGGTTTCACCTGCCGCCCTCGATGCGCGTGTGGCTGCTGGGCTTTTTTCCTTTCATGTGGTCCATCGGTTTTGGCCAGGATACGCTCCTGGTGACGCTGCTGGTCGCTCTCGCCGTGCGGGCGATTGGACAGGGTCGTGAGACCCGAGGCGGCATTCTCCTGGCCCTGGCACTCTTCAAGCCCCACGTCCTCTGGCTGACGCCTTTCGCCCTGCTGGCCTCCGGCAAGCGCCGCGCCTTTTACTCGTTCCTGGGGGCGGGCGCGGCGTTGGCGGCGGTATCGTTCGCAATTGTCGGAACGAGAGGAGTCGGGCAGTGGATCGAGTTGCTGCAGGCTCCCGCGACCGACCGTCTGCCGGAGCGGATGTCAAACCTTCGGGCCGTCGGGATCCATTTGGGTCCGGCAGGTTTGGTCCCCGCTGCACTTGCCGTGGCGGCCAGTCTGCTGGTGATTCTTCGACGCGGCGGATTCGACGAGCAGTTCGCTGGTGCGTTATTCGGATCGCTTCTGCTCAGTCCTCATACCTATATCCAGGACTACTCGGTGGTCGCTATCGCCGCCGCACTGATTCCTTCAACCCCGCTGCGCTATCTGGTCTTGCTGCCCTGGACTTATTTGGGTTCCAGCACCAACTCGCTTCCCCTGGCCCTCATGGCAATTCTCTATCTGGCCTTTCTGAGCCTGCGGCTGCTCTCTGCCCGTTCCATCCGCGGAGGCCTCGAACCCGTGAACGGCGCCTGTCCGGAGCCGGTTCGCGACTAGAGCCTGAAAATGACCGTTCTCGACCCCATCACAGTTCAGCACTTCGCGAGGTCCGAGGAGACTTCCGTTTCGGCAGCCGAACGGCGGCTGTGCTGGCTCGCGATTCTCTTTGGCGTCTTCCTGCGCGTGAACCATTTTTGGAAGTCGAGCCTTTGGTTGGATGAGCTGAGCGCCGTGTGGGTAGCCACAGCCGATGGGTGGAGCACCCTGTGGCAACGCTGCCTCATGGCGCACCAACCTCCGGCCTATTACGCAGTTCTCAGGACCTTCCTGGCATTTGGTCACAATGAATTTCTTAGCCGGCTCCCTACGATGATCTTTGGATTGGCCTCGATCGGGGCCTTAATGGCCACCATGGAAATGGCTACCAGGGGTCGGGTGAGCGGCAGCCGCGCTGCTCTGTACGCTGGCGCGATTTATGCGCTGAACTCCCGGGCGATCTTCCACGGCCAGGAAGCTCGCATGTACGCGATGGTGTTGTTCTTGAGTATCGTGTCCCTGTACTTCTTCATCGCGTCACTGGATTCTGGCGGCCGCTGGAACTTGGCGATTTACGCGATCTCCACGTTGCTCGTTCTCTACACTCACCTGATCTACAGCGCGGTCCTGTTTGGACAAATAGCGGTTGCCGTCCTTTTCTATTGTTTCAGCAAGCGCCGGCCGCCGAGCCTGCGCGCGGTGCTCGCCACGCAGATTGGGCTGCTCTTCTCCCTGACGCCCCTGACCAAGTTGTTCCTATCCGTGGCTGGGCATAGTCGCGCGGGGATGGACAGTTTTATCCGCCCGCCTAACCTGCGCTACTGGATCTCGCTATCCCAGGATCCGGAGTTCGGGTTGGCGGCCCTGCTAATTTTGCTCAGCATCCCTTGGCTTCGGGCCCAGCGGTGGCGATTACGCGATTTGAACGACCGTGAAAAGGCGCTGCTGGCGCTGGGCTTGAGTTACGTAGCGATTTTCCCGGCCGCGGCGGTCCTCGCGGGAGTCGGCGTAGTGAACATCCTGGAGCCTCGCTACTTGCTGCTGCCAATGCTGGGCGCCATCTTAGTGGCGGGATTCGTGGCGGCCAAGGCGGATGACCGGCGTATTCGGAGGTCACTCTGCGTCTATGTCGCCGTCCAGGCCTTTCTGCAGTTGATTATTGCGTGCTACGTCGGCCCTTGGGTGAATACGCAATACCAGGACTGGCGAGGCGCGATCGCCTGGGTTCAAGGACAATACCAGCCGGGTGACGTGGTGCTGTTGCGTTCTGGGTTGATCGAGGCGAAATACCTCTCGCTCGACGACGCCGGTGCCCCTAAATATCTGAGTCTGCCACTTTGCGGATTTTACGACCGCGGCGGAATGACGGTATTCAATCTGCCGTGGACCACCGACCAGTTGCAGTCGAGCCGCCTTACTCCTGCGGCCGTTCGGGAGCGCGTGCATGGCGCCCGGAAGGTCTTCTTTCTGATGGCGCCTCTGCTTTCTGGTACCTGGGATTGGACCCTCCAGGAAAAATGGATCCGGGGACCCGGCCCACCTCCGGAGCAACTCGAGAGACGGAAATTCCTATCACTTGAGGTTCGGGTGTACCGTTTGCCCGCGCATCCTGCACGGGCAGAACAGGGGGATTGAAGTACAAGTGGCGGGTAGCCTACCGGAGGTATCGAGAGTGGCGGCTGCATTCGCTACTCGCCGCCTCCAGCCCTTGCTGATCATCCTCGCCGCGTTCCTCCTCTGCACGACGCTGTTCTTCGGTATCGTGTCGCTCGATCCGGACGCCGGCCGGGACTACGTACTGGCGGAACTCCTGGCGCACGGCCGCGTCCTCTACCGGGACGTGTTTTACTTCTTTGGCCCGGTGGCCCCCTGGGTGAACGCGCTGTTGTTCCGCATCTTTGGGCCGGGAGTGCTGGTGCTGCTGCTAGCCGGCGCCGGGTTGGCGTTTGCGATTGTCCTGCTCACTTACCTGGTGGCGCGGCAGATCCTGCCGCCGCTCGCGGCCACCGTAGCAGCACTGCTGGTCCTGCTGCACGCCGTATACAGCTATAACACCTTCTGCTACGCGACCCCGTATACCTTCGCGGCGGTATACGGTCTGCTGTTCGCCCTGACGACGCTCTACAGCGCTCTGCGGGCGCTCGACGACCCGCGCTCGCGCTGGGACCTGCTGGCCGGCTCCAGTGCCGCTCTAGCCCTGGCCTCCAAGCAGGAGTTCGGTCTTATCGCCGCCGCTACTCTGGTGCTGGCCCTCGGAGTGCGATGGTGGCGCGACCGGGAATTCCCGTGGGCGGCAGCGAGTGGCAGCGGGTTGGCCTGCGCCCTCCTCACGGGCGCCTTCGCCGTCGCACTGTTCCGGCAGGTTTCCTTCGCGGAGTTCACCCGTAGCTTTGTTCCCAAGGAAGCCACCGCCTGGCGCTACTTCTACGAGAACGTGCAGTACTGGGGCCCTAACTGGTGGAGGGGAGTCCGCGAGAGCACCGGTGGATTCCTGCTGAACTTCGGCTTTATCGTCTGGGCCGTGGCCGCCGTCAGCCTGTTCGCTGCTCTCGCCCGCGGCGAGCGGCCGCCGCGCCGCGTGGCCCTGGCCGTGCTGGCGGCCACCCCGCTCTGGCTGTGGCAGTTCAGCTATCTCTCCTATTACCCGCTGCTGCTGCACGCCATCGTGCTGGCGCTGGCAGCGAGCGGCCGCATTCGTCAGGACCGCTGGAAAGTGCTGCTGCTCGCGGGCAGCGCGGCGATCTTTCTCATGCGCGTCCTGCCCCGCCCGGCTACGATCGGGTACTACGGGCTCAGCTATTTCGCCCCGTCCGCGGTGGTGTACCTCTACCTCTGCTTCGTCCTCGCCGGCTCCTGGCTGTCGCGATGGTTCCCGGTGCAGCAAGTTCAAAAGTCCATGGCCGCGGTATTCCTGATTTGCTTTGGCGTTCCGCACCTGTTCGCCCTCAACACCCGGTGGGCCGGCGCCGAGCGGATCGCCACCGAGCGGGGCGCGGTCCGCGTGGAAAGGTTCGAAGCCGCCAAAGCCCGCGTGGTGCTGGAAGAGATCCGACGCTATAGCCAGCCGGGCGATCCGATCCTCATGATTCCGCACGGCCCCATGTACTACTTCGTCTCGGGCCGGCGAGTGCCCTCCCGTTATCTCACCTATGTCTACGGCCAGATCCTCGACGGGCCGGACGAGCGGGAAGAGATCGGGCGGCTCGCGCAGGTCCACCCCCGGCTGGTGGTCATCGACGATTTCCACCATGTGCAGCATATACCGGGGCCGGTCAACACCTTCGGCGCCGCTTACAATGCCGAGCTTTATGGATGGATACTGAAAAACTATCAGGAGGTGCGAACGATTCAATACCAGGACCGGCTAGTGCACTTCTTTATCCCGAACGAATACGACCGCACGCTCGTCACGGTAAGCGCGCCGCCAGCCCGTTAAGTAAGGCAGGACCTGCGCCTGGGGCGCCTCGGGCCGCAGCAAGCAGAACTGGATGCCATATTTTCCCAGCAGTTTCTGGGGGTCCTCCTGGAGCGTGTACCAGCGGCCGTATTCGGCCAGCACGCCGGTCCACTCGAAGACGTCGGCGCGGCCGTCGATGAAGACCCGGTGCTCGGGCAGCGCCCACGTCAGATACCCACCCCACACGTACTCGTTCATCATGGGTCCGGTGAGGCCCGCCTTCCGGACGAACTCTACCGCCCCCTGCGGGTTCGCCTGGGCAGCCTGCCGCTGCAACTCGGGGGTACTCGGAAAGCTCACGGCGAAGATCGCCGCCGCGGCCGCCATCAGGAACCCATTGGCCACCGGATGCTCGCGTGATGCCCGCGGCGCGCCCCACGCCTCGGCCAGCAGCCTGGTCAGCAGCGGAGCCGCCAGAATCCCAAACCCGAACACCAGGCGGGAGTGGCGCACCGCCAGGAGGGTTGCCCCGGCCAGCAGCAGGGCTTCCTCTAAACGGACCGTCGCCCGCCGCGCGAGCACCAGTAGTGCGATCAAGCCCACCACCAAGAACAGCCCGATTCCCCGCGCCTCCTGGAAATTGAGCGACGCCCACTCGGCCACATTGCCGACGTTCACCGGCTGCCCCGCGAGGACATTGAACGGATAGAACACGAGCTGCGGTCCGACGGGGTTCACGAACAGGGCCGCGACACTTGCCGCCAGCACGGCCGCGAAGGCTCTCCGTTCCTGCGGTGCACGCCGCTCGCTGACCAGCAGGCCCGCCCGCAGGTCCACCCACGAGCACGCCGTATACATCCCCAGCACCGCGAGCCCGAGCACATGGGAGCCGTGGCAGTTCACCCACAAAGCGAATAGCGGCGGCAGACCCCACAGCCAGCGGCGATCCCGCGTGCGGCCCAGGTGGATCAGCAGCAGCTCTGCCACCAGGAACAGGTACCCGAGCAGCAGCGGCCGCGTCGCGAGGCTGATGGTGCTGAAGAACCACGCCGCCATCCCGCCGATCAGCGCCACCTTGGCGTTACCCGCGTGCCACGCGCACAGCGCATAGACCAGGATGACCACCAGCGACGCGAGACCCCACTGCCACAGCCATAAGCCTTGGTAGCCGCCCAGCCGGTACGCCGCGTAGATACTGATCTCGGCCAGCCACTCGTGCGGAATCCAGGCGTGCTGGTGGGTCGTGTAGGAAAGAGTATCGGTGCGGGGCAGCGAATGGGTCTGCCAGATGATCTCGCCAACCTTCAGGTGCCACCAGGTATCGGGATCGCTAAAACGCCCCCGGCAGGTCAGCCCGACGAGCAGCCCCAGGGCCACGACCAGCAGGGCGGGAAAGGAGAGGAGGCGGGAAAGCGGGCCGGTCCGCCCCGGCGCGGCGTCCGCCGGAAGGGCCATTGGCGGTGCTAACCCGTTCGCTCGAGGGGCGCTGTCTCGGCCGCCGAGGTATCCCCGCTCTGCGCCCGCAACAGCCGGTGCAGGTAGGCCCGCGTGATGCTGAGCCTTTGAGCCGCCAGCGTCTTGTTGCCGTTGCAAGCGGAGAGGGCCTTCGAGATCAGCCGCAGCTTGTACTCCCGCAATTGCTCTTCAAACGACAACCCCTCGGCAGGGAACGCGGCAAGTTCCGTCTCTTCCAGCTCGGCGGCGGCGGCCCGCAGCGGCTCGGGCAGATCGGCGGGACTGATGCTGTAACCCTCGTTGAGTATCGCCGCCCGCTGCATCACGTTCTCGAGTTCCCGCACGTTCCCCGGCCAATGGTAGGCCAGCAGCATTTCCATCGCGCTGTTGAGAATCTGCGGCTCCGGTTTGCCCGGCGGCGTATGCTGGCGGACGAAGTGGCGGGCGAGCTCGGGAATGTCCTCCGGGCGCTCCCGCAAAGGCGGCGCCTCGATCTTCAGCACGTTGATGCGGAAATACAGATCCTGCCGGAAGGTTCCCTCCTCGACCATCCTCTCGAGGTTACGATGCGTGGCAAAGACGACCCGCGCCTCGAGCGAAATGGGCGTGTTGCTGCCCAGCCGGCAGAACTCCCGCTGCTGCAGCAGGCGCAGCAGCTTTACCTGCGTCGCCAGGCTCAGCTCGGCGATTTCGTCCAGAAACAGCGTCCCGCCGGCCGCCTTCTCAAGGTAGCCCTCGCGCGCGCCGGCCGCTCCGGTATAGGCGCCCTTCTCATGGCCGAACAGCTCGGCTTCGATCAAGGTCTCCGGGATCGCCCCGCAGGAGACGGCCACGAACGGCCCCTTCTTCCGGTCGCTCAGATTGTGGATCGCCGCCGCCACCAGTTCTTTGCCCGTGCCGCTCTCCCCCTGCAGCAGCACGAAGGCGTTCAGATTCGCCACGCGCCGGATCAGATCGTAGACCACCCGCATCCGCCCGCTCGACCCAATGAGCTGGTCGCAACTGGTCAGATCGCGCAACTGCGCCGCGGCGGCGTCCAGCTTGTTGCGCAATTGGGCGTGCTCATGCGCGCGCCGCACCACCAGCTTCAACTCCAGGAGGTGCGGGGGCTTGCGGAAGTAGTCGTAGACGCCGCTTTGCACGAGCGCCATGGCCGTGGACGGCCGGTCGTCCGCCGTCATCGCCACGATGGGGACGCGGTAGCCCCGGATCTCGGCGATATAGGCCAGCGTCCGTTCAAACTCCGGGCGCGCGCCGGACTCCACGTCCAGGATCAGCACCTCTGCCGCTTCCTCGGCCAGTACTGTCCGTACCCGCGCCGGGTTGGACTCCACCCTCACCTCGTAGTCTTCTCCCAGAGTTAGCGCCAAGAGGCTCTGGAGGCTGCGATCTTCTGACTGGACAAGGAGTCGGATCATGAGCGCTGCGAATGGTCTGATTGTGGGGCCAGATCCGCAATAATCCAATAGCGCAATGGTTTCAGAACGAAGGGGGGCGGCTCTCGGGGGTAATACTATAGCTAAAGGACTAGTGGGGGACACCCCGCCAGCTTAACCTGCTGGGCCGCGCCACCTGCTGGAGCCATCCCCAGGTCTCTCTATGTTCTTGAGCCAGCATGAGGAGACCCGCATAATAGTACCCTAGTACGAACAATAGTAAGAAGGGTACTGTGAGAAAATTCTCGACGCTGACCGCATAGCCCGCCGTGAGCAAAAAGTAGCTGCCGATCAACAAGTTGACCCACGGCAGCCAGCGGCTGCGCCGGCGGTACTTCGTCGATTGTGCGCTCCCATACTTCGGCGTGCGCTGGAAAGGAGACTTGAGTCCCGCCAGCGCTTCCATCACCGCTCGCGTATTGGTGAGCGTCAGCCCAATCCCCGTCGCCATCAGGAAGGGGACAAACAGGAACGTCCTCTTCCACGTCTTGGGGTAGAGTTCACGCTGGCTCACCACGTAGAACGACGAGACCGAGCAAAACGACGCCATAAACAGGGGCAAGTCGATGTAGAGCATCTGGAACCAGCCCTGATAGAACCGTACGATCATCGCCGGCAACAGCAGCACCGACAGGACCAGCATCAGCGGATAAGAAATGTTGGCCGTCAGGTGGCACCAGCCCTCCAGCTTGACCATCCACGAAGCGTCGGACCGCAGCAGCCGAGGCAGGATCTTCTTGCCCGTCTGGATCAGCCCCTTCGCCCAGCGGGCCTGCTGCACCTGAAATGCTGTGATGTCCAGCGGCAGCTCGGAGGGGCACTCGATGTTCGGGGCGTAGAGAAATTTCCAGCCCTTCATTTGCGCCCGGTAGCTCAGGTCGGAGTCCTCGGTCAGGGTGTCGTGCTGCCAGCCGCCGGCCTCCTCGATGGCCTGGCGGCGGAGCACCCCGGCCGTGCCGTTGAAGTTGAAAAAGCGGTGGGAGCGGTACCGCGCGCCATGTTCGAGCACGAAGTGCCCGTCGAGCAGGATCGCTTCCACCTGCGTCAGAAAGGAGTGCTCGCGGTTCGTGTAGGTCCACCGCGTCTGGACCATCCCGACTTTCGCGTCGGCGAAGTAATGCACGGTCCGCAGCAGGAAATCCGGGTTCGGCTGGAAATCGGCGTCGAATATCGCGATGAACTCCCCGGTCGAGTGCTGCATCCCGTTCTGCAGGGCGCCGGCTTTGAATCCCTCCCGGTTGTCGCGGTGGATATAGGTAATCGGCTCGCCGAGCGCCGCCCACCGGTGCGCCACCGCCTCCGAGATCGCCGCCGTGTCGTCGGTCGAGTCGTCGAGCACCTGGATCTCGAGCAACTCCCGCGGATACTCGAGGCGGCACACGCTCTCTATCAGTTGCTCCACCACAAACCGCTCGTTGTAAAGCGGCAACTGCACGGTCACCCGCGGCAGCTTCTCAAATCGTTGGAGCGGCTCGGCCAGCGCGTTCTTCTGGTGCCGGAAGTAGAGGTACACCATCTTGTACCGGTGGAGGCCGTAGAAACTCAGGATCAGCAGGATGGCGAAATAAGGAATCAGCAGCGCCAGGTCGAAGGCGTTGATCCGGTAGACGTCGGTGAAAGGGTTGTTCAGGGCAAACTCGAGCGTGCGGGCCAAGGGCGACTTCGCCGCGAGCAGCAGCGCCGCCACGGGAGCGTTCACCATGCCGTCATCTCGGGACCGTGGAGCCGGGCCGGGCCGTCCATTCTGAAGTTGCTAACATAGCTCGGGTGCGGGTGCTTCTCCCCTTAGCTCTCGTATCGGAAGCCGGTTACGTGTTCCTGTTCCGGCTCCGGCGGCTCGACGTCTTCGTGGACGAGTTCCTGACGGTATTTTTCGCCGTCTCTCTATTTTACTTGGTTGCCTGCTGGCACACCAGCAAAAATTGCCCGGCCCCTGCTTCCCGGCGCGACCTCGTCCTTATCCTCTTGATGGGCATGGTTTTCCGGCTCACGCTCGCGCCGCTCCCGCCCACTCTCACAGAAGACCCTTACCGCTACCGCTGGAACGCGCGCCTGGCCGCCGCTGGCGGCAACCCCTACCGTGAACGCCCCTCCGACCCTCGGTGGACCTCACTCCGCGACGCCACGTGGCCCAAGATCACGGGCAAGGACCTCGCTTCCCCCTACGGACCACTGCTCGAATGGTCCTACCGCCTCACCTACGCCGCGGTCTCCCGCTTCACCTCGCAACCCTTCCGGCAGGTGGTATGGTTCAAGTTTCCCTTCGCGCTGGCCGATCTCGCGACCGCGGCGGTGTTGCTGGCTCTGCTGCGCCGTCTGGGCCTCGCGCCGGGCGCTATCGTTATCTATTTTTGGTCCCCGCTGGTTGTCACGGAATTTTGGGCCAGCGGCCACAACGATTCCGTTTTGCTCCTGCTGCTGGTGGCGGCGCTCTACGCGGCCTCCCTCCGGCGCTGGTTCTGGTCTTGGGGGGCCTGGTGGGGGGCTTTCCTGGTGAAGTTCTGGCCGGCCCTGCTCTTCCCCCACCTATTGCTCTCGGGCGGATTACCTGGTCTGCGCCGCCGAGCCGGGGCGGCCGCCGCCTGGCTCCCCGTGATCGCCGTGATCGGCCTCTCTTATTGGTCGAGCTACGCGGACCTCCGCTGGACGCTCGCCGGCTTCCTCGGCGGCTGGACCAACAACGCCAGCCTCTTCCATTTTCTCTATGCCGCCGCCGGCCGCGACTTCGAGCAAACCCGTTCCTTCATGGGCCTGCTGGTAGCCGGGGTCGCCGTGGCGTGCGCCGCGCTCCGCCTGCCCCTGGTCCAGGGTCTCCTGTGGACCATCACCGCCCTCCTGCTGCTCTCCGCCAATTGCTTCCCCTGGTACCTGACCTGGCTCGTCCCGCTGCTGGCGCTCGAGCCGGTGGCGCCCCTGCTGCTGTGGACCGCCCTGGCCCCCCTGGCCTACCACGTCCTGCCGCTCTACGCGGCCGTGGGCCAGTGGCGCGAGGACCCGTCGTTCCTCTGCCTGGAGTACGTGCCGGTTTATGCTATGCTGCTCGCCACCCCATGGCTCGCGCGCTACGGACGATCCGGCGGCAAACCGCTGGCCCTCTCCGGCGGCTCACGCCTTCCGAGCACCGGCGGGTCCACGGATTCCTCACCCGTCTCCCCTACTATCGCCCGGCCGTAAACATCATCGCCGCCGCCGGCCCCCGGGCCCGCAACTGGCACGCGGCCAGCTTTCTTCCGCACCGGCACATGGTCCTCGACCCGGCGCTGCTCGTCCGCCGCCGCGAGCTGGCGCGCATCCTGTATCACGAGATTTTCCACTTCGTCTGGGCCCGCTTGGGAAATCCGGTGCGCCACGGCTTCGAGGAAGTTCTGCGCCGGGAGTGGGAGGAGCACGCCCGGGGCGAATTGGGCTGGTCGGCCGAGCGCTGCAAGCTCGGCCTCTCCCGCCGCGACCTCGCCCGGCGCACGCGCCGCTGGCGGCGTTACGTCTGTGAAAGTTTTTGCGACTCCGCCGCCTGGCTGTGCCTGACCGGCCGCTCGGACCATCCCGAGTGGAGCCTCAAGCCGCGCTTCCGCAGCCGCCGGCGGCAATGGTTCCTGGCCGCCGACGTGCTGCCTCGCCTGCGCCTCTAAGACCGGATCGCGATCAGTCAATATGGAGCGACCAGCCGATTCGCAGTAGCGCGGGTTACGCTGCGAAGAGGTAAATCCAGCGGCGCAGAGCCGCATACGAAAGGAACTGATCGCTCATGTCTAAAGTACTGT
>JBGPDC010000041.1:0-33075 GCA_041482115.1 Terriglobia bacterium | reverse complement strand
TGCTTGTAAAGGTACTTTTGCACGGTCCGAGGCACGTAGTCGGGATCGGCTACGGCCCGGACCGCAAAGAAGAAGGTTAGTAACAGCAAGGCCGCTCCGACGCGGCGGTCGAGATGTACCCCCACCAGAAGACTGATAGCTACCAGGCCGCCCAGCAGCCCGGCCCGCGAACCGCTCAGAAGCAACAAATACACCAAGATTGCCACCGCCGCGCCCAGCGCGAAACGGGCCCCGGACCAGTTCCGGGCCCGGCGAAACAGCAGGCAAGCGCACCAGGGCAGTACGGTCGCTACCAGCACGGCCCAGGCATTTCCGTTGCCCAGCAGACCTACGAACCAGCCACCGCGCAGCGAAGCAGGACCGAAGTGGAATACGAAGCCCAAAGCGGAGACCACCACCGGGGCTGCCGCGAAGGAGAGCCAGCCGAAGATCAGCCGGCGCGGGGAAGCCGCACCATAAAGATCGGACAAGCGGTAGGCGCCCTGCGAAACTACGTACAGCACGCAGCTCGAAGCTCCGAGCTTCAGAGCCGTCATCGCCACCGAAATCGTGGTCAGCAAAGTCGCCCCGGAGATCGCCACAAAGAGGATCACCAAGTAGTCGAAAAGACCGACTTTGGTGGGGTACGTGGCCTGTCGCCGGAAGAGTACGAATCGCAACGGCAAGACCAGCGTGGCAGTCCCCAGAAGCACCCAACGGGTCTCGTTAAAAAAGGCGCGGGTGCCGCTGCAGCCAGCCGCCAGCAAAGCGAATCCCACGGCGCCCACCGCATATTCGATCGGAGCGATCAGGATGCTTAGCAGGAGACCCGCCGCCATCAAAGCCGGGCCAGCCCCCGCCGGGATCAGCGTCGGGAGATAGGTGACGGCCTCACCCAAATAGAATACGCCGAGCGAGAGCCCTAGTCCGAAACGGACCTGGGGCCGAGAGGCGGAAATCCACTCCAAAGGTGCAGCGCGAGTCACGTAGAAACCTCTTGCAGGCGGGCGCCCTTCACCGGGGCCGTGGGCGCGGCCGGGCGGATGGAAACACTGGCCGGCAGCATAGCGAGGGTAAGCAGCCACAGGACGGCGACCGCCGGAATCTGCAACGGAAAGTCCACCAGGCTATGGGCCAGCAACGTCACGGCCGGCAGGACGACCTGTAGCCATATTTCCACCGGCCACCGCCGGCGGACCAGCAGCCCCAGGATTCCCACCAGCACCAGGGGACCCGCTATTCCCCACTCCATGGCCAGCTCCAAGGGGTCGTTGTGGGCGTGGGTCCAGAAGAGTCCTAAATCGAATTGCGCCGCCGAAGGATACACATGCTCGAAGGTGCCGGCGCCAAAGCCGGTCCACGGACGCGCCAGGAAGAGATGCCAGGTAGATTGCACCACGCCCCACCGCACAGCGTAAGGCTGCTCCTCCGCAAAGCGCTCGCGCAGGACGCTGGAACTGCTGGATAGCCATGCCACGGCCGCGAGCGAAATCAGCGCGCCACCCGCCAGGACCAAGGCCCGCCGGCGGTCCCGCTGGCGCGTTCGGCTCAGGCTCCCGGCGCGCACCAGGAGCACCACGACCGTTTCTACCCCCGCCAGCACGGTGCCGGCTCGGGAGCCCGTGAGCACCGTCGACGCCAGCAGCACCAGGGAGACCGCGGCATAGATCACCGACTGCTCCGATCGCTCCGTAGCCCTTATCAACGCCAGGGGCAGGATCAATTCGAGGAGGGCCGCGAAATGGTTGCCGTTGACGAACGGGCCGAAAACCCGGCCGTCCACAATCCGCACGGACCAGTAAATAAACCCGGGAGAAGTATACTTCTGGATCAGGCCAAAGACGCACACCGCAAAGCCAAACCAGATCACCGCCAGGCGGAAGCCGCGGCGGATCGCCGGATCCGTGAAAACGTGCGCTGCGATGGCAAACAGCAGCCCGTAAGTGAACCACTTCAACGCCTCCTGCGCCGTCTGGTAGGGATACACCGAGAGGCCCAGCCGGGACTGGGCTGCCGTCCAGAGCATGGCCACGCCTAACGGAACGTAGAAAGGATTCCACACCAGAGGCAAAGCTCCCTGGACGATACGAACGACAAACACCGCCGCCACCACGAAGACGGCCACTTCGAAGGTCACCAAAGCCCAGAGGTCCACCGCCCCGAAGGCCAGCATGGCGAAGGCCCACAGCGCCATCACGGCTCCCGCGCCGAACACCCGGAACTGGTAAGCGTTCATGGCCGGGCCTCCGCGGCGCCGGGAGCGCGCGCTCTTTGCCGCTCGGCCGGCAGCACGTCGACCTCCCGCAAGGCAATGGAGCCCTCGGAGCGGGTCGTGCCCGCGGCGCGCCGGTAGCCAAATTCCAGACGAATCAGGCGGGTGGCCGGGCCGGACTGAAACGTCAGCTCCGACCGGCCCCAATCGTCGTTCCGCGCCCGGAGCGCCTCGCTCGAGGCCAGCTCGAGACTGCGGGCGGATTGCGTTTCGTCCCGGACGGCCCAATGCAGGCCGGTATTGAGAGGTAATCCCTGGGTCAGGTAACGACAGGTCAGCCGGTAGGTGCGCCGGGGCTCCACCGGCGCCCATTGCCAGACCAGAACCGCGTCCTCCGGGTGGGCTCCGCTGAATCGCGCCATCAGGGTCGGCTCCCCTCCCGAGGCCACCACTTCGGTGTCGATACCATCGCTCTTCTCGAGGTGCCAGTCAAATCCCAGGGAAGTAGGGACGATCGAGAAGGCCCGGTTGCTCACCACCCGCCCCCGCGCGGGATCCAGCGGCTCGCAAGCCAGCAGCTTGCCGGCGCACAGCCGGTTCCACACCTCCAGAGCCGCGTCGATGCGGCGCTTGCCAAGCAGGACATCGGCGTAGCGCAGTCCCAGTTCGAGGTCGCTCGGTTGCAAGCGGTCCTCCAGCCTTTTCCAGACCGCTGCCGCGGCATCGGCCTCGCCCCGCTGCGTGAGGTAGCCGAAGTACTGACGGTTAGTAGAGAGGTCGTCGGGGATAGCGCGGGTCAGGATCTCGTCGGGATTTTCAGTGGCGCGCCAGCACAGCTCGAAGGCCGCCGTGGGATCGGAGCGGTTCAGGTTGATGGCTTCCCGAATGGTGGTCCAGAACCGGTCCATCTGGCCCTCCCGCAGGTAGAAATTGGCCAGCGCCCAACGGCTGGCGTAGCTGCGGCTCAGCCGGTTGGCAGCTTCCAGATACCGGTAGGCGCGGTCGGTCTCGCCCTGGAACTCGCAGTGCAGCGCCAGATCGAGCAGCGCCGGGACGTTGTAAGCGTTTAGCGCCACGGCGCGTTCGAGAGCCCGCCCCGCCGCCTCGGGATCCTCGCCTCTCTGCTCCAGCACGGCGCCCAGCCGGGCCCAGGCGTTGGAGTCTCCCGGCTCGAACACCGTGGCCTGACTCAGGCTCTCGGGGACCATGGCTTCCACCAGGCGCTGGGCGCGATAAATCTGGATCGCGGCGCGTCCGCTCAGGAACAGGATCGCCAGGGCGGCGGCGCCAGCGGCCAGACGTAGGGGTGACCGGCTCATGATCAACTCTGGGAAGCGGGGACGGGCCACCAACCCGTCACGGACCCGGGCGGAGAACCGCACGCCGCGCCGCCCGCCGGCGCGCCCTCGAGCGCCCGCGCCAGCGGACCGCGCGTGGGTTCGAAGCGGTGGACCTCTTGCCAGAAGCGCTCGCAATCCTCCGGCCTGGTCTCCTCGCGCGCCAGCACCCGGATAGCGGTTCGGCCGCGAGGGTTGCAAATGGCAAAAACCTCGTCCGTGCCGGCGGTCAGGCTGACCGGCGCGGGCGGCAGCCGAAAGACACTTCCTGCTGCGAGAGCGCGCTCGGAGGTCTGTTCGAAGAAACCGTTCCAGGCCAGCCAGAACTCGCGGGGAACGTCGGTGCGGGAGCGCAACAGGGTGGCAATGCGATCCAGAATCACCTGGTCCCGGCGCCAGTACGCCGGAGCCGCCAGCACCAGCAACCCGAGCAGGGTGGCGCGCCAACCCGGCCGGCGGCAGCGGGCGAGCACGGCGTCCACGGCGACACCGGCCGCCACCGCTACCAACAGAAAACTGTGGTACGCGTACCGGCTCACGTTGAAAGCCTCCGGCTGGCGCTCCTGCAGGATCACAAAAGCCGGGGGCACGCACCACGCTGCCGCCGCGAGGATCCAGCGGCCGCCCGGCTGCCCCCGCTCGATGATCAGAAGCACCAGCAAGGCCGCACTGGCGACGAGCATGATCCCCGGTCCCGGGGTGTTCTGCCGGACGAGGAATGCGAAGTGCCGCAGCGTCTCGAGCGCGGCGCCGGCCAGCTTGGCCCCGCTAAAAATAGGGCCGGGCGACAGCACCGGCAGGCACCAGCCCAGCCACAAGACCAGGCCGGTGAGCGCGGGCACGGCGCAGGCGATCCAGACGGCTCGTGAAGGAGCCGCGGATCCGCTGCGCAGCAGGTAAAAACTAGCCAGGACACCGGGGATAGCCACCACGCCGGGGATCGAATGCAGCCCCACGGCGGCCAGCAGGCACAGCGAAGCGGCCAGCGTCCAGAGCCGGGCGCCGGTCGCGCCGAACTGCCGCAGACACAGCACGGCTCCCAAGAGGAAAGGCAGACTCAAAATATAGCTGTATTGCGAGCGAATAATGAAAGCCGCGCCGCCCAGGGTGTTCCAGGCAAACAAGGTCGCCGTAGCGAGAGCGCTCCACGGCGAGAGATGGTAAGGCCGGGCCAGCAGGAACAGCAACACCACGCTGGTCAGGTGAGCGCCGAGCGCGACCCAGAACAGGGCGCCGAAGCGGTGGGGGAATCCCAGGTCGAAGTAGAGCCGCACCAGACGCAGCAAGGGCATGACGTGCACGTCCTGCGGGAGGAGCAGGGCGCTCCATTGTCCGGCCGCCAGCTCGCGGCTGACGGCCATCATCCGGCGGTCATCCAGGTTGACGTGTAGCTCCCCCGCGGCGCGGGCGAACAGAATCACCGCCGCCCCCAGCACGAGACCCAGCAGGACCACCGCCCGCCGGCTCGGACCAAAACCCGTAACTTGGTCCCCGGCGCGGATCATTTGGTCTGCAGCACGCCCTGGGCCGCGGCCCGTACGAAGGGATGCCAGTGCGGTTGCGGCATGTACCAGCCGGCAAAGGCCGTCTTGGCGGCGATCCCTTCGACCGGCGTCACCCGGTGAAAGAGGTAGGGTGAAATGCGGAACAGGATCGCATCGCCGAATCCGGTGTTCGCTACCTCGCAGCGAATCGGGCCGTCGTGGTGCTCGCGCAACTGAAAAACGCCGCCGGAATAAGGCTCGCCGCTGAGGTTTACGCTCATGCCAATCATGCGCTGATGGCCCGTGTCACCGTGCCAGGAATCGTAGTGGCCGCCGCCGGGTATCATCCGGTAGACGCGGCCCTCGAAGGAACCGATGCGGCCGCAGCCGGTGATCCTCTCGATGGCCGCAAACAGCTCCGGGCTATTGGTGAGAAAGTGCAGCAGCCCGGAGAGATGGTTGTCGGCCATGCACAACTCGAGCCCGATGTCGCCGTGCGTGCGGTCGTGGAATTCCGCCTGCTCCAGGCCCCGCTGCACCAGCTCCAGCAGACCCGGCTCGAGGAATTGGCAGATCCGGACGCAGTGCCGCTCATCGAACTCCGCTCGCAGTGCCTCGCCAGCCCCGGCGGGCCCGGCGCTGCGAAAACCGGAGCGCGAGATCTGGATCATGGTCTTCGCTTGTCCCATAGTACATAGGTGCCGTAGAGAGTCTTCTGCCCGGCATAGCGGCGGGTCAAGCCGAGCTGTTCGACGCGCTCGTCGCCGGTCATCATCACCACCGTGTCGAAGCGGCCCTCCCCCAGCCACTGGTCCACTTGCGCGTTGGAAACCAGCCGCAAGGAGCGGGCCAAAGCCGGTTCCACCTGGAGCCGTAAGCCGTGCATATTTTCGAGACCCGGAGGCGGGTCGTGGTGGCTGGCGAAGTAGATTACTTCGGTGGTGTAGACGAGGCCGTGCGGCGGCGTCACGCGGTCGATTTCAGCCGCGAAGGCGTCTACCTGGTACATCAGGTGATTGAAAAAGGAGCGGTAGATCCATCCCGAGCGGGCCAGCCCCACGGCATACAGAACCATGACCAGCGCGACCGGAACGGCGGGACGCGAGGCGCCCCACAGCCGGGACCCGATCGCGTACACGCCCACCGTCGCCAGGATTCCGGCGAAAGGAATCATCAAAGTGAAGTACTGCTGGAAGGTCGGTTTGGCGAGCGAGAGGTAGACCCCGAAGGCGGCGAGCAGCCACCCGCACAGGCGGAATTCAGCCCTTACCGCCACAGGCCAATCGGTCGCGCGGCTCAAGAACACCACCCCTACGGCCGACAGCAACACTAACGGAAGCGTCTGCGGGGAATCGATCCAACTGGCCAGCGTGGTGAGCTGTTGCCAGAGGTTCACCGCGAAATTTACCTGGCGATAAAAGAGGTGAAACTCGAAGACGTCAAACAGAGCTGGCCGGGGCGCCTGGACCGCCAGCCACAGCCACAGGCACCAGGGAACCGCGGCCGCGCCCACAAAGGCGGCGGCCTTTCTCCAGAGGTTCCCCTGACGGTTGTGCCGCGCTATCCACAACAATAGGACCGGACCTAGAGGCGCCGTCAAGAGCGATGCCGCCGACGCCGCCCCCGCGCACCCGCCCGCCCCGGCCGCGGCGAGCACGGAGGTCCCTTCGACGCCCGCGGTGGCCAGCCGGAAGGCCGCCACGCTCAGGAGCAGACAGAAGCCATAGGCTTGGCCCACCCCTCCGAACCAGAGCATGTACAGGTGCAGACCGACCAGCGTGGCTGTGACGACGCCGCCCGCCAGCCGCCATTCGGAAGCTGGCAGCCGGCGAAACACGAAGCTGGCGGCTAACAGCGTCGTGAGTCCGGTAAACAACGCCGAGAGGGTATGCGCGTTGCGCCACGTCTGACCGGCCAGGCGCATCCCGGCGCCCAGCAGGTAAGGATAGAGCGGCGGATGCTGATAGAAGAAATCCAGGTAGGGTTTCCGGCCGCTGTTGATGAGCTTGGCGGCCAGCAGGTGGAATCCCTCGTCCGGAGAAAAAGTGCGGGTGCGGGAGAAAACCACGCCTCCCGCCGTCAGCAGGCCTACGAACAGCCACAGCACCCAGACGCGCCGTTGATCGTCGGCGCGCAACCGGACGTCTTCGACCGCTAGGGCGTCTGGGCTGGGCGTCACTGTGACCGGAGTAGACATGAGGAGGTCCCGCTAAATGAACCAGCTCACTACCGTGAACCGCTCCCCGTACAGGACCGGCGTGACGCCATGGGCGAGGTGGGAGGGGAACGCAATCAGCAGCCCCGGCTCGCCCACCAGGGGCAAGCCCGTGGAGCGCGTGCGAGGGTCCGTGAGCAGCCCATAGAAGGTCAAGGCGCCGCCGCCGTAGCAGTCCTCCCGCGGCTCGGCCGACTCGCCGTTCAAAAAAATCACGATCGAAACGCGGCGCTCCCGGGAGATCGGCGAGGCCGTCGGGTCGTCGCTGTTATCCCGATGCGCCCGGTAGTGATCCCCCGGACCATAGATAAGAAACTGTGGCGGCTGGCAGCGGCGGAGCGGCACTCCGAAGTGGGTTTCCAGACGAGGCTTCAGGGCCAGCAGGCGCTCGGTCGTCTGCGCCAGCACCGTGTCGGCCATCAGGGAGCAACGGACGCTTCGCTCGCCGCTGTCCACGTCATAGCTCGCGCCCTCGGTCCGCACCGTGCCCGGGATCCCCGGAGCCGAGCGGGCCTCCCGGCGCAACCGCTCGCACTCTGCGGGCGGGAAGAAGTCGCGCTGGGTGAACAACCGCAGCAGGGCAAAGAATTCCGCAGCCGGCATCAGGAACCTTCCCGCCAGTAGACATCGCAGCCGGCGACCTTCTGGTGGTTCGGATAAAATCCGGCCGAGCGGATCACCTCCTGCTGGTCTTCATTCAGCCAGCAGGAAGCAATAGTATGAAAGCGGCCTTGCCTCACCCAGTCGTCGACTTGCGCCCGCGGCGCCACGTGCAGCGCGGCGGCCTCCGCCTCAGGCAGGCTCAGCTTGTGGGAGTTGGCATGCTCGAAGCCCGCCGGCGGGCGCCGGCGGGCGGCGAAGTAGACGCCCTCGTCGGCCCACAGCGCGGCCTCCCGCGGCGTGATCTCGTCCACGGTCCGGACCACGGCCGCGTAGTTGCGCCACGTGAACCGCAACATCTCCCGCGCCGTGTACACCGCGCGGGCCACCCCCACCAACAGCAGCATGGTCAGCAGCACCACGAAGCCGGCCGGCCGGCCCAGCCGCAGCACTTCCGTGCCCAGCGCGAAGACCCCCACCCCCGCCAGCATCGCCAGAAACGGGATCGCCAGAACAAAGTATTGTTGATAGGTGGGGTGGGCGTTGCCGAGATGCAACCCCAGGGCGGCCGCCAGTCCAGCGGCCAGGCCGAACTCCGGACGCCGTTGCACTCTGCCGCCGGCCACGCCCCACAGGTAGAGCAGGCCCGCGGCCGCCAGCAGGGCCAGCAGCATGCCCGGGAGCGAGTCGGTCCAGGACGTCAGTACCGACGCATCCCAAGAGGCGTACGTGCGCCAGTTCGCGCCGCGGTAAAACAAGTGGTACTCGAAAACGTTGAAGATCGTGGACCGCGGCGCCTGGATCAGCAGCGCTAGCAGCGGTAGGAACGGAAGCACCATCCCGCCCAGAAACACCAGGCTCTTGCCGGCCCGCTCCCCCGCGCGGCTGCGGAGCGCGATCCACAACCCCAGGACCGGCGCCACCGGCGCCGCCAGCAATGAGCAGGCCGCCGCCGCGCCCGCCGCGAACCCCGCTCCCCAAGGCCAGCGGACCTCGGGCCGGTTCACCGCTTCCACCGCGCAGCAGAAAGCGGCGACGCTCAAGAACAGGCACGTCCCATAGGCCTGCGCGATCGTGCCGAAACGGATCACGAGAAACTGCAAGCCTATTAGCAGCGCTGTCGAAACCGACGCCGCCAGCCGCCAGGGGTTTTCGGGCAGGCGCGCATAGACGAAACGCCCCGCCAGGTAGACGCTGAAGCCGGAGAAGAGCGCCGACCAGAAGTGTGCGACGCGCCAGCTTTCTCCGAGGAGCCGCATCCACAAGGCGTTCCAATAGGCAAACAACGGCGGCTGGGGATAGACGAAATCCCGATACGGCCGCCGCCCGGCATTAATCAACTGCGCGGCCAGCAGGTGGAATTCCTCATCGCCGTACCAGGCCCGGGTCTGAGAATACGCCACCAGACCCGCCGTCAAGACCAGCGCCACGGCGCCGAGCACCAGATGGTCTTGCTGAGAAGGCTCCGCCAGGCGCCCCGGCCGCAGTGCGGGGGCCGGACTTTCCGTCTGGGGAGCAGCCGCTCCGAGCCCTACTGACACAGTAGTCTCACGACACTGGTAACGAAATCGGCCACGTGCTGCGGGCCGGCGAAGGAACCGCCATGGCGGCGCTCAATCTCCTCCCGGATCTGGGCCACCGGCCGCGAGCCGTCGCTCAGCTCCAGGATGTCGCGGGCCGCCGCCGCCAGCGCCGAAGTCCGCGGCGCGAAGGTCGGACTCCTGCGCCGCAGGCGGTCGAGCGACAGCACCTCATTCTTGAGGGTCGAGTGCTCAAAACGCGCGCGCACCTGGTCTCCGGTCCGTACCGTGACTTCCCATTTGAAGACCATCCAGGAGCCGTGGGTCGCCAGGCGAATAGACGCCGCCACCACGTCTCCCGGCTGGACTTCTACCGGAGTCTCGATGGGAAACAAGCCCTGGGGGTAATTGAGATGGCCCCCCACCAGCGGCCCATTGGAAAAGCCGCGCTCGCCGTCGAGCCACGTCTGGTGCCAGCCTCCGAGCGCATGGCAGACGCCGGCTCGCGCGATACGGAACTCTGCGCGCCCCTGCCAGTCGGGAGTCGCCGCGGTGGTGAAATCGACGCTGCCGAGTACCGCCGGCTCGGCGAGCAGGGCCGCCGGCGGAATCTCGTAGCCGTGGATCGCGTTGAGGACCCACGAGCGGCAGGACCGGTGATCGAAGCCGCCCATATCGCCCGACCATTCCGCCACCGCCTGGTCATGCCACTCGGTTACCTCCACCGGAGCGCCGTACATCTCGATGCGGCGCGGCAGCAGCACGCCGCCGGGCTTCAGGAACCGGTCCCGCGCATCCAAGAGGGTCCCCAGAATGTTGCCGTTCAGGCCCGTCACGGACAGCAAGTCTCCGCACACCACATCGGCCCGCTCGGGCAGCCGCACGCGGCTCGACCAGTCGTTGAAAAACTGAATCCGGCCGTCCAGCCCCGCCCGCCGTGCCAGATCGCGCGCGACTTCCACGGTTTCCCCGCCCTCGATGGCGTAGACGCGGCTGGCCCCGGCCGCACACGCCAGAAACGACAGAATGCCGGTGCCCGCGCCCACGTCGGCGACGACGGCGCCGGGCTTGACGGCCGCGCCGATAGCCTCCCGCCACTTTCTCAAGCGGCCCGGGTCGTTCAGGATCTTCCGGTGATAGCTAAGCAACCGCAGGTCCATGAAGAATTCGGAGGGGGCGCGGCCGGCCGGTCAGACCGCGGCGAGCTGGGCGTGATTGCGATCGAGCAGGTCGAGCAGGGCTGGCAGGCGGTTCAAGTCCCGGGCAAACCACAGGCGAAATACCGGTACGGAATTGGCCAGCGCCAGATAGTTCTGGACCATCTTCCGGTTCCGGGACGAGTGCCGGACCGACATGCAGTGCGCCTCGCTCAACAGCAGCGAAAAAGCATCGGCGGGCGGCACCCGTTTCAAAATCGGCAAAGGACCCTCGGTCGTTTCCGCCATGGGCTCCAGCCAGTAGACGCACCGGAGCGGCCGCAGGGTCGGCTCCAGATCGTGCCAGGACTCCGGGTTCTCGCTCTCCCCTCCCTCCGGCGGGGCGGGACCTCGGAACGCCGACGCGGCCACGCCTCGCAACCGCAGCGGCTGGGGCAGACTTCCCGAGAGCACCTGCCCGTCTTTCAGCAGAAAGGGCACCGCATCGTCGGCATACACCACCGCTCCCCGGTCGCGCCAGGCTCGCGCCAGGGTCGACTTGCCCCGGCTCGGCGGACCGCAAAAGGCCAGCACTCCGCCGCCGATGAGCACCGAGCTGCCATGCAGGCAATCCCAGTCCTGGGTCTGCAGCAGCCACCGCGCCACCGTATGGAAAAAGAATTCGCGAAACACCCGGCGCGGGACGCCGCGGTCGGGATATCCCGTAACGAGCGGGGTTCCGGGCCGCGTGACGTAGAGCCCGATCCGGTGGATCTTAATCCAGTATTCGGACCCCTGCGGCCAGCCAAAACCAAAGTCGGCGCCCGTATTGTCCTGCCAGGTGTCGCCCTCCGGATGCTGGCCGGCGCCCGCCGGGATCTCGCGCGTCCCGTCCTGAATTTTCAGATGGAGTTGATACATGAACGAGAGGGAACTCGCAGGGGTGCGAGACCTTCCGCACCCCCGTTCTCACCACTCGTGGGAGCCGACACGCTGCCAAAGGGCGCGTGAGAGAACTCTAGATGCCGCCCGGATCCTTACCGAGCTGACCCGGGGGCTTACCGGTGTCACCACCGTCGGCGGGCGCGGGACTGCTCTTTCCGCCACCACCCTGCACTAGGTCCCGCAGTTCCCCGTCAAACGACAGGGCCGGCGTCGACCAAATACGCTTCTCCCGACCGTCAACCGCCATTAACAACCTCCTAGTGTGCTCAACGATAGAGCGTAGTGTAGCATGCGTCGTAAGTCTCCGCAAGCGCGTATTATAACTCTGGCCCCCAGGATCTTTGACAGCCCCGGTGGCCGGCCTTTGCCCTTACGGCCCGTTGCCTTTGCCGCAGTTGAAATCCCCGGGGGGATCATCGAGCGGCGTGGTGTGGTCGCTCGGCGGCGGACAATGACAATGGCTCGCCGCGGGCGACGACGCACTCACCTCGCACGGCCGTCCTCGCCCCGGGAAAGGCGACGGCGGTCCCTGCCCGTCCCCCTGGGACGCCTCGCTGACGACGGCGGCCTCCGTGCGGCCGATCGGCAGAATCGCCGTGCGCCCCGGCCCCAGCACGAGTTCGTTCTTCCCAGGCTGCACGAGCCGCACCGTTCCCAGGAACGCTGTGGCCCCTATCACCGCCGGCTCCCGCCAGGAAACCGTGCCTTCCGATTTCGCCTCCGGCAGCACCTGGTTTCCTCCGGCTTCGATCCGCAGCGGATCGCCCTCGCCTTTCTGGAAGGTCAGCGATCCCTTCTCCAGGCTGACACCGGTCTGTTTCCCCTCCCGCGCCACCCGCACGCGCGAGTTGGGGGCCACCACCACCCGGCTCCGTCCCGGCAGCAGTAGCGTTGCCTTGTAGTCCTTGGTGGTCACTTCGTCGCCGCTGAACACCGTCAAAGCTTGCGCGGCCCCTTTGGCCACCGGCGCCCCATCCAGCAGGATTGGACCCACCGCTGTCAGCGATCCCACCGGCCCTTCTGCGGCCGCCACTCCGGCCATACGAACAGGACGGTCATCATCGTACGTCGCATAGGATCGAACCTCCTGATCGCCACAGTCTATTTCGGCCGGTGGCGGTGCACAAGGTTCAAATCCAGGCAAACCAAAGTGTCATTGGTCCTCTGGCCAAAAGATAGGGTTGGTACTTGTGATGCTTATAACGCTGTTCCGCCCTCGATGCCGGGCGTTTGCACTATCCTCACTGCCCTGCAACGCCTCCCGCTACGTGCCTTGCTCCTCGGGCTTTGCGTCCTCTCCGCCAAGTTCTGCGCACCTCGAGACCAGCGCTGGCCAAACGCCCAGAACCCTTGAAACTCCCGATTGCACTCTGGACGTTTCGTAACAGTTTCACAGCGTCTTAAACGAGACTGTTCAAATTAAGCCTGGCTGCGTACCCACCCTTCCGTGCTGGCGCCCATCCAGACTAGTTGCCGGGAGATCCGGTGGGGCCAGTGCAGCGTCTGGTGGATCTTGTCCTGAAGCAGTGCGGCATCCACCACCCCCAAGCCCGCCAAAGCCCGGGGGGCTCCCAGTTGTTCCCAGACCCGCCCGCCTTCGGCTCGGAACACTGCGTCGGCGAAGTCCAAAGCGAATACCTTCTTCTGTTTCTCGAAGCCCAGGTTCGGAAACCGCTCCGCCATGGCCTGCCGGACGAGCGCCTTGGAACGGCTGCCCCGGTTCAGCATCTCGGGAGGCGTACGCAGCAAGAATTCAATGAGGGAGCGGTCCCAATACGGGTGGACCGTGAAGGCTCCGGCCGAGGCGTCCCGATAGAACCGCTCCTCCAAGAGGACCTGCAGGACGGTACTCGAAAAGGCGCCCCGTACCGAGGTCAGATAGAAGCTCTCCTGCCGCGTCTGGCGCGCCCACTTTTCCTCCAGCCGCACCAGCATTTGCCGGCGCAGTTCGGGATCGGGCGCCAGCCAGGACGGCAACCCCTCTGCCAGCAATCGACGCCGCCGCCGCACCCCCAGCGAGGGAAGTCTTCGCCACACCCAATCCCGGGCGATGGCCCGCACGCCATTGACCCACAGCGCCTCCTGTAAATAGGCCCGCGTGGGTACTTGCCATCCTCGCAGGCCGGTCCGCAGGAACCGGATCAGGCCGAAGAGATTGCCCGAGCGGATCAAATCGGCGCCATAAAGCGGGGAGACTGTCAGCCATTCGTCGCCGCCTTCGCCAGTGAGTACGAATCCGTATCCGCGCTCGCGGGCCTCGCCCAGTAGATCCGCGTAGGGAGGCGTGTACAGCCCAAAGGGGGGTGCTGGATTCGGCGTGTCGGACAGGTCCGTCAGACGCGACATCAGGCCCTCCCGCTGATAGTCGCTCATGTACCGGAAGCTCTGCGGCAGCCCCAGGCGCGCGGCGACGCTGTGCTGCACCGCTTGCTCGGAGAACTCGCCGGGAAAGACGACCGATAGCGCCAGGGGCGCCGGCCACCCCTTGGCGCGGGCCTGCTCGGCCGCCATCGCCGCCACGCTGACCGAGTCGAAACCGCCGCTCAGAAAGATGCCGGCCGGACCCAGGCGGAGCCGCTTCTCTATGGCGCGCTCCAGAACCTGGGGGAATTCGGCCACCTCTTCCGGCGAGGCCCATTGCATCGGCCGGCCCACCGGCAGCGGGTCCCAGTAGCGGAAAACCTCCAGACGACCGCGCGACCACTCGAGAGCGTGCCCGCCCGGGAGGCGGCGGATGGCCTCGAAGCAGGTCTCCTCGGGCACCAGCCAGCGCTGCGCCAGGTGCTCGGCCAGCACCAGCCGATTGAGATCCGAAGAAACCAGCGGGTGGCGGCGAACCGCCTCCACGGCCCAGGAGAACACCAGGTCGCCCTGCACCCGAGCGTAGTAGAAGGGATGTAAGCCCACCGCATCTCGGGCGCACAGGAGCCGCTGCTCGGCCTCGTCCCAAATCGCGAGGACAAACATGCCCTCCAGGCGCTCCAAAACCCCCCGGCCCCAGCGGTGGAAGCCGGCCAGGATCACCCCCGCCGGCCCTCGTTCGGAGGGCGGCTCCGCGGGCGGCAATTCGAGCTCCCGCTCCACTTCCTGGGCGTTGAACAGAAACCCCGAAAAAATGCAGCACCAGCCCGGTTCCCGGACCCAGTCGAATCGGCGCGCCTCCTCGGACTCCGGCAGCGTGAAAACCACCGCCCCCATCTCGAGACACCGCTCCGCTCCGCCCGCCGGACTGCTGCGGTCCGCGCGCGCTCGCGCCCATCCCTGCCAGGCCTCCAGCTTCAGGCGTCCCGCGACGCCTGCGCTGCTCACGCGGGGCCTCCCGCCGGCGCCAGCATCTTCTCTTCCGAGAGCTGCCGGACAAACTCCGCCACCTCCCGCTCCAATTGCTCGCGCGGCGCGTCGAACTCCGCCTGTAAGGCCTCCAGCGTCTCGGTCACCGACCGCCCCTCCGCCAGCAGCTCCCAGATGCGGGTGCCCGTGGCATTGGTGTGATGGATACGTCCGGTCGTCAGGTGTACGATGACCGTCGCGTCCTCCAGCTTCTGGAAGCTCACGTCACTATCGACACGAAATCGCATGCTACCGTCCACAGAAAATCTCCTTCTGGCACGCCCTTCAGCGCCGGGCCAGTTCGCCCGGCAAGACGGCGTAGCTCTCCGTTTGTTGATCCGGATCGTGGAGCACTTCGCCTTGCCACTCCACCCAGGCGTGAGCCTGCAATTCCTCTCCGCGCCGGACGCCGATGCGGACCTCGGCCGGCACGCCCCGGCGCCGCAACATCCGGCCGAGCGCGAGCGAGCGGGTCAGGCAGCGCACCCGCCAGGGCTGGCGGTTTGCGGCCACGTCCACCAGCCAGGCCAGGCGCTTCCACTTCTCAAGGCTGGTGTCCGGCGCCGGCGCCCCCGGAGCCGGCCGCCGCGGCAACAGCCAGCGGACCGGCAGCAGGCGGCGCAGCGTTTCGAAGCCTGCCACGGTGCAGTAAGCCTCGGCCAGGACGCCCCACTCGGCGAACGAGAGGCGCCCGAACGAGCGTGGCGCCCACACGGTCCATAAGTGGCGCGCGCGCTCGCGATGCAAGCGCCACGGCGACCAGCCCCGGGCGGCCGCGCGGTTCCAATCCTGCGGCTGCGGAACGAGCCAGGCTGCCAGCAGGGCCGGGCGGTCGCTCCAGGCTGCCAGACGCAGCCGCGTCCAGACCGGATGCGGAAGGGGCCGCCCCGGCTCGAGCCAGCCAGCTTCGGCGCTCGCCGCCAGCGCCCGCGTGCTCCGGCCGAGCCGCGACTCGAGACCGGGCGGAGCCGCGCCGCCCAGCCAGCGCCGGCGCAGTTCCAGGCTGATGACGCAACTGCGCGTCACTCCCTCCGCTGCGGCCAGCCGCCAGAACCGCGCCCAGTCCAAGGAGTCCCCCGAGCGTTCTACGAACAGGTGCAGATCACAAGTCCACTTGAGCAGCCGCCAGCCATGTTTGCCCGCGTGCGCGCACAGGTAGACCAGATAATGTTCCGGCTGGTCGAGCAGGTGGCCGGTGGGCAGGGCGGCGCCGGGCCAGTCCCAGTGCAGTTCCACCAACAGGCCGGACGGAGCCGTAAATGTCACCTCCGGGCTGAGCCGGCGGCTGTGGGAGAACTGGCGCTCGAGACCGGCCGGATGCCAGGTATGGTTCGGCCGGAGTCCGGCGGCGCACAACACCTGCATCGCCTGGCTCACTGCCCCCGGCTCCACCAGCAGGTCGATGTCCTCCACTTCGCGCCAGGAAAGATCCGGATAGAGCCTCGCCGTCAGGTCGGTGCCCTTGACCGCGTGAGCCTTCACCCCGGCTTCCCCCAGCCGGGCCAGCAAGCGCTCCTGTTCGCGCTGCAAGCACAGATTGCGCGCCGCGACCGACCGCAGGCGCGGCGAGTCCGCCAGGCCCAGATTCCACGCCACCGCCGGCCAGACTCCCCACCGGTCGGCCTCGGCCAGCAACTGCCCGGAGGCTTCCGGATCGGGCGCCGTCTCCAAAATCCGTTCTCCACCGGCCGGCAATGCCAGCCGGAAGAGGCTAGTCATTGCTGGGAGTGTCCTTCTTGGTGTAGTAATAGCCACCATAGTAGTGGCCATAACCGGGAGTGTCCGGCAGGTAGACCTGGTTCAGCACCAGGCCCAGCACGTTGGCGCGCACGCGCCGCAACTGTCGCAGCGCTGCCGAAACCGCGTCGCGAGGCGTCTCGCCGGCCCGCGCTACCAGCAGCACGCCGTCGGCCATGGTGCTCAAAATCGTCGCATCGGCGCACACCAGCAGCGGCGGCGAGTCGATGACAATGTACCGGAATTCCTGCCGCACGTTGGCCATCACCTTGGCCATGTGCATCGTCAGCATCTCGCTCGATAAGCCCGGGCTGGGGCCCGCCGGCAGGATCATCAGATTCGGCGACGCCGCGCACGGCTGCACGCTCGCGAGCAGCTCCGATTGCCCTTCGAGCACGGTCGAAAGACCCACCCGGTTGGAGAGGCCAAAGACGTTGTGCACGGTCGGCCGGCGCATGTCCGAATCCACCAGCAGCACCCGGCTGCCGTTATCGAGCTGCTGGGCGAGAGTCAGGGCCAGGCCGGAAGCGACCGTGCTCTTGCCTTCGGCCGGCGCGGCGCTCGCCACCAGCAGCATCTGCAGCCCGTTGGCCGGAGAGGACAGCAGCACGCTCGTCCGCAGCATGGAAAGCGCTTCGGTGAGGGCCACCCCGGATTTAGAAATCGCCCGGCTCTCGGCCGGCTCGCCATTCGTTCCCAGCAGGATCGCGGCCGCCTTGCCGCCGGAGACGCGCGGCAGCGTCGCCAGCACGGGCAGGCTCAGCCACTGCTCCACCTGCTCGCTCGAGCGCAGCGTCCGATCGAGGTAATCGGCCGCCAGCGCCACCCCCACGGCGAGTCCGCTCGAGAACAACAGCGCCAGCAAAACGTTCAGCCGGACGTTCGGCGACACGGGCCCGCCCGGTACCCGCGCCAGGCCCGCCATCTTTAGATTCGTGGCTTTGATGCTGGCGTTGATGCTGGCTTCGTTTACCTTCTTCAGCAACTCCTCATACAGCTTGGTCTGCGAGTCGACCTCCTGTTTCAGGATGTTGTATTCCGTCGCCCACCCGGACATCCGGTCCGTTTCGGTTCGCTGGACGACGATGGCCTCGGCCAGCGCCCGCTCCCGCGTCACCGCCTGCCGGTAGTCGGCTTCGAGCCGGCCGATGACCTGCTTGCGGCTGCTCTCGCGCAGACTCTTGGTCCGTTCGAGCTGGCCTTCTATCCGCTTATAGTTCGGATGGTTGGGACCGTACTGCGCCGCGGCGTCGGCGAGCGCCATCTCCAGCGCCTCCACGCGGTCGTTGATCTTGACCAGCGGTTCACCCATGTCGGAGATGGTCACATCGGCGCCCGTCTCGGCCGCGCGAAACAGCGCTTCCTTGCGCACGCGCTCGGTCTGCGTGCGCGTCAGCTCCTCCTGCAAGTGCTGGAGCTGCAAATTCAAAATGTTGGTCCGGTCCCCCGCATTGGGGACGTTGTGCTCCCGCTCGAAGTCCCGCAGCTTCGCCTGCGAGCGCTCCAGCTTGGCCTTCAGCTCGTCCAACTGGCGATTCAGCCACTTGGATAGCTCCGCCGAATTCTGGAACTGGCTCATGAATCCCTGCTCTACGAAGGCCTTGGCGGCCGCGTTGGCGATGGCCGCGGCCAGCTCCGGATTGGGGCTGCGGTACCCCACCTCCAGCAAATAAGTCTCGGGACGCCGCCGGATGCTGAGACCGGGCAGCGAGCTTAAGTCCGCCGCGGCCGGGGCCGTCGCCACCGCTACCCCGGGCTTAGCCCCGGTCCGGCCCCGCAGCGCCGGATTAAAGTCCGGGTTGCGATCGAGACGCAGCTCCCGGATCACCTGGCGGGCGATTTCCGGCGAGCTCATCATTTGGATCTGGGTCTCCACCACCGCGTCGAAGTTGCGGTTGTCAAAGCGGAAATTTCCCTGGCCGATCTCGAACATCTGAGCCTGATTGTCCAGCTCGAGCACCGCGGCCGTCTCGTAAATCGGAATCATCTGCAGCGAATAAATCAGCGTCGCCATCACCACGACGAATACAAATCCCAGCAGGCGCCACTTGTGGCGGCGCAACACCCAGAAATAGTGGTTGAGCGGAACCTGCGGATCGTCCCCCGACGGCGGACGGACCGCGGAATAATTCAGCTCTTCCGGAAACTCCACCGGCGCCGGCGGGCGGCCGCCCGGAAAGCGAGTCATCTCCACAGCAAGGCTCCCATCACGCCGTACGTCAGGCTCGTGATCGCGGAAGTCGCCATGGCATCTCCATAGCGGCGGAATTTCGAATCCGGAATGAAAACCAGATCGTTGGCCTTCAAAGGCAAGTCGGTCTCCTTGCCGCTCAGCATTTTCTTCATGTCAAACTCGACGCGCTGGCGGCCGTCGGCGGCGCGCAGGATAAAGCCCTTCCCGCCGGCTTTATCGGTCGTTCCGCCCGACAGCGACAAGGCCTGCAGCAGCGTCACCGGCTGGTAATTACTGATCGGCAGCGGGCCCGGATGCTGCACCCCGCCCACCATGTAAACCTTCCCCGCCGAGGGCACCCGGATCTGTTCTCCGCCGTGCAGCAGCAGCGAGCCCGCCTCCGATTCCGGCGTCAGGTCTTTCACCGGCACGGTGACGACTCGCGTCAGTAATCCGTCTCGCGCCGGGATCACCACCTCGATCTCGCCGCCGGCCATCTCGCCCAATCCCCCGGCGCGCGAGATCGCCTCGTACACGCTCAACGGACGCAGCGCCTGAAATACGGTGGGCAGGCGCACGGCGCCAGAGACCGCCACCGGCTTGCTGTTGACCTCCCGCACCGTCACCGCGACGGCCGGCTCCCGCAGCAGGCCCTCCTGCACCAGGGTGCTCGCGACCTCTTGCTCCAGCTCCCCGCTGGTCTTGCCCGCCGCCGGGATAGGCGTGCGCACCAGCGGCAGGCGAATGGTTCCGTTCGTGTCGACTCGCACCACGCGGGTAAACTCCGGCGCCTCCATCACGTAAACCGAAATCAGATCCTCGCCGCCCAAACGGTAGTCGGAAAACGAGGGGATCTCCTCTGGAAACCCCGGGGCGTTGACAGTGGCGAGGGGCGGCTGCGCCCGGCTGCCGGGCCGGGTCGCCCCGGGCGATTCGACCTCGCGCGGCCTCGCCGCCGGACGCTGGTTCCCTCCCTCCTGGGCCGCGGGGCGCGCTTGCGCCCAAAAGGGCAGCGGCGCGAGCAGCAGCACCACCACTAACTTTGTTCTCATGTTATCTCCGGCCTGCGAGGCCGCCCGGCCGCCGGGCGCAGCACCTCGACGTCTAGAATATCGATCTCCGTAGCCACCGACTGCGAGAGCAAAGCCACGGAAAGCACCAGCCGGGTCTTGCTTTTCACCCGCACCAGCAAACCCTCTACGTCTTTCAGCGGACCGCGTTTCACCCGCACCCAGGCGCCTTCCCGCAGGAACGGGTGAGTAAAGCACGGCACGTTGGCCCGCAGCAGCCGCCGGATGGATTCGACTTCCCAATCCGGCACCGGCTCGATGCTCTCTCCCTGCCCCAGAATCCGCACCACGCCGAGCGCCCGCAACACGTTCAGCCGCGCACTCGGCTCGTCCGCGAAACGCGCAAACACGTACCCGGGAAACACCGGCGTCTCCACCACTTTCCGGCGGTCCTTCCACTGGTGCACCTGCTCCACCAGCGGCAGATAACTATCTACCCGGCGAGCCGCCAGTTCGCACGCCACTTTTTTTTCGAAGTTCGAGCGCGTGTAAACCGCGAACCAATGCGGCCCGGACACCGCCGCCGCCGGCACTGCCCAGCCTTCCGCATACGCGCTTCCTATAGCCACTCTGTACATCGTATCGGAGAAAGCTCCGCCCCGTCACTTACAGGACCAGCCCGTAGGTGATTGATTCATTTCGGTCGGACGTCCTGCTAGTCCAACGCCTCAAAAATTCGGCCACGGCGCACTCTGCCGCCGCGGCATCCCTCCCGTTGCGAGGCCCAATTCGCGTCCCGTCATCTCTCTCCGCACCGCGCCAACCAGCGTTCCTCCGGGGATACTTCCACACCACCCCGGCGGTCAGCGCCGAGCGGTCACCTTTAGGATACGCCCTGCACCGCTGGTTCAATTCTAATAAGTCTTCTGCCTGCAAATAGATACCAGAATAACTCAGTTTGCGCCATAGGCCAAGTGGCATACGTACCGTGCCGCACCCCCATGGGGCTGCCCGGTCCCGTCGCGCATCAGTTTCCATGGCTCCCGGCCGGTGTGGAGTCTCTCAGAATATAGGACGCCCCTCACCGAAGCAAGGAGGGTCTTTCCGGTTTCTTGAACCTAACTTAACTCCCTGAAACAAATGGGGTTAAATCGGAATGACCAGGACGGGCAGGTCTGCCTCGCTGGTGTCCCGAGTTAGAACTTCGCTGCATAATTCCCTCGTGGGGTGGGCGCCCTCGCCCGCGCCGGACCCCCTGGTCCGGCTGTTGAACCATACGGAAAAGTTCCTTGGCGTTCAGCGGGGTCGCGTGTGACTCAAGACACTAGCTTCTTCGCCAGCCGAAGTCGGTGCCCCAACCTTCCCTCAATCGCGACGGTAAATGCGCCCTTCTTTCATGACGAATTTCACTCTTGAAGTTTGGCGGATATCCTGCGCCGGGTCGCCCGGGACGGCCACCACATCGGCCAGCTTGCCGGGCTCGAGCGTTCCGATACGGTCGGCCAGGCCCAGTAACTCGGCATCTACCGACGTCGCGGCCCTCAGCGCGGCGAGGGGCGTCATCCCGTGCTCCACCAGGAGCTGGAATTCCGTGGCATTCATGCCATGAGGATAGACGCCGGCATCGGTTCCAAATCCGATCCGCACCCCCATCTCGACCGCCTTGTGAAACGTCTCTCCGACCGATCCCCAGGCGGCGCGGGCCTTGAGGACGACCGGCGGAGCCAGCAGCAGCTTCTTTTGATCGACCTGCTGGACGATCCACCAGCCGGCAATCAACGTCGGGACGTAGTACGTGCCCTTTTCTTTCATCATGCGAAGCGCCTCGTCATCGAGGAACGACCCGTGCTCGATGGAGTCGATACCGGCGCGAATAGCACGCTTGGCGCCGGTCGCTCCGTGCGCATGCGCCGCCGTCTTCCGGCGCAAGGCGTGGGCTTCCTCCACCAGGGCGTCCAGTTCCCCCTGGGTGAGTTGTGGCGTATCAACCTCATCGATGAGGGAAAGCACACCACCGGTGGCGCAAGTTTTGATTAGGTCGGACCCATATTTCAGGTTGAAGCGCACCGCCGCGCGCGCCTCATCCGGCGAATTCACCACCCCCTGCGGCACGCCGGTCTCCGGACGAAAGCCATACCGCTGGCCGCCGCCCGGATCGCAGTGGCCGCCGGTAGCGCCAATCGACTTTCCCGCTACCAGCAAACGCGGCCCCACAATTTTCCCGCTGGCAACCGCGTTCCGCAGTCCGACATCGATGAAATCCGAGGAGCCCACATCCCGGCAGGTCGTAAAGCCGGCCAGCAATGTCTTGCGCAAATCCTCCGTAGCATCGAGCGCCTGTTCGGCAATGGTTTTTTGCGCGCCCTCGATGACGCGCTGCCGGAAATCCGTGCTGTAGGGATGCGAGAGATGCGTATGCGCATCGATGAAGCCAGGCAGGATGGTAGCGTCGCCGAGATCGATGACTTCGGCCCCGGCGGGCGTCGTCACCGTGCTTCCCACCGCCTGGATCTTATTGCCGGCGACGACCACAACGGCAGGAGAGATGGCGCGGTCCGACTTGCCGTCGAACAGGCGCGCGGCGCGCAGGACGATGGTCCGGTCCTGTCCCCAGAGTGCCACAGCCATTGCCAGAGCACCAAGCAGGATTCGCATTTTGAACCTCCAAGTCAAAAGGGTGAAGGCGGCCTTAAGCCTACCTTAGAACGGGGCATCACGCCAGGCGTGGCGAGCGGAGGTAGTGGGCCAGTTTGAAAGACCCAAGCCACTTCCCAGATGTGTCTTCCCGCTGGGCATCACCTCGGCGATTTGGGCGTTTACGGCCAGGTGATTCGAGGGCATCCCGCAAACCGGCTTCAGATGAGCACTCGGGATGCCTGCAGCAGCCGCCTGCAAAGCATCCCCCCATCCACTCAAGTCCGTGCGCTACGGCGTACGCGCGTAACGTCCTCCGCAAAGAGGACTGGCGCTTCGCTACAATTACGCCGAAGGCCGTCGATGATGAGCGACCAAACTTATCGGTTTCAGAAGAAGATCCGTGCCGCGCTCCACGGAGTCGAACCATTTGATCCCGACAAGCATGCGGACGTTCCTCAAACGCTGACGCGACTCCTCAGTGGCCAGGCAAAGCCGGCCAGTCCCTTTCTGAAACTTGCTCTTGTCGAGCTTCATGAAGCCAACCTCGACGGGGGAGACAAGATCGAATGGAAGGCCTACGTAGTCTTCCGGGGTTCGCTGTGGTACATCCACGATTGGAAGCACGCTTCATGGACGCTGAACGGACCAGCGAATGCAGAGGCAACTATGAAGGTGCTCCTGAAAAAACTCGAAGCGGCGGCTAAAACTGTCGAACTGAGCCTCGAAGCAGAGTCCAAGGAAAAGATCGCGACCGGTGGGTTTGCACTGTCCCATCAGTATTGTATGCTGCATTCCTACTACTGGAGCTTGAGGAAGCACGCGGAAACGTTGCTCGGGATGAAACTGGAGCCTGAGCCGGGTAAGGTTGTATCGACGTTTCAGTTACCCACCGGCGGAACCGTAACGGAATACGATATGCCCGTGGCGAACGATTACTTCGCCAAGCGCCGGGATTGCGAAGCTTCCGCAGCAGGTGCGGTGGTGTTGTTCTTCGGGATGCTGGAGCTCGTCTTCGACGCCTGCTTCGCCTTTGGCAATCGCAGCGGCCGGACATACCACGAGTTTCGGAATAAAGACTGGAAGGAGCGCTTCAAACTCTCCGTTGACGTAGATGTCTCTCCGGCTAAGGAGATTTACGAAGGCCTGCTCGTTGTCCAGCACCAGTACCGGAATGCCTTCAGTCATGCGCTCCCGCTATTTCTCGTGTTTCACCAAAACGCTGGGTGGATTCCCAGTGATATGAAGCGAGTGACGGAGCTAAACAGCAACCCGCTATTTGGGTTTAAGGAGGCAGACCTCGGCGCGATGGTCGCGCTCTTCGATAGAACAATCAAGTTGTTCGAGACCGATCCAAATACCTGGGCCGCCATGATGTACGTTCAAACCCCATTGCCGATTCCCTTGGCACCAGCCGCAGTCGCATCGCTTCTGAAGCATGCTGGTTCTCGCGATGAGTTTGCCGCTGAGATCGACCGCCGCATTGATATGCACGATGCGTACGTGAATGGCGAGTTCTAAATGGTTGGGCATGCGAGCCAGGCTTTTCCGTCAGGCCCTCACCCCATTCCCGTTTCTGTTCACCATCTCGATCGTCGGCAACCCGGAAGTGATCCACATGGCCGCCTAGTCGCCAACCCGTAGAAGTGATCGTCTGCTGGACAAACTGACCCACTACCCGAGCGGACGCCGCCCCACACACAGCGTCGAGGCCCCCCATGGAAAATCGTGCCGCTTCAACCACGCCGTCTCGAGACCCAGGATTTTCGTCAGCACCGTATTAACCCACTCCGGCACTTCCAGGAAATCGAAGGTCAGGTTCGCGTGGCCATGGTTGAGCCACCGTCCCACTCCCACCGTTGCAGCAAAGATGGGCAGATAAAACAAATTAATGTACGTGGCTCTTACAACCTCGAAACCCGTCGCTTGGAACAGCGGGCGCAGTTCGCTCACCCGGTAGCGTTTGTAGTGCCCGAGGCGAACGTCCCTCTCGCTCCACAAGGATTGGTAGGCGGGCACGATCGTGAGCCACAGCCCCCCCGGCCGCAGCACGCGGTAAACCTCCGCAAAGACGCGCTCGGGGTGTTCCACGTGCTCCACGACATCCGTCGAGGCCACCAGGTCGAAGACGCCGTCTGCGTAGGGAAGCTGCTCGCCCCGTCCTTGCACCAGGTTCTTCTTCACCCGCCGCTGGGCATAGCGCAGCGCCGCCTCGCTCACGTCCAGGCCGTGCGCTTCGAACTGCGCCCCGAGCGCCTTCAGAGTTTCGCCGACGCCCGGACCGATCTCCAGCACTCTCCACGAGGGACGCGGCTGCCGGTAGAGCGCGAAGAACTCCAGCAGCATCTCCCGCAGCGCCACGTGCCGCCAATAGACTCCATCGAGGCGATCGTAGATCCCGAAGACCCCCTCATCCATCCGCTTCGGGTTCGCGTCGGCGCTCAAGGATGGGCCGACTCCGGGATCCGGTAAAGCACCATATCGCCCCTGCGCAGCAACACTGGAAATTGCAAATTGTGACCCGGTTGCGATGTGACCGCGTATTGCGCCCCGTATTTTTGCGCCAGCCTCAAAAAATCGGGCTCGCGCAAGCGAGAGTAGCCATAAGCCAGCATGCCGGCGCATTCTACAAAGCCGCCGCACCGCAAATCGGTGGCGCCGGCCAGATCGTTCATGCGCCGTTTCCACTCCCGCATCTCGTCTTCACCGAACGGGAAACACTTGAAATCGCCGACCTGGGCGCGTTCCGAGTAAAGCTGAAAGCCCTCCAGGAACGGTGGCGTGATGAGCACGGCGTCGCGGGGCGTGGCGCCCTTAACCTGCTGGCAGAACAGATACCATTCGTCGGCCGGCTCATGCTCGTACCCGAAATAGGGCAGCGGGTTGAGGCTAAGTTCCGCCAGCAGCAAGACCAGCAAGGCTGCCGGCAGAAATCGTGGCAACCACCGGAGCACTGCCGCCAGCACCGCCAGCCCCACGAGTCCCGCGCCTACACCACGCGCCGAAACGGCGAAGCTGTGCCAGAACATAGGCAGGCTTTTCCCGGAGCTGGCCCCCCAACTCGCGATGAGCGCCGCGCTTGTAATGGCCCCGGAAGCCCACAGACCGGCCGCCCAGATCCACCCCTGCTTGACTCTTGACGCCAGCATCAAGGCCAGCACCGCGCCGATCACTGCGTAATTTCGAATCGCCAGAATCACCAGGGCGCCGAGCTTCACCGGGGTCTCGCCCTCGTCGAGCGACGTCAGCAGGAACCGGGCGGCATAGAGCACCGCGAAAAACTTCACGAAGATCGTCTGGCGGAACAATTGCATCTTGACCACCAGCTTGACCGGGTAGATCTCCACAAAGACCGTGCCGATGACACACATCACCACGATGAGGCCGAACCAGATCAGCACCGTCCGGTGGGTCTTTTCCCTCCAGCCGCCGGCCAGCGCGGCCATCGCCAGCACCAGCGCCAGCCGGTAGTAGTCCGCGCCCGCCCACGAAAATGGCGCCAGGTGATGCGGCTGGCGCAACACGGCATTGAGGTAAGTGAACTCCGCCGCAGAAAGCGGAGTCCCCGACCCCGACCCGACATACTGAAGCCACTGTGGCACGACCGTCGGCAGGACTGCCGCGAGGTAAAGGGCTCCCGCCGTCACGATCTGCCGGAAGCCGATGCGCCGCCAGCTCCACAGCAGCCCGAGTCCGATAATCAGCATCGTCTGGGCGCCCAACTGTACGTGGATCCAGGTAGCGGCCGCCGCCGCGAGAGCCGCCGCCATCGGCCGCTCCTGCAAAGCAAAGTAGAAGGCCAGCAGGCACACCGGAACCGTCAGGTTGTGAGGCACCAGGGTGTCGGCCCACAAAGGGTTGCCGCCGATAGCCGTGGTGCCCCACCGCAAAAACAGAAACAGGCCCACGAGAAACACGCGCAGGTCTTCGAAGAGGAACATCGCGGTCTGATACATCACCCGCAGCAGCAGGAACAAGGCGGCCAGATGCAGCACCAGGAAGACCAGCGGCAGCGTCATCCACCGCCCCGCCCAGGCCATGAACCGGATGAAGTTCAAGTGATGCGGCGTGATCATCGTGAACCAGTCACGCGCCAGCAGGCCCGGATCCATGCGGTGCTGAATCCAGGGCACCAGGTTGTTGCCAAACGTGTAGCCCAGCTCCAGCAGCACCAGCGGAACCGCCAGCGCCGGCAGCACCCAACTCCACATCCCCGCCAGCGGCCGTTCCCGGACAGTCGCCATCGCGCCGATCGGATGGGCTGGAAGAGGAGGGTTCATCGTTACCCGAAGATCATAGCCGAACTTCCTACTCGTGGCCCGGCGGCGCTTTCGGGAAGTAGACCAGATCCGACACCAGGGCGAGCTGCTCGCCAGTATAAACCGCCTCCGGATTAGCGGGAGGCGCGGTCCCCGCCAGTGGCAGCAGCCGGAAGCGTCCCGGCTCGAACTCCGCGGCCACCCAGCCGGCCGGTTGGAACCTCCCGTCGCCGGTGTAGACCAGCACGTGCGTGCGGCTCAGCTCGGCGGCCGTCACGGTCCGGTATCGCCTCCAGTCCCAGTCAATCGCCAGGCCGCCGTGATCTTTCCGCAGCTCCACTGAGACCCACAGCGGGCGCACGCCCAGCGTCCGCTCGGCGAACGAACTGGCCACGGCGGGAGCATGCAGGACAAAGTGGGGCGCCGTGCCGATCTCATCGCGCGTACCGGAAACTACCAGAATATCGCCCGCGACGACCTCCGGCAGGCGCTGCAGTTCCGCACGCAGGCGGCGCAACTCACCGGACTGCGGGATCCAGCACTGGCGGATTTCCGCGGCGGCGTTCAGCACGCCAAACGCCGCCACCAAACCGGCCACCGCCGGCAGCGCCACGCGGCCGGCCGCCAGGCGGCGGCACAACGCCACCACCCCGGCCGCCACGAACGGCGCCGCCGCATAGTGGTAACGGAACGGGTATCCCCCCGCGAGGAAGAGGGTCGGCGCGTACGCCAGTGCGGCGCCTGCAGCCGCCCACCAGCCGAGCCGGAGATCCGCGGCTCGCGGCGGGGTTGATTCGCGCCAGCACGCGACCGCCCCGGCCACCAGCACCGCCGCCGCCGCGGCGAGCGCAAGATCGGTGAGGGTCGGCGCCAGCCGGTAGAAGGCGTCAGGGGGCAGCCCGCTCAACCGCCAGAACTCTTCGCCGATCAGAGAAACATTGTTGCGGAACGTCAGCGCCGTCCACCGGTAGCGCTCGTCGACGCCGCGCTGCCGCACCGGCAGGCGGTTGACCCACAGCAGGTAAGAACCGAGCGCAATCGCCAGCGCCGCCCACACCGCCGCGATCTGGCGGCGCGGCCAGGGACGCCCACGCCCCAGGCCCCACACCGCCAGTGGCAAGATCAGCCACAGCAAAAGGAACGGCTGCTCGCCGCTGAACACTCCCGCGACGGCGCACATGGCGAGCCACACCGGCCTCGGACGCGGCCCGCTCCCGAGCCATAGCAGCAGCAATACCCAGAAGGTCGAAAACACGAAGAACGGGTTGGTCAGGTAACTGAACAGGACAAAATGTACGGTCGGCCCCAGCAGGAAGAGCACCCCCGCCAGGAAGGCGAAGCGTCGCTCCACTCCGAATCGCCACAGCGCCTGGCACAGCAGCCAGGCATTGGCGGCGTGCAGCAGCAGCAGCGCTGCGAAGTTGAAGCGGGCCGAGTACCCGCCGAGGCGCGTGACCAGCAAGCCCCACAGGATGCTCAGCCACTGCATCCGGAAAACTTCGTAGATATGATTCTGTACCGCCTTAACCGCAAACTTCGCCGCGCCCGCCAGGTCTCCCGCCTGCAGCAGGATCCAGTCGTCCACGAAGTATTCGACATGCGGCCAATAAAGAAGGTACACCCCGCTCAGCAGCAGATAGATCAAGGCGGTCGCGCCAGGAAACGCCATGCGTCAGAGGCGCTGCCTCTGCCACGCGGGTGGAAATACCGCCGCCTGGGCCCGCAGGCCGCTCGCGGTGAGAGCGGCGGCGGCAGCCGCGATCCGCACCGGCCCCGCGCCTTTCTTGAGGCGCACTGCCGTCTTCCACTCCGCTACGTCCCGGCGTGCCAGGATCGTCGTGACTTGGCTCGTGGGACTCAGCCGCGGGTCGCTGCCGTCTTGGGTGACCGCCACCAGAAACCGGTCCGCGCCGTTTTCTCCCTGCCGGTAGCGCGCGGCGAGCACCAGTTCGAGCGCCGTCGGATCTCCCGCCACCGCCCGCTCGGCGATCCGGAAGTTTTCATCGAAGGCGCCATCCGGCTTGCGGTCCTCGTTCCACTGGCGTGGCGAGACGGAAGCCAGCACCGGACTCGGCGCCGGCAAGCTCGGGCACTCCACGTCGGCCGGTTCGACGAGCGCGAGGCCGGCGAGGTGAATCCGCACGCCCGGCGCGAGACGCGTCCCCCAGAACGCAAAGTGCGGATAGAGACGCCGCGCTCTCCACACCGGCATAGGCGGGCTGACGAACCGTTTCCATGCCCCCGACGCCGCCTCGCGGCCCGTAAAGCGCACTTGCACGTAAATGTTCTCGAAGCCGCCGAGCCACCGCATGTAGCCATTGACGACCGAGACCGCCCCTTCCCAAAGCCGCGGCGTGACGTCGTCGTCGGTGGCCTCGATCCCGTGCGCCGATTCCACGCGCGCGTAGCCGATGGCCACTACTTGCCCTCCGGCCAGTCCCGCCGGCCGCTCCAGCAGTTGAGCGATGGCGCCGTCCGCGCGCCCCTCGACCACCACCGCGGAACCTTCTTCGAGTTTCGCAAACGGCGGGAGACTCCAATTCGAGTTCTGCACCAGGTTGCGGCACGGTTCGGCGCCGGCGACGAGGCCTGCCATCACCACTACCGCCGGGATTAAGAACGCGCTGCGCATGTCTCGGGCACAGCCAGTATCCCATGCTACGATGGCTTATTCACCGCCCGCCATGATTCGCAGCTATCGCGGAAAAACCCCGCAAATCGCCGTCTCCGCCTACCTCGATCCCAGCGCCCAGATCATCGGGGACGTGGTGATTGGCGAGCGGTCGAGCGTCTGGTGTAACACCACGGTGCGCGGCGACGTGCACTACATCCGCATCGGAGACGAGTCCAACATCCAGGACAACTCCTGCCTGCACGTCATGACCGGCGAGTATCCCCTGGTGCTCGGCAACCGCGTGACCGTGGGCCACTCGGTCACCCTGCACGGCTGCGTCATCGAGGACGACTGCCTCATCGGCATCGGCGCCATCCTGCTGAACGGCGTCGTGATCGGCGCGGGCTCGATCGTCGCCGCCGGAGCGCTCGTCACCGAGCGGACCCAGATCCCGCCGCGCAGCGTCGTCATGGGAGCGCCGGCGAAGGTCCGCCGCGAGGCCACCGCCGCGGATACCGAGATGATCCGCCGCCACGCCGCAAATTACGTCGGGTACCGGCAGATCTATATGGAGGCAGGGTGATCAAGGCTATCCGCGGCACCCGCGACCTCCTGCCGCCCTCGACGGGCGTGTGGAACTACGTCGAGTCGGTCGCCCGCGACGTGTTCCGCGTTTTCAACTATCAGGAGATCCGCACGCCCCTGCTTGAAGAAACGCAGCTCTTCGTGCGCAGCGTCGGCGAAGACACCGACATCGTCACCAAAGAAATGTACACCTTCGCCGACCGCGATGAAACTTCGCTCAGCCTGCGCCCGGAGGCGACGGCTTCGGTGATCCGCGCCTATATGGAGCACCGTCTCGACCAGCAGCCCGGCATTCAGAAGCTTTACTACCTCGGCCCGATGTTCCGGCGCGAACGTCCGCAGAAGGGACGCTACCGGCAGTTCTTTCAGATCGGCGCCGAGGCCATTGGCTCGGAATCGCCCGCCGTCGATGCCGAAGTGATCGAGATGGTCATGACGCTGCTCGCGAAGGCTGGCCTCGAGGGCCATCGGCTGCTGCTCAATTCGGTAGGCTGCTCCAATTGCCGGCCACAATTCGTCGAGCAACTGCGCCAGAAGCTGGCCGAAGTCGCGCCGCGCATGTGCGCGGATTGCCAGCGGCGGGCCGTGACCAATCCGCTGCGCGTGCTCGACTGCAAAGTCGAAGCCGACCAGCCGATCATCGAAGCGTTGCCGTCGATTCTCGATCACCTGGACGAAGGGTGCCGGACCCACTTCGAAGCCGTCCGCCGGTACCTCGGCGAGCGCGAAATTTGCTACGAGGTGCGCCCGCGCCTGGTGCGCGGTCTCGATTACTACACCCGCACCACGTTCGAGGTAGTACACGGCTCGCTCGGAGCGCAGAACTCGGTGCTCGGAGGCGGGCGCTACGACGGCCTCGCCGAGTCCTTGGGCTCGAAGGTCCCCGCCCCCGGCATCGGCTTCTCGATTGGCGAGGACCGCCTGGTGCTGACGCTCGAACAAGCGCGTCCCGATCTCGCCCGGCACCGCATCGACCTCTTCATCGCCGCGCTCGACGAAGCGGCCTTCACGCGCTGCGCGGCGCTCGCGCGCGAGCTGCGGCAGGCGGGCAAGGTCGTGGAGCTGGCCCCGGCCGGACGCCTCAAGCGCGCGCTCGAGGTGGCCAACAAGCTCGGCGCCCGCTATGCCCTAATAGTGGGCGAGACCGAGCTGGCCGCCGATCTCTATACACTGAAAGACATGACGACCGGCGAACAGAGCAAGGTCAGCCGGTCCCAACTGGTGAATCTGAACTGATGTCCACTTCTCCCGTTCCGCTCGATTTTCTCGGGGAGCTGCGCCGCACCCACTACTGCGGCGAGCTGCGTCCGGCGCAGGCGGGCCGCCGCGCCCTGCTGATGGGGTGGGTGCACCGCCGCCGCGATCTCGGCAACCTGATCTTCATCCACCTGCGCGACCGCACCGGCATCATGCAGCTCGTCTTCAAGACCGATGTCGCGCCGGAGATCCACGCGCGGGCGGAAATCCTGCGCAGCGAGTACGTCATCGCGGTGGAAGGCCCCGTCTCGCTGCGCTCGCCCGACACCGTGAATCCCAACATCGATACCGGCGAAGTCGAGCTGGTGGCCGAGAAGATCTGGATCTTGAACGAATCCCGCACGCCGCCTTTCCCGTTGGAAGACGAGGTCGAAGTCGGCGAGGACGCGCGCTTGAAGTTCCGCTTCGTCGACCTGCGGCGGCCGCGCATGCAGCGCAACATCATCCTGCGCCACAAGATCGCCTTCGCAGTGCGCGAGACGCTGAACGCCCAGGGCTTCCTCGAAATCGAGACACCTTACATGACGCGCTCCACCCCGGAGGGCGCGCGCGACTTCCTGGTCCCGAGCCGCCTGCAGCCGGGCAGCTTCTACGCCCTGCCGCAATCGCCGCAGCTTTTCAAGCAGCTCCTGATGGTCAGCGGCTTCGACAAGTATTTCCAGATCGTCCGCTGCTTCCGCGACGAGGACTTGCGCGCCGACCGCCAGCCCGAGTTCACCCAAATCGATCTCGAGATGTCGTTTCCGCAGCCGGACCGCATCTTCGAGACCATCGAGCCGGTGGTGCAGAAGGCCTGTGAAGTAGCCGGCTTCCGCGTGCAGGCCCCCTTCCGCCGCCTGACCTACGCGCAGGCCATCGAACAGTACGGCTCCGACAAGCCCGACCTGCGCCTGCCGCCGATGCACACCGTGACGGACCTGTTCCCGGCGGGACAGCTCGCGAACGATCTGCCGCTGGTCGCGATCCGCATCCCCCAGGTCGGGACCGTTTCGCGCAAGGAGCGCGACGACCTGAAGGCGTTCGGCGTCGAGCGCAACCTGCGGGTCTACGACGACCCGAAGCGTCTCGACCGCGATTACCCCGAGCCGATGACCCGCGTGCGCGAGCGCCTCGCGGCGGAGGAAGGCGACCTGATCCTGCTCGCGACGGCGGCGTCGCCGCCCAAAGGCCACCGGCCCACCGACGAGGTCTACACCGCCGCGGGAGCACTGCGTCTCAACGCCGCGCAGAAGTACGCCGAGCGCCACGCCCTGCTCAACCCGAAGGACCTGCGTTTCCTGTGGGTGGTCGATTTCCCGATGTTCGAGTGGGACGCCGAAGAGAACCGCTGGAACGCGGCGCACCATCCTTTTACTTCGGTTCACGACGAAGACCTCGAGAAGCTGACGGCCGATCCGGCGCGGTGCCGGGCGAAATCCTACGACCTGGTGCTCAACGGCGTGGAGCTGGGCTCGGGGTCGATCCGTATCCACCGGCGCGACGTGCAGGCCCAGGTGTTTTCGGCGCTCGGTTTCAGCGACGAGGAGGCCAAGCGCCGCTTCGGCTTTTTCCTCGAAGCCCTGGAGTACGGCACCCCGCCGCACGGCGGCATCGCGCTCGGCCTGGACCGTATGGTGATGATCCTCGCCGGGGAGACGTCGATCCGCGACGTGATTCCCTTCCCCAAGACCGCTAAGGGTACGGACCTGATGTGCGACGCGCCCACGCCGGTGCCGGAGCGCCAGTTGCGCGAGCTGGGGATTGCGTTGCGGAAGGGCTGAGGATCGGCAGCTTGACCCTGCAAATTTGCAGGGTCAAGGTCCCTCACAGAATCAATAGCTTGCGCGAGGTCAAAACCAGGCAAATTTGCCTGGTTTTGATTTTGGGGTGTCGAGGCGGAAGGCGGCGCGGAAAATATGGACGTTTCGGGGCGGCCTATGAGCGTCTCGCGGGATGGGTGCGGGGAGGCGACGTTCTTGCACTGCGATCTCGCGCGGCCTAGCAGCCCGTGTCTAAAAACCATTTCTTCCTGAAGATGTTTGGGCGTAAGATCGGCGTATGGCGATGGG
>JBGPDC010000040.1:0-33301 GCA_041482115.1 Terriglobia bacterium | reverse complement strand
CCTACGAGCCTTGGCTGCCCGCTTCGGAATCTGTGGACCAGTGCTATTCTTCTTCATGGCCGGTCTCCTTTTGCACTTCGAGTGCGTAACCATTGGGAGCTTAACGCATCCCGCCGGAGACCGGCCTTCTCATTCCATCTCGGCTACGGGCGTTCGTTGGTACAGCAGTGTTCGTTGGTGGGAAGCGGTTACGAAGCGCGCGCGCGTCAGCAAGCGGTCTGCCGGGTCGGAAATACGTGACCGCATTCGCGACATGGTGTATTAAGTGACGGCCACTCCACCCGGCGCTGGGCCGGGCCTGATCCGCGGCATGGGCCTGCCCGCGGCTACCGCGTCAAACATGCTGCAGATGATCGGCATCGGGCCGTTCATCACCATCCCGCTCATCATTGGCACGATGAACGGCCCGCAAGCTATGCTGGGCTGGCTTCTGGGGCTGGTGCTGGCGATCTGCGACGGGCTGGTGTGGGCGGAGCTGGGCAGCGCGATGCCGGGGCCCGGCGGGTCCTACGTCTATTTGCGCGAGGCTTTCGGCCCGCAAAGCTGGGGACGGCTGATGTCGTTCCTGTTCCTGTGGATGATCGTTTTCACCGCGCCGCTCGCGATTGCGTCGGGTGCGGTGGGCTTTTCGGACTACCTCAAGTACCTGTGGCCGGGGATGACGCCCGCGGCGGCCGTGCTCATCGCGATGGGAGTCTGCGCCGCGGTCACGGGGCTCCTCTACCGCAACATCGAATCGGTGGGACGGCTTTCGGTCGCGATGCTGGCCGTGGTGATCGTGGCGGTGCTGTGGATCATCGCGGCCGGCCTGCTGAACTTCAACGCGCGGCAGGTATTCTCGTTCCCGCCGAACGCCTTTCGCCTCGACGGCAGTTTTTTCACGGCCCTGGGCGCCGCGACCCTCATCGCCTTTTACGACTACGGCGGGTATAACAACATTTGTTACCTGGCGGGCGAGGTGAAGGACGCGCCGCGCAACGTCCCGCGCGCGGTGATCCTTTCGATCTTGGCCGTGGCCGTAATCTACTTGCTGATGACCACGGGCATCATCGCGGTGGTGCCGTGGCAAGAGGCGATGAAGTCGTCGGCGATCGCCTCGGATATGCTGGGCCGCCTTTACGGCGGCTGGGCCGGAACCGTAGTGACGGTACTCATTCTGTTCACTACCTTTGCGGCTCTCTTCGCCGCGGTGCTCGGTTATTCGCGGATTCCTTACGCGGCTGCGGTCGACGGAGAGTTTCTGGCGGTCTTCGCCAAGCTCCATCCGACGGGCCGCTTTCCGCACGTCTCGCTGCTGGTGGTGGGCATCACGGCGATGGTGGCGTGTACGCTGAAGCTGGGCGACCTCATCAAGGCGCTCATCGTCATTGAGCTACTCGCCCAGAAGCTGCCGCAGGTGATCGCGGTCACGATGATCCGGCGCTACCGGCCGGATATTCCGCGTCCGTTCAGCATGTGGCTCTACCCGCTGCCGGGGATGGTGGCGTTTGCGCTGTTGAGCGGGATTCTGATAACGTCCGGCTGGATTTACATCTTGGCCGGGATTGGCGTGCTGGTGACCGGCGCGGGGGTGTTCTGCTGGCGGTCGAAGGGGAGGCGGGAGTGGCCGTTTGTCGCGCAGATCAGTTAGCGGCCGGGCGCGCGTCCATGACCGCCGGGGCAAATCGCCTGGGCCCCGAGGGGTGACGTCCCAGCGATCACAAACCCCGATACGCGTCGCGGCGGTGCCGGATGCGAAAAATCGTAACTATACGTTCCAGCCGATTGACGCTGTAGAGCACCCGATAATCGCCGATCCGAACGCGGTACAACTCCTCGCGATGTTTCAACCGCTTCAGGCCGGCCGGGAAGGGGTCTTCTTCAAGCGACTCTATCTTTCTGCCGACTTGAACCCTGATTCGCTCCGGGAGATCCAAATACTGACGGCGTGCGGCGTCAAGGAATCGAACGCTCCAGGGCATGTCCGGCTTGGCGTTTTACCTGTTTCAGGCTGTAAGTCTTTTCGTGCTTGTGCCTCTGGTAGAAGCGGAGGTCAGCTTCGTCTTCCGTCACCGGGAGAGTTTTACTCGCTCGTCTCGGCTTTGCAGCCGTAGGGACAGATCGGGATCGCGGCCGTTTCACGGTCTCAGTATACAATACGAGCCGCGAGCGTCAGCGAGGAACCGCACCGGAGAAGCATTCACCGGCTGACCGGGCCGGCCGTCATCACAGCCTGGGCAAACTTCTTGCGCTCGTCCATGGTGGGATAAGTGGAATCGTTGTCGGACTGGCCGACTCGCGTGCGGTTAAAGAGGACTACTTTCTCGAGCGCGGTAACCAGGTAATTGGGGTCCACTCCCGCGCGGCGAAGGGTGAGGATGGCGATGCCGTCGCAGAACAGCTCCAGCTCCTTCAAGCGGCGGCTGTCCTTTTGCTTCTCGGCGGCCTGATGCTGCGCCCAGACGTACTCGTGCCCGATCTCGTGCGCCACCAGGGCCTGTAATTCTTCGGGGTCCAAGAGATTGAGGGCCGCTTCGGAGATCAGTACGGCGGCTCCGAGGTGCAAACCCACAGTCGCCTGGGGATTCTCATAAACCGGAAATTCGTACACCCCTTGACGTTTCTGGAGGCGCAGAATCGGCTCGAGGGACGCCAGTTTGGCCCGCTGAGTCTGGTTCAGCTTCTTGACCCGACCGTCGGGTGGAAGACTCGCGATGACCCGGGCTCTGAACTCAGCGGGGACAGCGGCGGGCCTCAGCCGGTCCAAGTCAAACGCAATGGTGGTAGGATCTGTACCGAGCAAGGCTGTCAAGGCCGAGTCCACCCGGGTCTGGCTGGGGGCGCTGGGATTGAGGAGCAACATCCCGATCGCAGCGGCAGCCAGATGTGGAAATCGCCAGCCTGGCGTTACCGGGTACTTCATGGTTTTGCTCTTTTTTTTCGGCCTTTGTGGGCCGTCATTCGAATCAGGCCGTTGGGCCCCGCAGTGGATAGCGAGCGTCTGCACAAGATCCCGCCTGCTACGGTCATGTTTTTTCGTGGAACACTCACCGCCAACGGCACGCGTCGCGAAGGCTTGGGTTTGTGGGTCGCGCGGAAATTGGAAGCTCATTCGCCGACCTTAGGGGCCGGCGGGAGAGCGAGTCCTTTGGAACCCGACAGGAGTTCCTATGAACCGAGAAGGAGTTTCTAGCGAATCCGAAGGAATTCGTTAGAGGCCCTATGTCCAATCGGGCCAATGGGTTGTATGAATTCGGATCCTTCCGCCTGGATGCGGCCAAGCGGCTGCTGACTCGCGCTGGCGAGAGCGTGACGCTCGCTCCGAAGACCTTCGACTTGCTCGTGCTGCTGGCCGAGAGCGAAGGCCGGGCGCTGACGAAGGCGGAGTTGATGCAGACCCTGTGGCCGGATACCTTCGTCGAAGAGGCCAACCTCTCCTTCCAGATGTCCGCCTTGCGAAAGGCGCTGGGGGAGGAAGGCACCGAATGGATTGAGACGGTTCCTAAGCACGGTTACCGGTTCTCGGCGGCGGTGAAGCGCGGCGGCGAAGAGAAGCCTTTTGGGCCGGCGTCAGCCTCAGTCCTCCGACGACGCGGACTCGTACCGTGGGTCGTGGCTGCGGTGTTCGGAGTTGCTGCCCTTACTTTTGCGGGGATGTATTTCCGCAGTGCACCACCCCCGGAGCGGACGGTTCGCCTTCTCATCTCACCCCCGGAGCGAGGGCAGTTCTTTGACTTCCCGGCGATCTCCCCCGACGGCGAGCGGCTGGCTTTCCTCGGTGAGGCCCCGGACAAGAGAGCGCCACGGCTCTGGGTGCGCCGGCTCGATGCGGTAACCGCTGAGCCCCTCGCCGATGCCGTGGAACGGGGACTCCCCTTCTGGTCGACCGACAGCCGGTACATCGTGTTTTCCGCGGGCGGGAAACTCCTGAAGATCGACGTGCGCGGCGGGCCTCCCCAAACAGTTTGCGATGCGCCTGCCGCAGGCCTGCCCGGCGGCGCCTGGAGTCGCAACGGGGTGATTTTGTTCCACGCCGGGTTTCCTGGCCGCGCGGTGTTGTATCGCGTGGCCGCGTCCGGCGGAGAGGCCACGGCGGCGACATCACTCGACGCGTCGCGCCAGGAAGTCGGTCACTACTGGCCGCAATTCCTCCCCGATGGCCGCCACTTTCTCTATTTCGTGCGGAGTTCGCGGCCGGAGAACACTGGGATCTACGTCGGTTCGCTGGACTCCAAGGATAGCCGGCGCCTGCTAAGCACCAACCACAACGCCGCCTACGCCGGATCGCTCTCCGGGCCCGATCATGTGCTTTTCATGCAGGGTAGCAATTTGATGGCCCGCCCCTTCGACGCCCGGCAACTGACTTTGACGGGTCCGCCGTTTCCGGTGGCCGAGCGGATCCACCTGCCGCCTGCGCAATTGTCGGGACGCGCGGCATTTTCGGTGTCGAGGAATGGCGTGCTGGCCTACGGGATGGCGAGCGATACGGAGACAACCGAGCTGGTCTGGTTTGACCGGCAGGGCAAGCGGCTGGGGACAGTCGGGGAGCCTGCCGACTACTCCAATCCTGCTTTGTCCCCGGACGAGAAGCGCCTGGTGGTATGCCGCATGAACCCGCAGGCCGGGAGCCGGGACCTGTGGTTGTTCGACCTGGTCCGCGGGACGTCTTCCCGGTTTACCTTCGACCCCACGGATGAAGTGAATCCTGGGTGGTCCCCCGACGGCAGCCGGATCTTCTTTAGCTCCAACCGCAAAGGCCCTCGGGATATTTACCTGAAGGCGGCCACGGGTGCCGGGGAGGCTGAGCCGTTACTGGAGTCCGGCATGCAGAAGGGGGTTTTCGATTGGTCACCTGACGGGCGATTCATCCTGTTTAGCGAACAGGGCGCTTACTGGGCGTTGCCGCTGGAGGGCGACCGCAAGCCGGTAGGCCCGTTGCCGATTGGCCTCAATCCTGAAATCTCGCCGAATGGGCGCTGGGTGGCTTACCAATCGGACGAGTCAGGCCGGGTGGAGGTGTACGTTCAGAGTTTCCCGCCTTCCGGCGCGAAATGGATGGTCTCCGCGGCGGGAGGCGGGGAGCCCCACTGGCGCAGCGATGGTAGAGAGCTGTTCTACATCGCGGGTAACAGGCTCATAGCCGTGGAGGTCAAGAGCGAGGCGCAGGTCTTCGAGGCGGCGGCCCCCCAACCTCTTTTTGAGGTGCGTCTGGAGGCGCTGGTCCGGCGAAACCGTTACCAGGTCGCATCCAACGGCCAGCGCTTTCTTGTGAACGTGCCGTTGGAAACACCGTCATCCTCGCTGATTACCGTCGTGGTGAACTGGTCAGCGGGGCTGAAGCGATGAGCCAGTCCAACCAAGTGAAGGGGTTATACGAATTCGGATCCTTCCGCCTGGACGCGGCCAAGCGGCTGCTGACTCGCGCCGGCGTGAGCGTGACGCTCGCTCCGAAGACGTTCGACCTTCTCCTCTTGTTGGCCGAAAACCAGGGGCGGGCGCTCACGAAGGTGGAGTTGATGCAGGCCCTTTGGCCGGACACTTTCGTCGAAGAGGCCAACCTATCGTTCCAAATGTCGGCGTTGCGAAAGGCGCTGGGGGAGGACGGGGCGCACTGGGTTGAGACGGTTCCCAAGCACGGCTATCGGTTCACCGCGGTGGTGAAGGGGGTCGCTGATGGTGGCGGGTCACGCGGTATCCGTCGCGCCTATTGGATGGCAGCGGCGCTGGCGCTCTTGCTCCTGGCGGTGGCTGTCTTCTATCTGGTCCCGGGGCATCGCAAGGCTATCGACTCTCTCGCGGTCTTGCCGTTTGTCAACACCGGGGGCAATCCGGATGCCGAATACCTCACCGACGGCATCGCCGAGACTCTCATCAACGACCTCTCCACCCTGCCCGGCCTCAAGGTGATCGCGCGCAGCTCCGCGTTCCGCTTCAAGGGGCGCGACGCCGACCCCCAGGCGGCTGGTCGACAGCTCAAGGTGCAGGCGGTATTAACCGGACGGGTTGTGCAACGGGGCGACAGCCTGTCGGTCCAGGCCGAGCTGGTGGACGTCGGCGAGAACCGCCACTTGTGGGGCGAGCAGTTTAGCGGCAAGCTCTCGGACCTGCCGGTGCTGCAGGCGGAAATTTCGCGGGCGATCACCGCCAGGCTCCGGTCGCCGCTTACTGGGGAAGAGCGGAAGGTTCCGGTCCGGCGCCAGACGGCCAGCGCCGCCGCCTACCAGAACTATTTGAGGGGTGTTTACTTCGTTGCCAAGAGGACGCCGGACGCCCTGCGGAAGGGCGAGGAGTACTTGGAGCAGGCGGTCGCCGCCGACCCAACGTATGGGGCGGCGTACGCCGCCTTGGCCGACACCTACACCCATATGACCACTCGCAGGATGCTGGCCCCCCGCGAGGCCAACCGCAAGGTGGAGGCAGCCGCCGGTCGGGCCCTCCAGCTCGACCCAGGGCTGTCTCAGGCTCATACGGCCCTGGGCGGGGCCCGGCGGCGGGAGTTCGACATGGCCGGTACGGAACGGGAACTCCGCCTCGCCTTAGAGCTGGAGCCGAACAACGCTGACGCCCACACGCGAATTGCTCTGACCTTCTTGATGCCCGTGGGGCGATTCGACGAGGCAGTGGAAGAGAACCGTCGTGCCCAGGAACTCGATCCCCTCTCGCTGATAATTATCGCGAACGCCGGCGAGATCTTGTATTTGGCCCGGCGCTACGACCAAGCGCTCAAGGAGTACCGCAAGCTGCAAGAAATGGATCCGAATTTCTCGAGTGGCGCAATCGAGGGACTTGTCTACGCCGAGTTGGGCCGGTTCCCGGAGGCTATCGCTGCCGCTGAGCAAGCAGCGAGCCGAGCAGGAGTCAACTCCCGGCCTCTCGCCTTGTTGGGCTATGTTCGCGCCCGCTCCGGCGATCGTTCGGGGGCGCGCCAGGCCCTGGCTGAGCTGAAGCAGATTTCCCAGTCGCGATACGTCGACTCCTACGACGTTGCTCTTGTCCATGCGGCCCTCGGAGACCGCGACGCCGCCTTCGCCCTGCTGGAACAGGCCTATGCCGAGCTCTCCGCGGGTACGCGCGATTTGAAGGTGGACCCCAAGCTTGACCCTCTGCGCTCGGACCCCAGGTTCGCCGATCTGTTGCGGCGCGCGGGGTTGGGGCCTTGAGCGGGGGCGATATTCGCTAATCGGCGTCCTGGTGACGGCTCAGGGGCCGGTGGGCAGGTCCAGCTTCTCGTATACATCGCGGAGGGCGAGGTGGCAGCCGATGGGAGGTAGCTCCATCGCAGCGTCGAGGCCGGACGCTTCGGTCAGCAGCCAGGGCCCGTCGGGTTGGCGAAGAAACAGGTCCACGTGAACTCGATCCGAGGACACCAGCAAGTAAGCGGCGAGGGACTCGATGCGGCGATAGTGTTCGAACTTGCGGCCGCGATCGTAACCTTCCGTGGAAGGGGATAGCACTTCGACCAGCAGGGCCGGGTTCAGGAGAATATCCCGGTAGTCGTCGGCAAGTTGAGGTTCGCCACAAACTACCGTAACGTCCGGATAGGTGTACATTCCCGTCTCGCTGACGCGAACCCGCATGTCGCTCGGGTAGACCTCACACGGCCGCTGGCGGAGCTGCTGGTTCAACTCGCGTCCGATATTGGAGGCCAGCACATTGTGCTCCCGGCTCGCGCCCGCCATCAGGAACATCTCGCCCTGATAGTATTCGCTCTTGCGCTCGGCTTGGCGCTCGATCGCCAGGTACTCCTCGGCGGTGAGAAAAGTCTTCGGCTGGGTGGACACGACGGCTTAACCTGATCCTTAACTTAGCATAGCCCTAGACGGCTCACGTGCGCGTGCCGGCTTCGAGGAAGCGGAGCGGCCGTGGGCAACGTAGCGTCCTTCATCTCGAACGCTGTTCTATAATCGTGCTGGCGCCCGCACCGGCGCTACCGGGGGAGGCAAGAATGGCCGTCCGTTTCCGATTCTGCATCTTTGTAATACTCATGGCGGCATCGCTCGCCGCGGCGCCCTGTCCGGCGCCCGCGCCGCGCAATCCGGAAGGCAACCTCCTGCTGCCGGGCGTGCTGGGCGACATCCCCTACAAAGGCGACCTGACCCTCGACGCCTACGCCCCCAAGGGCGACCCGCGGCCCGCCGCCATCATCATCCATGGCACGCGCGGCGACAAGGCGACCCACATCGTCCGGCTTTTCGAGCCGCTCGCGAACGCCGGGTACGCCTGGTTCAGCGTGGATTACAAGAACCAGGACGACCTCAAGCAAGCGGTGAGCTACATCCGCTGCCCGGGGCGCTTCAACATCACCAAAGATGTGATGGTGATCGGCGAGGAGACGGGCGCGCAGGCGGCGCTGGAGCTGGCGGCGGGGGGCGGCTTCACGAGCGCCGTCGCGATCGCCACCACGCTCGGCGCACCGGAGCCGAAGCCGGCCGTGCCGGTCCTGATGATTCACGGGGGCGCCGATCGCCAGACGCCTCCCGACCCGCTGCAGGCCTATTGCGGCAGACTCAAGAACTGCAAGTTTCATCTCGTGCCCAACGGGAACCACAACCTCGAGAACTGGCACGTGGACCAGCGGGAGTGGAAGGAAGAGTTCACTTCCTTCGTCCGGCGCGATCGGCGCGGCCTGTGGCGCGACATCGCTTTCGCCCATCCCGGCGGCTTCGATCTGCTGATGGACGGATACATTCCCGAGGGCGGGGGACCGTTCCCGACCGTCATCATCGCGCACGGCGGCGGCTGGGAGGGCGGCGACAAGGTCACCTACATCTCGCCGATCCTGCCGCCCCTCGCCAAGGCGGGCTTCGCGTGGTTCTCGATCGACTACCGCCTGACGCCTTACGTCAAGAACGCCGAGCAACTCGAGGACCTGCGGGACGCCATCCGGTACGTGCGGAAAAACGCCGCCCGCTACCACGTCGATCCGCAGCGCATCGCCATTATGGGCGAATCGGCGAGCGGCCAGATGGTCGCCCAGGTGGCGTCGGAGCCGTGCGAGGGATGCGACGTGCAGGCCGTGGTGTCGTTCTACGGCGTGTACGATTTCACGGCCCGCGCCGGCCTCCAGCAGGAGAAGCTGTTCGGACCCAGCCCAACGGCCGAGACGGTACGCCGCTACTCGCCGATCTTCTTCGCGAGTCCGAAGATGCCGCCGGTCCTGCTGCTGCAAGGGACCGGGGAGGGGCTCTACCCGGGGACGCTGAGCTATGAGAAGAAGCTGACCGAAGTGGGCGTCCGCCACGACATGCTGCTGCTGAAAGACGCGCCGCACGGCATGGAGAACTGGGAAGGGCATCCGGAGTGGGCGCACTACAAGGCGAAGGTCGTGGACTGGCTCAAAGCGACACTGCACTAGCTTGGTCCAAGGGGCGGGATGTCACGACCATCGCGGGCATCCTGGTTAAAGACGGTTAATGGAATCCGGCCCTGGTCCGCTCATTTCGGTAGTCATTCCAACCTGCAACCGTCCCCAGCCACTGGCCAGATGTGTCGACGCTCTCGTGGCGCAGCGCTACCTTCCCGGCCAATTCGAGGTGATTGTCGTGGACGACGGCGGGGAGCGAGCTGTCGAGTTACAAGACCACCACGGCTCTGTGAACCTGCGTGTGGTGCGGCAGAGGAATGCCGGTCCCGCCCAAGCCAGAAACACCGGAGCCGCCCTGGCCACGGGCCGCTACCTGGTGTTTCTCGATGACGACTGCGTGCCCGACTGCGAGTGGCTCGTGAATTTCAGCCAGGCGTTTGCGGAGCGGCCCGCCCGCACTCTGTTCGGAGGACTGGTAGCCAGCGGCGATCCGCACAACGTCTACATCGAGGTCAGTGAACTCTTCATCGGAGTGATCCTGCGGCGCTATCATCCCGCGCGCGGCGGAATTTACTTCTTCCGTTCGACCAACATGGGTTTGGCGCGCGACGAGTTTCTCCAACTGGGCGGGTTCGACGAGTCCTTCCGGACCGCCGAGGACCGCGACTTTTGCGATCGCTGGCAGCAACGCGGCGGCGGCCTCGTGTACCTTCCGGGCGCTCGTGTCGTACACCGCAATGCCCTCACGTTCCGCTCCTTCGTCCGGCAGCACTTCGCCTACGGACGCGGCGCCTTCCGCTTTCATAAGGCCCGGCTCGAAAGACACTCGTCCCGGATCGACCGCACGATCCTGACGTATTACGTCCACGTGCTGCAGGAAGTCGTGCGGCTGCGCGGTAAGGCGCTGGCCACCCGGCTCGCCCTGTTCGTCGCGTGGCAGATCGCCAATCTCGCCGGATTCTTGTGGGAATTCGGATGTTACCTTCGAAGGGGCTAACTATGAAACCTCAGACCCTCGGAGTGGGAGTGGTCGGGCTCGGATACGCCGCCGCGTATCATCTCCCCGCGCTGGCCAGCCTGGCGCCGGCCCGCCTGGCGGCCTTCGCCGATATCGACCGCGGCCGTCTCGATGAGGCGGGCCGGCGCTACGGCGTCACGGCGCTCTTCGAAGATTATCGCGCCCTGCTCGACCGTCCCGACGTGGAGGTGGTCGCGATCCTGACGCCGCCCGCCTCCCACCGGGAGATCGCGGTAGCGGCCATCGAGGCCGGCAAACACGTCCTGCTGGAGAAGCCGATCGCCGCGAACCTCGCGGACGCTCGCGCGCTGCTTGAGAAGGCCCGGCCTTCCCGTTCGAAAGTCACGGTCGCCTACACGCTGCGGTTCCTGCACCAGATCCGCCAAATGCGGCGTCTTTTACAGGCCGGCGATCTCGGAGACGTGGAACTGCTGCGCTGCTCCGCCAGCACCCGCGTGCTGCTAACCCCCGGCGCTCCGGGACACCGCCGAGTCCGGGCCGAGGGAGGGAGCGCCGCCATCGAGCTAGGAGTGCATCACTACGACCTATGGTCCCACTTGCTGGGCTCGCGCGTGGCGGAGATCTCCGCGGCGAGCCGCAGCGGCATAGGCCAGGACCAAACCACCGTGGTCACCGGCCGCATGACGTGTGGAACTTTGGTGACGACCTGCATATGTCTGTGCGGCGCGGAACAGTATGAAGTCGAAGCGATCGGCTCCCAGGCACGCGCGCGCGCCGCTCTTTTCCGGTACGACGGCTTGGAAGTGATGCCCGCCGGCCGCCTGGCGGGCGACCCGCGGGCGCGGCTCTCGGAGGTCTGGCGCGCCGTGGCCGGACTCCCGCGCGCTGTGGAGGCTTACCGGTATGGAGGCACGTTCAACCAGTCCTTCCGCGAGCAGTGGGACCGCTTCCTCGACGCGGTCGTTCACGATCAACGGCCCGAGCCAGACCTCGAGGACGGCCTGAGCTCTCTCGAAGTGGCCATCGCCGCCACGCGCGCGATCGACACGGGTGAGACCGTTCGCTTGCCGCCGCTGACCCCGGCGCCGGTCCACTTATGTTGACACGTACGGCAGGCTGCCGTACACTATTCTAAGGAGATGTCATGGCACATCAGGGGCTCAAAGCGCGTCAGCCTTCGGCCAAGGTGCAGCGTCTGGAAGCCAGGGTTACTCGGGAACAAAAGCGCCTCATCGAGCGCGCTGCCGAGCTTCGTGGAACGACGGTGACGAACTTCGTCGTAACAAGCGCGCAACAGGCGGCAACCGAAACCATCAAGGATTTCGAGATGCTGAGTCTGCGCGATGAAGCGCGCGAAGTGTTTGTGAAGGCGCTGCTGAATCCCCCGGCTCCCAACGCGACGGCGCGGGCAGCGGCTCGGCGCTACCAAGCGCGGCGCCTGGGACAATAGGTGCCCGATCCGGCTCTTCCAATTGAGCCCCTGGGGCCCCAGTACGACCGGGAATCCTTCTCGTGTGGCGTGGAGGCCCTCGACAATTATCTTTATAGGCAGGCACGACAGGACATCAAGAAGCGTGTTGCCGTCGTATTCGTGCTCACGCCGGACGGCAGGACGATCGGCGGGTACTACACGCTCTCGCAGTATTCCGTGGAGCTTGACGCCATCCCGCCAGAGACCGCCAGAAAGCTCCCTAAATACCCGGTAGTGCCGGCGATTCTGATCGGACGTCTCGCTGTCAGCACGGCGTTTCGCGGGCGCGGAGCCGGTGAACTATTGCTGATGGATGCGCTGCACCGGTGCCTCGCGGGAAGCAAACAGGTTGCCGCAGCCGCCGTCATCGTGGAGGTGAAGGATGGCGCGGTCGTGGCATTCTACAAGAGGTACGGGTTCAGAGAACTGCCGAAAATCGCTAACAGACTCTTCCTGCCGATGGCTACGATTGAAAAGATGTTCGGCGGAGCTGCAATCGATCTTCCCTGATTTCGAGCCGAGTTGGCGGAAGCCAGTGGGAGTCGAACCCACCTGCGACACGGAGTGCCGCACGCTGGTTTTGAAGACCAGGCCCAGCACCGGCCAAGACTGGCTTCCGTAGGCGCATTCTAACAGACCGTACCCGCCGGGAGACCGCTGTGTCCAGCAGCGCGCTAAGCGGGCAGGGCCGGGATGCCGGCGTGGTGGAGCAGCGCCTCGACCTCGGCGGGACGCAGGCGCGTGGCGTCGTACTCGACGGCCAAAGCGCCCGGTTCGAGGCGGAAGCCGAGCACGCCGTAGACGCCGCGCAGGTCCGCCAGGCGCGCCAGTTGCGGCTCGGCCAGGGGCGCTTGCAGGCGGAAGTGAAGGTCGACTTTAGTCATTCCGGACGCTGGCGGGGAGGCCGCCGGCGCGAGTCCGCAGGTCAGCCTCCAGCTTCTCGATCTTGCGGCGCACAACGTCGCGCGGAAAGCGCTGGTAGCCCGGAGCGTTTTGCGCGGCTTTGTCGAGCAGGCCCCGGAAGACCGTCACGGCAAGGTCGTTGCGGCCGGCGTCCATGTACATGGAGCCCAGCTCCAGGCTGAAGGCAAAGTTGCGAGGAAAGTCCCGGATGAGGTCTTCGAGCTGGCGGGCGGCCTCGAGCGGGCGCTTCTCGCGGCGATGCAGGACGACCATCAACACGCGGGCGTCGTCGCGGGCATAATTCCCCTCGCGGGCCACGCGCGCGACATACTCTTCGCCCCGGCTCTTGCTGCCGCGAAAACCGCCGAGCGAGGCCAGCAACTTGACCGGCAGCGGCAGGCTGCCGACCACGTAATCGTTCACGCCGAGCACCAGGTAGGCGTCGATGAAACCGGGATTGAGCTTCCGCAACCGCTCGCAGTAATCGCGCGCCTTGCTGCCGTTGCGGAGCGCGGAAAACCACGCCTTGTCGACCATGAACTCGTAATTGGCCTCCAGGGCGTAGTCGTTGGCCAGCGCGTAGATCGCCAGCTCGTGGCGCGGATTGCGCGCCAGCAGCGTTTCGCCCACGCGCCGGCCGCGCGCGAGCGTTTCGTAGAAGCGGGCCTTGACGGCGGGATCCGGCTGCGGCTTCTCCTGCTGCAGAAACTGATTGTCGCCGCGCAGCGCGCTCGATTCGAGCTTGCCCAGCCGGTAGAGCTCCTGGAAAAGCTGGGCCGCCGCCAGGTTGCTATAGGCCAGCGGGTCGTCGGGGTTCTGTTCGATCAGCCGGTTGAAGTCGCGGATGGCGTCGTCGTATTCGAGATTGAAGAAGTGATCCTGGCCGCTGTGGCGGAGATCGGCCGGGGCCGCCGCCAGCGTGACGGCGAGACCAGCGAGCAAGATCAGCGCCGCTCCCACCCTTTGAATATAAGACAGACCAGCCGCGACCGCCATGCCACCCCTCCCTGGGCTTACAGATTGGACGCGGGGCGGGGGTGAAAGGGTTGCCGCGGCGGGGGCGCTTTAGCGCGTGACGATCACTTCGCGCAGCCCGTCTTTGGCCAGGAAGAACTTCACGGAATTGAAGTTGCCGAACAACCGCTCGAGGTGACGGTTGTTAAAAGCACGCGGCAGCGGACGCCAGAAGCGCGGCTCGAGGTGCAGCGTCTGCGAATCGCGAATCTCGTAGCGGTAGACCGGCACGGGCTCTCCCTTGGCGCTGGTATGGAAGAAGGTGAGCAGGGTGCCGCCGGGCTTGAGGGTCGCCTGCAGGCGGCCCAGGGCGGCGGCGAGCAGCTCGTCATCGAGGAATTCCAGCGTGTCCCAGACCAGCACGCCGTCGAAATGCTCGGCGCCGAAGTTGAGGTTTTCATCGAGGAACCGGGCGACGGCCCCGTCACCGGCGGGGGCCTGGCGCGCGGCGGCATCCATGCGATGAATGGTCGTCAGCAGGTCCTCGGTGTAGAGCTTGTGGCCGCGCAGGGCGATGAAGTTTACGTTGGCCTGCGAGGCGCCCCCCAGGTCGAGGATGCGCAGGCGCTCCTCGGAGCGGAGGTTCTCGAAGAACTGCCGGAGGCCGTTGCTGGTGCGGTCGAGCGCGGCGAGCTGCGGCGAGCGGCTCGTGACCGCGCGCTGGGGCAACCGCGGGCCGGCAAGGCCCGAGCCGTTCAGCACCGGCGCGCCGGCGGGCCGAAACAAATTCATGAACTTCTCGGCGAGCAACTAAACACCTTCCCAGCAGCGCCGTCCGCAAGACGGCAGGTACGGCCCGGGCGCAGCCGCTAGCCTTTGCCCGCGTCCGAGGCGGCCATCTGGAGCGTGGGCTGGGGGGAAGAAGCGGACTTCGCCGCAGCGGGGACCGTAGCTTTGCCCATATCGGCCTTCTGGCCCGGCTTGAGGATGTCGATGCTGCCCTTGAAGTAGGCTCCGTCCTCGATGATAATGCGGGCCGTTTGCAGATCGCCCAGCAGCGAGCCGGTCTTACGGATCTCCACCTTATCGCTGGCGTAAACATTGCCGTTCAGGGTCCCCTGAATGACAATTTCCCGGGCTGTCACGTTGGCGTGCACCTTGCCATTCGGGCCGACGGTCAGGCTGTGATCCCGCAGGTCGATGGAGCCGCGCACCTCCCCGTCGATCAAAAGGTCTTCACTGCCGTTGATCTCCCCCTTGATCATGACGGACTTGCCGATCTGGGCCTGTCCCGGCCGGCTCGCGCCGCGCTCGGACTCCATGGGTTTAGGCATCGCTGCAGACGACACGGGTCTCACCTCCTGGACCGATTGCACCGGCGTCACGCTCGGCCTGGCCGGCAGTGGCGGCGGTGTTACTTCCTTCTTTCCCCACATGCATGCACCCCGCTGAACTGGCGCTGTTCGAGATCCAGCGGCTCTGCTTTCCGAAGGGGTTGGAACTGCGCCAGATAAACCATACTATAGATTTTGGCCGCAAAGTCAAACCGGAACATAAAAAAGGTCTCGCGTAGGACCTCGGTCATAAGACCGGCGAAGAAGGCGCCGCGTGCCCGGGGGGCCGCACTACCGCCCGGCGCACCTCTTTTGAGGCTGAGTTGGCGCATACCCTACCGCACCCGCTGGCTGCGTGTGGAAGAGCACCAACTGCGGCTGCGCTCCACCGGACGGCCCGTCACCTACAGCTACATCACGGCGGGACGCTCGGTCTCGGTCGTGGCGATGACGCACGGGGGCAAGATCCTGCTGGTGCGCCAATACCGGAAGCAGTACCTTTCCAGCAGCCGACTAGAGTCAACGACCCACAGCCAGCATCGGCTGATTACTCCTCACCTCCCCCTCTGTTACCAAGACCGGCAATGCTAGCCCCAGTGGGGTATCGTTGGCCAACTGAATATTGATCTGGTAGAGTCCAACAAAGCCGGGCGCAAGGCCCGAGAACAGAACCCTACTTTCCACGCCACCAACCGTCACTTTTGGAGTCACGACTGAGGTAGAGAGCGGATCACTGGATGCAGCAGCAGCCCCGGTCACTGCAGCAGGAACCACAGCGCCGAGCCCAGTAGCAAAAAGCTGGAGTATCTCTCCAGGTCTGGCCGGATCCTCAGGGGTTACGAGCGTTCCGGTGCTGTTGTGGAGCACTGCCGCAACTGATCGTGAACCCGCGCGCAATACGAAGATGCCTGGAGCGGCAGTGCCCAACGGCATGGTCATTGCTGGGCTTACCACGCCGTTGTTGACCACCTCCACGCGAACCGTGCTGCCGGACAGTTCCCACGGGACCTGCACGTTGAGCTGAGTGGGAGACACGAAATAAAGGGCGGTGCTGACACCGTTAAAGGTCACAGTTGTTCCCAGTAGGATCTTGGGAAGTGGTACTACATTGGCCTGGGCCGCGGTGGTAGCAAGGTTGGTTCCAAAAATGGAAACGATGCTACCTGGAACAAGTGGGCCACCTTGGAAGCTTGCCCCGTTTACAACGCCGCCAGCGGAGATGGCAGTCGGAGGCGGCCCAACACGATCGAGGCTGAAGGTACCGTTGTCGGTGGCGAAGCCAGAGATGCGCAGGACCCACGTCCCTCGTAATGCAGTCGTGCCTACGATATCGCCGCGGTAATCGACGGCGACGCTGCTGGTGAACACCGAGCCTAGAGTCACCGTTGAACCGCTTACCGTTCCGCGCACAGTGCCATTGGATATGAGATCACTTCCACCAACTGTCACCGTTCCCGTCACGGTGGTGGCGCTCTGGGTGAGGGTGACATCCAAAGACCCGCCACCAATGAATGAACTCCTCCAGGTGCCCCGCCACGGGCCGGTGAGGTCCACCTGAGCACACAGCGAGACGCTCCAGAAGAAGCCCAGCAGAAACCCGATTCGCGTGGTAACGGTCTGCATAGCGCCCTTTCACGCTTTCGGAAGTCGCCACGTGCCGTTTGGTGTCGGGGGCGCGAGTATAGGCGGCGCACAGGCGCGTTCTGAACAGCCCTCAGCGCCTCTTGCTGCGCGAACGGAAGCCCGCTCTGTCACTGCCTCCTCCTGCTCGAAATCAATGGGACCAGAATGATTGGTCTACGGATCAATACCGAAGTCGTAAACCCTGCCACTCTCTTTCTTTAGCTCGATGGCACTAATGCCGGCGGCAGTGTAGAAGGCATATTCTCCAGGTTCAAGCTCATGGTTTGGAGTTACAAGGTAGATCCTGCTCTTCACACGTTTCTGCGTGAATGGCACTTCCATAGCCTGATCTACGCCCACTTGCTTCTTCCAAAAAGTCTGTTGGCCAATCTCGATTTGCCTCACGTCCAGGCGTTGAGCAACCTTGAGCAGTATGTAATCGCCAATGCTACTGTTTTCGGGGAGATAAAAATAGAACTGTGGCTGACGTTCCTTCATTCGGAACTCCGATCGGGCGCCCCTGAGCTGGGCGTTGATCCGCGCCCTCTTAATGCCCCCCGTCACGCCGGAGACCAAGGTGCTACCAGTTCTAACGTTGCTGACCCCCATTCCTTCCATGCGAACCAGCTCTCTTCCGCCATTGGCCCAGTACACGCCTTGCTCGTCAGGGAAAAGCGTACCAGTTGACCCTGGCTCTGCACGTGGTGAGCTTGGAGGATTGGCAGGTTCGGAGGTCGGGTTCACCGGGACTGCGCTTTTAGCCGCCGGACGATCTCCAGACTCTTGTGCCGCTCGGGGGTCGAGCATCAACTTGATAATCGTGTCGCTGACTCCTGCCTTTTTCAGCTGGACGAGCTGCCCTGTGGTCAGATCAAATGCCTTCCCGTTCTTCTTGATCTTGGTGACAACCAAATCCTCTGACAACCCCGCCTGGACAAGCTGGATGACCTCTTCCACTGAAAGACCCTCTGAGGGCGGTTTAGCCGCCTCAACTTTGGGTTCGGCCTTTTGCGTCGGCGCGGTTGACTTTTGCGTAGAGGGCTTCGGGCTCGGCGTCTGCGCCGCCTGCGCTCCGAGACTGGGGATAGAGAAAAGCAGGCCGATCAGCGCGAAAGTCAGAACTGATAGCCGAACGTCGGTCGTGTGGATTTGAGGGCCCATTCAAACCTCCTCAGGGCTCACCCTGTTGCTGTTCATTTTAATACAGATTCATCCTTTCATGAAGAAATCTTCCCAATTGCTAAGTCATTGAAAAATTGGTTACTAACGGCTCAGCGAGAAGTGATCGAAACCAAATTCAAGACCAAGCACGGCCTCCCGTTCCCGCTTCTCAGCGACGAAGACCACCACCTCGTCGAGGCCTACGGGGTGTGGAAGGAGAAGTCCCTCTACGGCAGGAAGTTCATGGGCATCGAGCGCACCACCTTTCTCATCGACGAAAAAGGCAAGATCGCGGCGATCCACCAGAAGGTCAAAGTCAACGGTCACGCCGCGGCGCTGCTGGCCCAGGCTTCTGGAAAATAACCAGGTACTCGTGAATCTTGTTGATCCGGAACACGGCCGGATAGCCGAGCGGCCGCAGGTTGTTGTATTCCTGGCGGCGGTCCCACACGATGAGATCGTCGAGCAGGAAGCCGACCTTTTCCAGGCGCGCTGCGAGATCCGCGTGCAGCGGGAAGAACCGGCTCTTCTTCCGCAGGTCCATCACGTTCACCACGCAGTAGCAGCCCGGCTTTAACACCTCATAGACGCCCGCGAAGACCTGCGAGAGCGCGGCGAGGAACGTGTCGTAGTCGGCCAGCAGGCCGAGGTCGCCCCGGCCGTTTCCGTAGGAGCGGGTCTTCTTATAATCCGCCGTGCGCCGGCGCGTGAGGATGTCCCAGTAAGGCGGCGAGGTCACGCAGAAATCGACGGACTCGGGTTCGAGAAACTGCCGCAGGTCGCGAGCGTCCGCGCGGTGGATGGTGACGGCCGGCGCGGGCTTCAGGCGCGTCCGGGCCAGGCGGATGAACTCGGGGTAAAGCTCCAAGCCGACCCCCTCGCGGCCCAGGCTCTGGGCGGCCACCAGCGTCGAGCCGCTGCCCAGGAAGGGGTCCAGGATCACCCGGCTGGAGAGCGGCGTAAAGCATCGGATCAGCCGCTCGATGAGCGCCGTCGGGAACATCGCCGGGTGCTTCAGGCGCTGCTCCTCGCGGCTCGGGCGGAGATCGTTCCACACGCTGATCGAGAAGCGGGTCCACTCACGGCCGTCGAGGTCGTTGGCGCGGCGCATAGTGTATCAGCCAGTCTAGCGCCACCCCCGGTCCCCGGGGCAGGCCACTCTCCCGTTGGGGGATTTGGCGCAAATGGCCCCATCCCGGATGGTGTAGAGCCAGTAAATCCAGCATCCTGCGCTTTGGCTCGGAAATTGCGTAGCGGTAGTCGGGAGGTGCGCCATGAAAGTTCGGATGGGGCTGTTGGCAGGTGTACTGCTGTTGAGTGTGGCAGCTTTCGCGGACAAAGCGCCCGTAGTGAACTCGGTTCATCCGGGGGAGGCCGATCCGGGACAGGTAGTGACCGCCACCGGCGTCGCTCTAACCAAAGCTAACGTGTCGGCCGTCTACCTCAGCGACGGGGTCAACGACATCAAAGTCGAGCTGGTGGAACAGAAAGCCGAGACCCTGAAATTCAAGGTTCCCGAGGACCTGCGGGGCGGCCGGTATACGTTAGTGCTGGCGATGCCCGGCGATCCGCCCTTGATGCTCGAGCAACCGGTCAAACTGATCGTGACGGGTCCCCTGGGCGAGCGGTAGCCCGCGCGCCAGGAACCGCCTCGCCACCCAGGCATCGGGAGTAAAATAGAAACGATGCCTATGGCAACAAAATCTGTCAAACCTCGCGTTGCCGCCAAGCCCCGGACCCGCCCGGCCTCCCCGGCCGGGTGGACTCTGGAGCAGCGGCAGCAAATTGCCGAGCGCGCCTACCAGCTCTTTCAGGAGCGGGGTGGGCAGCACGGCTACCACCAGCAGGATTGGCTCCGTGCGGAGGCCGAGTTCGGGACCTCCACGAACGGCGCCAAAAAGCCCCGGCGGGCAAGAACCGCCGCGGCCTAAGTCCTCCGCGGCTTCCGCTACGCGGCCGCCGCAGTAACGTCCTGTCAGGGCGGGCACGGCTGGGTCAGTCTGCACCCGGTAAAAGTCGCCCGCTTGTCTCCCGGTTGAGACCAGCAGGGAGAAGTCTGCGCCCACACCGCCACTCGGGGCGGCCTGCCACCGGCCGCGAACGGGTAGAATATAGGTTTGTCCCAACGAGCTTTGTCCCAACGAGCCTGATATGCGAAATGTGGTCATTATAGGATCCGGGTGCGCCGGCAACACGGCGGCAATCTACGCCGGGCGGGCCAATCTGCAGCCGCTCGTAGTCGAGGGCCTCGAGGCGGGCGGGCAGCTCTCCATCACCACCATGGTCGAGAATTTTCCCGGTTTCCCCGAGGGCATCATGGGCCCGGAGCTGGTGGCCCACATGAAGACGCAGGCGCAGCGGTTTGGCGCCGAATACCAGGCCGGCGAAGTGACCGCGGTCGACCTTTCGAAGCGGCCGTTCCGCATCACGATCGACCAGGGAGAGGCGGTCGAGACCCGGACCCTGATTGTGGCCTCGGGAGCCTCCGCCCGCTGGCTCGGCCTCGAATCCGAGCAGAAGCTCATCGGACACGGCGTCTCCTCCTGCGCCACCTGCGACGGCTTCTTCTTCCGGGGACGCCCGGTGATGGTAGTAGGCGGCGGCGACTCGGCCATGGAAGAGGCCACCTTCCTCACCAAGTTCGCGAGCGAGGTGACGGTCAGCCACCGGCGCGACCAGTTCCGCGCCTCGAAGATCATGCTCGATCGCGCCCAGGCCAACCCGAAGATCAAGTGGCTGCCCTCGACGGTGATCGAAGAAGTCCACGACGTCGGCAAGAACGAGGTCACCGGCGTGCGGCTGCGCAACGTCCTGACCCAAAAGCAGTCGGACTTCAAGGTTGACGGGCTGTTCCTGGCGATCGGCCACCTTCCCAACACAAAGGTCTTCCAGGGACAGCTCGAGCTCGATCCCGACGGCTACATCGTTTCGAAAGGCGGCGCGCGAACGAACGTGGAAGGCGTCTTCCACGCGGGCGACGTGCAGGACCGCAAGTACCGGCAAGCCGTCACGGCGGCCGGGATGGGCTGTATGGCCGCCATCGAGGTCGAGCGGTTCCTCGAGGCGGAGCACTAAGATAAGAAGAGAAAGGAACTTCCATGACACGAGCTTTGGCTATGGTGGCGGTGATCGGAATGGGCCTCTGGGTCGGACTGGCAGCCCCGCCTGATGCGCCACTGAACGCCTTGACCGCGCAGGAAAAGTCGCAGGGCTGGATTCTGCTCTTCGACGGCAAGACCCTCAACGGGTGGGACTCTCGGGGCGGCGGCAACGGGGAATGGCGCGTGGCGGATGGCGCCATCCTCATCGACTCGCGCCGCGGCGGCGGCCTTTACACCAAGCAGGAATTCGGCGACTTCATTTTGAAGGCCGACTTCCGCACGACGGATGACGTCGACGCCGGGATGTACCTGCGCATGTCCGCCCCGCAGCCCAACCCCGACCCGAAAGCGCCGAAGGGCACGGCTGCCCGGCGCGGCTACGAATTGCAGATTCGCGATACGCAGCGCAAGGGCGGCTACAACACGGGCAGCATCATCGACGCCATCCAGGCGTCGAAGACGCACATCAAGTCGGACCAGTGGAATACCTACGAGGTCACGGCCCAGGGCGACCACTTTATCGTGGTGTTCAATGGCGAAAAGATCCTCGACGGCCACGACGCGAAATTCGCCCGCGGCTCGATCGGACTGCAGTGGGCCCATCCGGAGCGGGTGCCCGAGGGACGCAAAATCGAGTTCCGCAACTTGAAGATCAAGCCGCTGTAACGCCGGGCGACGCGATAGCTTTTAACGCCAGTGCCCCTCGACGAGAACCCAGCCACCGCGACGCTTGACCCACTTGTGCTGCACCCAACGGGCCCGCGCCCTTGGCGGTCTCTCCCATCTTCCGGGAACCCATACATGGGCATTACCATCCCAGTTGTGATACCCGGGCACCCACACATAACCGGGGCCAGGCGCGACCATACGTCTTTCGACGATAGGACGTGGTGGGCCAATGCGTACGTATACCTCAGCGGCCATAGCGCTGACGGCCAGCCCGCCTGCCAAGATTAACCCCAGCCACCTCTTACTGAGCATAAATCTCCTTTCGGCATCTTTCCTTGCAATCCGGCAACCATTTCTGGTTCTTCTCTTCTAATGACTCCAGACCATTACTCGCCGGTGACCGCCGCCACGATCCGCTGCACCATGCCGTCCATGGCCTGGCCCTGAAACCAGTGCCAGACGAACACAATATCGTGCTCGGGATCGATCCAGATGGTGTTCGAGCCGTTGCCGACGGCGGCGAAACTCGAGGCCGGTCCACTGGGGTACTGCTTTTTCTTGGTGTTCAGCCACCACAGGTAGCCGTAGTCGGGGCCGTGCTCGCTCGGCGCGACGGCGTCCTGCAGCCACTTCTCGGAAACGAGCTGGCGCTGGCCCCACTTGCCATGATTTAGGATCAGCAGGCCAAAGCGAGCCATATCCTCGGAGTTGATCCACAGGCCGCCGCCCCAGCGCGTACCGCCGCTCACCGAACCGATCGGACGCCCGTGGATCTCGACGGTCGAGTTGTCGTATGGCACCCAGCGCCAGTCCTGCGACGCGCCGATCGGATCCATGATGCTGGTCTTGAGAACCTCGGGCAGGCCCTTGCCGAACAGGCGCAACAGGGACAGTGAAAACCGGTTGATGCGGACATCGTTGTATTCATAGAACGAGCCCGGCTCCTGAATCGCGCGCGGCTGGCGCTCGCCCGCGCCAAACTGCTCGTGGCCGACAAAATCCGCGTCCTTACCCCACAGCGAGCCTTCCCACTCGCTCGACTGCTGCAGGTGATGCTTCCAGGTGACCTTGGCATTGTGGGGCGAATCGTAGCCGCCGTCGTGGATATATTTCGCGACCGGGTCGTTCACGTCCTTGATTAACCCGCGCTCGACGGCCAGGCTGCAGACGGTCGAAAGAAAGCTCTTGGCGACGCTGTAGACCGGATCGTTGGCTTTCGTGTCTCCGAACTCGGCCACGATATAACCGTGACGGAGGATGACACCGTTGGTCGCCGCGCGCTGCTTCGGCACGGGCCCGAGCGGCGTGCCGAACGTGCGGACCTGGTCCTTCTCGAAGTCCCACTTGCTGCCATGGGCTTGCGCGTACTCGACCGCCTGCTGCAGCTTGGCAGCGTCCAGCCCCAGTTCGGCAGGCGATTTCTTCTGCCACTTGCCGGGCGGTGGAAAATACGTAGCGCCTTTTTCGGCGCACAGCGCGGGCGCCAGGGTGGCCAGAACCAGCGTGAGGGCCAGCAACGAACGTCTTGCGAGCAGCGATCGGTTCATAGTCGTTAATAGAATACACCAGCGCGCGTCAGGCGTCGCCGGTCGGGACATCGCCGGTCGGGACGATGCCCGCATTCTCCATCATCAGAATGACGGCCCGCTCCGGCGCCCGGGTGCGGTGCACCACGCCCTTCGGAACCACGAAGCCCTGGCGCGGCGTCAATTCCACGGTGCGCGTTTCCAGGTCAATGAGGAACCGTCCCTCGATCACGTAAAAGAACTCATCGTCGTGATCGTGTTTGTGCCAGTGATATTCGCCCTGCAGGACGCCCAGCCGCACGACCGAGCCGTTCACCTGGCAGAGCGTCTGGTTGTACCAGCGGTCGGTGCAAGCCGCTACCAGCGCCGGCACGTCCACCACTTCCAGCGGGGGATAGTAGACGTTGAGGTAGGTTGCGTAAGGATAGTTGGGCGTGTCCGCCATATATTCACCACTCGCTTCGCTCGAGAGCGCGGCGGCCAGCCGCAGACACGAAACGGTCTTTCGAAATCCCCAGCCCGACGCAGATTCGATTCATGGCCTCGGTCACCTCGTCCGGCGCGTGCCGTGCCACATTTCCGGCAGCGCCTCGCTTGAACAACTGGCTGCGTGATTTCTTGGTCCGGCGTGCCAGCCGTTCCTCTTTCTTCATGTTCTTAGTGTACCCACGGCCTGGCCGGGGCGCTCCGAGAACTCCCGCTTGACCCCCGCGCTACCATATAGAGTCGTGGGGACCACGCCAGCCGGGCCAAGCCACACCTCTAACCAACTCCATGCCCCATATCCACTTGTGCTTCCTGTGGCACATGCACCAGCCTTTCTACAAGGATCTCCTCACGGGCGAATACCGTCTGCCCTGGACCCGCATGCACGCCCTCAAGGACTACTACGGCATGGTGAAGATTCTCGAGGACTTCCCGGCCATCAAGCAGACCTTCAACCTGGTGCCTTCGCTCGTGCTGCAGATCGAGGAATACGCCCAGGGCACGGCGCAGGACCCCTACTGGGTGGCCGCGACCACCCCGGCCGAGTCGCTCAACGAGGCGCAGCGCCACCTGATCCTGGAGTACTTCTTCCAAGCCAACAAGGAGCGCCTGATCGCCCGTTATCCGCGGTATCTGGAGCTCTACGAGCGCTGGGAGGGGGCGGGACGCGAGGCGCGGCATGCGGCCTACTACTTCTCCACGCGGGACTTCCGCGACTTGCAGGTGCTGTCCCAACTGTCCTGGTTCGACGAGGAGTTCATCGACCACGATCCGGAAGTGCAGGCGCTGGTGCAGCGCGCCTCCGACTACAGCCCGGAAGATCACCAGGTCATGGTGCGCAAGCAGCAGGAAATCTTGCAGGCCGTGATGGCCGTCTACCGCGAGGCCGCCGCGCGTGGCCAGATCGAGATCTCGACCACGCCCTTCTATCACCCGATTCTCCCGCTGCTGTGCGACAGCGATATCGCGCAGGAGGCGCATCCCGGCGTGCCGCTGCCCCGGAAGTTCCGGCACCCCGAGGACGCCCGCGAGCAACTGCGGCGCGCGCGCGATTTCATTGCCGAGCGTTTCGGCCGGCCGCCGGTGGGTTTGTGGCCCTCCGAAGGGTCCGTCTCGAACGAAGTGCTGGCGCTCACCGCCGACACCGGCTTTGAGTGGACCGCGACCGACCAGGGCGTGCTCGAAAGGACCCTCCACGCCGCCACCACCGGCCCGGGCGGGCGGCTCTACCAGCCGTTCGCGTGGGAGCGCGACGGCCACCGCCTCCGCATGATCTTCCGCGATCACTACCTCAGCGACCTGATCGGATTCGTCTTCTACCACATGACGCCCGAGCAGGCGGCGGACGACTTCGTGCGGCGCCTGGCCCAGATCGGCGAACCCTGCCTCCAGGCGGGCCGCGACGTGCTGATTCCGATCATCCTCGACGGCGAGAATGCCTGGGAGTATTATCACCGCAACGGCCGGCCCTTCTTGCGGGCGCTCTACCAGCGGATTCAGGAGGACGCGCGGTTCCGCGCGGTGACGGTGAGCGAAGCGGTGCGCACGCTCCCGGCCGAGCGGCTCGACACCATCGCCGCCGGCTCCTGGATCAATGCCAACTTCGACATCTGGATCGGTGCGGAGGAAGATAACCGCGCCTGGAACCTGCTGTGGGAGGCGCGGCAGTTCCTGGACGCCACGGCCGCGCCCTCGGACGAGGCCCGGCGGCTCGCCTACGAGGAGTTGCTGATCGCCGAAGGCAGCGACTGGTGCTGGTGGTACGGGCCGGAGCACGAATCCGCCAACGAGGCGGAATTCGACGAGCTGTTCCGCAAGCACCTCTCGAATGTTTACCGCGCGCTCGGCCACCCGCCACCGGAGGAGCTGGCGCGGCCGATTCGGCGCGAACGGCGCAAGCCCGTGGTCTCAGCTCCGGCGGGACCGATCCGGCCGGTCATCGACGGCCTCGTGACCTCTTACTTCGAATGGATCGGCGCCGGCCTCTACCGCGCCGACCACCACGGCGGCGCCATGCATGGCCAGCGCTTCCTGGTGCAGGAACTCCACTACGGCACCGACGGAGCGAGCTTGTTCCTGCGCGTCGATTTCCTGCCGGACGAAGAGGCGGGGCTCCCGGGCTCCGAAGTGCACCTCACGCTCGAAGGCGGCCGGCGCGTCCCGGTGACCCTGCGCCTGGCCCCCGACAACGCGGAGGTCACCGAGATACGGGTGGGGGAGGCAGGCGCGCCGCAAGGGATCATGGCCGCCTTCGTGCGCGTGCTCGAGGTAAGCGTGCCCCTCGCGCTGGCTGAAGCGGGCGGAGGCAAGCTGCGCTTCCAGCTCTCGTTCTGGCAGGACGGCCTGCCGGTCGAAGCGCTGCCGTCGGAAGGCTGGCTCGAGCTCGACCTCGGCCAGTCCGGCGAGTGGCTGGTCTAGAACTCCTCGCGGTCGGGCAACAGGTCCACCAGCCCGTGGAGCACCTGGCGCTCGTTCTCCGTGTACCGGTTGCGGAATTCCTCGCCCTCGAGCCGGCGCTGCCGCTCCTCGGGCGGCGCTTCCCGCAGCTCGCGGAAGCCCTGGCGCAACTGCTGGCGGCGGGCCGGCGGGAACTGGTTCCATTGGTGGTAGAGTTCCCGGGCGCGGTCCTGCTGCTCGGGGGTGAGCTGGCCGAAGAGCTCGAAGCGCTCGCGCAGCGCGTCGCGGCGGGCCGGGGCCAGGCTGTTGTAGGCGGCGAGCCGCTGGCGGATGTTCTCCTGCTGCCGTGGCGGCAGCCGCAGGAAGCGCGGATTGCGCTCCATGAAGTTCCGCTGCTCGGCCGGCGAGACCGACATCAGGTGCAGGATCATCTCGCGGGCGGCTACCGCCCGGGGGCGCAGCACGGCCTTGGGACCGGGCCCGAGCGGCCCGCGCCGCAGCGGCTGCTGGGCAGACACGACCGGCATCAGCAGGACCGGTATCAGCAGGGCCGCCAGCAAAACCGCGCGGCTACGGATCAGCATCAGGATTTCCCTTCTCCCGCCTGCGCGACGGGCAGGATCTCGAACTCGCTCAGCATCTGCATGTCGTCGAGGGCCGTATCCATCTCGCGGTCCCAACCCTGCGCGGCCACCGGCGGTTCGGTCGGCGGCGGGACGTGGCGCGCCCGCTCGAGCACCACTCCGGCCAGCAGCACCAGGCACGCGAGCGCCCCGGCAAAAGCCGGCTGCACGGGACCGAGCCAGCGCGTGATCCAAGTCGAACGCGCTTCCATGCGGCGGAAGAGTCGCGCGTCGAAGCCGGGCGAGACGTCGGGCGCCGTCCACTCGTCCAAGCGGCGCCATAGCGCGAGCTGCTCCTGGCGCACCTCGGCGCAGGCGGCGCACGTCCGCAGGTGGTTCTCGATCTCCGGCTCCGGCCGGCCCGCCAGCTCCAGAATCCGGTCTCTCACGGTCTGGCAATTCATGAGGTCCTTCCTTCCACGGCCAAATGGCTCAGACGGACGCGCAGCGTCTCGTAAGCCCGGAACAGGAGCGACTTCACCGCCGAGGTCGAGCAGCCCAGCACGGCCCCGATCTGCGTGTAGTCCATCTCCTGATACTTATGCATCAGCACGGCGGCCCGTTGTTTCTCCGGCAGCGCCGCCACCGCCTGCCGGATCTCGAGCCAGTGCGCCTCGGCCACCAGCTCCTGCTCCCGATTGCTGCGCCGGTCGGCGAGCTGGATCGCCGGGCCGTCGCCGTTCACATCGTCCAGGCTCTGCCGCCCGCGCTCGCCGCGCCGGTCCCGCAGCGAGTTTAGCGCCAGGTGCGTCGCAATGCGAAACAGCCAGGTGGTAAACTTCGCCGCCGGCTCATAGGTCGAGCGCGCGCGGTAGACGCGCAGGAACACCTCCTGCGCCAATTCCTCGGCGACGCCCTGGTCCTGCACCATGCGATACAGGTAGCCGATCACCGGGGACCGGTATTTTCCCAGAAGCCGCTCAAAGCTAGGGCTGTCGCCCTCTTTGACCCGCAGCATCAGCTCGGCATCGGGATCGAGAGCCACGACGGCTTCCATAGGCCTCTAAACCCCTGAAACGGCAGAAAGTTGCGCGGCACGACTTCGCGGGCAAATTTGCCCACGAAGTCGATTTAGCGCCCGAAAGGGTACTCTCCGATCCTAGTGTAGACCGAGCCGCCGGGCCCGGGTCGGCTCTCATACAGATAGAAGCGGTCGGCGGTAAAGGTTCCGCAGTCAGTGTCCGTAAGTGATTGCAGCGTTTTGACTAAGCCGTCGGTCCGGTCCCCCTCGCGGACGCGGGCCAGGGTGAGGTGCGGCGAGTAAGGGCGGGTCTCCGCCGGGACGCCCAGCGGGACGAGCGCCGCGTCGATCGCGCCGGCGAGGCGGGCCAGGTCCGGCGGGGCTTGGAGGCCGGCCCAGAAGACCCGGGGCGCGCGGGCGTGGGGGAAGAACCCCAGGCCGGCGACGCGGACGTCAAAGGGAGCTGGTCCCGGGATCGCCGCGAGGGTTTCCCGCAGGCGGGGCAGGTCCGCCTCCGGCCACTGGCCGATGAACTTCAGGGTGAGATGCAGGTTTTCTACCGGGCTCCACCGCAGCGGCCCCGCCGGACGCAGTTGGGCGAGCAGGCGCTCGAGGTTGCGACGCACGCCGTCCGACGGATCGACGGCGGTGAAGAGACGCATGGAGGCAATTGTAGCGAGGGCGGTCCAGCTCCGCTGCGGGCGGGGTCCCGTCGTTATTCGATATAATGAGTATTGCGATTACGAATCCTTATCGCATCCCGAGGGGAAAGATGTCGACAGTGGAAGTGCTGAGCGCCCGGAACGGCGGTCCGGCGGCAGCTCAGCCGGTAGTGAATGACTTCAGCATCCAAGTAGCCACGGTTAACGGGTCGGGCAGCCAGACGGCCAACATGGTCCTGCTGCGGGCCCTGTTCCAGATGGGTATCCCGGTGTCGGCGAAGAACTTATTCCCGTCGAACATCGCCGGGCTGCCGACCTGGTATACGATCCGCGCCAATAAGCGCGGCTTCATCGGGCGCAAGAAAGAGATCGACGTCCTGGTGGCCATGAACCCCGAGACGGCCGAGGAGGACGTGCGCAGTCTCGACCCCGGCTCGGCGGCCGTGTATGACGTGTCGCTGGGGCTGAACCGCCTGCGTTCCGATCTGCACTTTTACCCGGTGCCGTTCGACAAGCTGGTGACGCCGGTGTGTCCGGACGCCAAGTTGCGCAAGCTGGTGCGCAACATGATTTACGACGGGATCCTGGTGCACCTGCTGGGCATCGACGCGGAGGAAGTCCGCAAGGCGCTTTTCAAGCAGTTCAAGAAGAAGGTCAAAGCGGCGGAGCTGAACTGGAAGGCCGTGCAGGCGGGAGTCGAATACGCGCAACAGAGCCTGACCAAGACCGACCCCTTCCGCGTGGAGCGGATGAACGCCAACGGCAATAAGATCGTCATCGAAGGCAATGCCGCCGCCGCGATAGGCGCGGTTTTCGCCGGGTTCACGGTGGCGACGTGGTATCCGATCACGCCCTCCTCTTCGCTGTGCGAGACGCTCACCGATTACGCGCGGAAGCTGCGCATCGATCCCGAAACCGGCAAGGCGACGTTCGCGATCGTGCAGGCCGAGGACGAGCTGGCCTCCATCGGCATGGCGATCGGCGCGGGGTGGGCGGGGGCGCGCTCCATGACCTCCACGGCCGGGCCGGGCATCTCGTTGATGTCGGAATTCATTGGCCTCGGCTACTACGGCGAGGTGCCGACGGTGGTTTTCAACGTGCAGCGGGTGGGTCCCTCGACGGGGCTGCCGACGCGCACCGCGCAGGGCGACCTGCTTTTTACGGCGTACCTCTCGCACGGCGACACCAAGCACCCCATGCTGTTTCCGAGCGGCCCGGAGGAGTGCTACACGATGGCCATGCAGGCGTTTGACCTGGCTGAAGAGCTGCAGACGCCGGTCTTCGTCATGCTCGACCTCGACCTGGGCATGAACTACTGGATGTCGGAGCCGTTTCCTTATCCAAAAGAGCCGCTCCAGCGAGGCAAGGTCCTGACCGCCGCCGATCTCGAGCGGATGGGCGGCTTCGCCCGCTACAAGGATGTGGACGGCGACGGCATCGCCTACCGCACGCTGCCGGGCACCGAGCACCCCGGCGCCGCCTACTTCACACGCGGCAGCGGCCACAACGATAAGGCCGGCTACAGCGAGCGTCCGGACGACTACGTCCGCAACATGGACCGCCTGGTGCGCAAGATGGAAACCGCCAAGCACCTGGTTCCGGCGCCGGTGGTGGACGTGAACCCCAAGGCGCGGATCGGTCTGATCGCGCTCGGCACCACGCACTGGGCGCTCGTCGAGAGCCGCGACCAGCTCGAGCAGGAGCACGATACGCCGACCTCTTACCTGCGGGTGCGCGGCTTCCCGTTCCACGAGCACGTTAGCGACTTCGTGGCGCGGCACGACCGCGTCTACGTGGTCGAGCAGAACCGCGACGGCCAGTTGCTGTGCTTGCTGCGCCTGGAGCTCGACCCGGCGCTGCAAACCCGCTTCCGCAGCGTCCGCTATTATGGCGGGCTGCCCATCGACGCCCGCACGATTACCGACGAGATCGTTCAGCAGGAGGGCCTGTGAGCACCGTAGCACCCCCGCCGCCGCCGAAAGTCAACCGCATCGGCCTCGAGCTCGCGCCTTACAAGGGCCTGAAGACGACGCTCTGCGCGGGCTGCGGCCACAACTCGATCTCGGAGCGCATCATCGAGTCGTTTTTCGAAATGGGCGTGGCGCCGTGGCGCACCATCAAGCTCTCGGGCATCGGCTGCTCGTCGAAGTCGCCGGCTTACTTTCTCAACATGTCGCACGGGTTCAACTCCGTGCACGGGCGCATGCCCTCGGTCGCGACCGGCGCGCTGCTGGCCAACCGGACGCTGCTGGCCCTCGGCGTGAGCGGCGACGGCGACACGGCTTCGATCGGGATCGGCCAGTTCATGCACCTGATGCGCCGGAACCTGTCGATGATCTACATCATCGAGAATAACGGCTGCTACGGGCTGACCAAGGGGCAGTTTTCGGCGACCGCGGACCCCGGCTCTAAGCTCAAGACGGGCGTGATCAACGAGCTGCCCGCCATCGACACGTGCAAGCTGGCGATCGAGCTGGGCGCGACGTTTGTGGCGCGCTCCTTCTCGGGCGACAAGAAGCAGCTGGGCGCGCTGCTGCGCGCGGCCATCGGCCACCGCGGCACCGTGCTGCTCGACATCATCTCTCCGTGCGTGACCTTCAACGACCACGAGGGTTCTACCAAGAGCTACTCCTATATGAAGGATCACGACGAGCCGCTGCACGAGATCGATTTCGTTCCCTTCTTCCAGGACATCGAGGTCGACATCGAGCCCGGCACCACGCGCGACGTGACGCTGCACGACGGCTCGCACGTGCGGTTGAAGAAGCTCGCCGACGACTACGATCCCTCCAACCGCATGGCCGCCATGCAGGTGCTCGAGGAATCGGCGCGCACCGGCGAGGTGGCCACCGGCCTGCTCTTCCTCGACACGACGCGGCCGGACTTCCTCGAGCTTCTGAACCTGACCGATCAGCCGCTGGCGCACCTCCCCGAGAAGCAAACGCGGCCTCCGGCCTCGGCGCTCGCCGAGGTCATGGAAGACCTGCGGTAGAAACCGCTCCCTTACGGTCGCGGCTCGGCTACGGGCGCACGCTGAACCGCGCGCGTGAGCAAGCGTCACGGGGACGCGGCGTTACGCAGCCTGCGCTTTCAAGAAGGCTTCGGCTTTGCGAAACCACGGCCGCTCCTGCCTCCGCAGGTAGCGTGGGAGGGCGGGCTTCTTGGCCAGGATCTGTTTCATCATCTGGCGCGCCTGTTCTCTCTCTCCCAGGCGGTCGAGCAGCACCCCATAACCGAAGTAGGCCGGCGAGACCGTGGTGCGGCTGAGGATGTCCTGATAAGCGGCGCGCGCCGCGTCGTCCCGTCCCACGCGCTCGTAACATTGCGCCAGCGTCACATGCGCGTCGTAGAAGTGATAGTTGGGCTCCCGGCGGACAACGCGTTCGAGGTCGGCGATGGCGCGCGCGAAGTCGCCCAGCTCGACCAGGCTCTTGGCGCGTCCATATAGCGCTTCGGGGGACTCGGCGTCCCGAGCGAGCACTTTCGTGAAGAGCTCGACGGCTCGCGGCTGCTCGCCCTCCAGGGCGCAGATTTCCCCCAGCTCCTGCAGGTTCGCGACGGTGGGGGACTCCTCAACCACGTGCTCCAGCCACTGGCGGCGGCGCTTCCGTTCGAAGCGGGCGATGAACGGCGGCTTGATGCGCAGGTCGGGGATGACCTCCACGACGAAGTACGCCAGCGCGCCCAGCGGCCCGAAGAACACGATCACATAGAACCAGTAGCCCTCCGGGCGCCGGCGGAAGAAATGAATGATCATCAGGACCTGAAGCAGGGGGCCGAGGAACCAGAAGTATCCCGGGAGAAACAGGAAGCGAGTCAAGCCTGGCATGGTCGGGTTTGTCTGCCTCCACCTGACAGGTAGAGTACCGCCCCAGTATGACTTATGGCGGCGGCTTGCTCCACGGCCCCGCCGGGTGAGCTAGAATGGTGTCCACGAGGCAGTTCCTATGCGCAGGCGAGGTTTCCTGGCTCTTCTTCCGGCGACCGTGACGGCCCTGCGGGCCCAGGCACAGAACGAGGCGGCGCCTGCCGCGACTCCCCAGCGGCCGGCCAGCGCCATCGAAGTGCAGGTGAACGTCGTCAACGTGCCTGTCACGGTGTCCGACGCGGCAGGCCGGTTCATCACCGACCTAAAAAAGGAAGACTTCCGGGTATGGGAGGACGGCCAGCCGGTCGAGGTGCGCTACTTCACGGCCGACCCCAAGCAACCCATCGTGGTGGGATTCATCCTCGACGCCAGCAACGCGGCGCGCCTCTATTTCAAGACTTACCAGGAAGCTCTCTCCGACCTGGCCTGGCAATTGCTGCCGGGCGATAACCCGAACCGCGGCTTCCTGCTGTCGTACCACACCGAAGTGGACTTCCTCACCACGCTGACGAATGACGGCGAGACCATCGTCGAGAAGATGCGCAAGCTCAAGCCGGGCGGCGGGTCGGCGATGCTCGATGCCGTCTACCAAGCTTGCAGCAAGTACATGCGGGTCAACTATCGGCCCATGGAGCCGAAGCGCGTGCTGGTCCTGGTGGGGGACGGCCACGACAATGCCAGCAAGATATCGCTCGAGCAGGCGCTCGAAGCGGCCCAGCGGTCGCAGGTAGTCATCTACGCGGTGAGCACGGTGGCGTACGGCTTCACCAACGACGAGGAACAGAACCTGGTGAGGCTGGCCGAGGATACCGGCGGACGAGTGGAGCGGCCGCTGCTGAAGATCCACGACAAGGCCCCGGGGTATCTGGGGATCCCGTCTGATGACGGCAACTACGTCTACAAGGTCGGGACCGGGCAGTACGCCTCGGAGCTGGCGAGCAAGCTCTACAAGGCCATCCTCGACATCACGGGCGACATCACCCACCAGTACGTGCTCGGCTACACGCCACCGAAGCCTTACACCGACGTGAAGTTCCGCGAGATCAAGGTTGAGGCCAACCTCAAGAACGTCGAGTTCAAGCTACGGGCCCGGAAGGGCTACTTCCCGCCCCTGCCCGTCACGCCGTAGGTAGAGGCGCGAACCGGCGGTTTCACCCACCAATACATAGCGCTCCAGCAGCGGGGCCAGTTCCGCATAGCGATCGAGGGCCAGCGCGGGATTGTAGCGGCCGAGTCCGTCGACGATCAGGGCGGGCGGGTCTTGCTCGAGCTCGGCGGCCAGCTCGCGGCGATGCTCGCT
>JBGPDC010000039.1:0-33377 GCA_041482115.1 Terriglobia bacterium | reverse complement strand
TGGGTGGATTCACGCTGCCGGAAGCAGGAGCGAATCTGGAGGGCCGCGAGGATGAATTCTTCTTCAACCACCGGGGACTGTTCAAGCCTCACTTACTGAATGAATTCCGAATACTTTTGCTTGGGAGGCAGCGTGCCTCGACGAAGAGTTTGAACCCCGGTCCCAAGATCACGGTGCCCGACGCCTTCACCGCGGGCGGCGCGCAAGCGGACCGCGTGCAAACCGAAAATCACGTCAGCTTCAATGAGGTGCTGACCTGGAGTTCCGGAAAGCACCAGATCAAGACGGGCATCAATGTCCCCGATATCAGCCGCCGGGGTTTGAACGACTATACGAACTTCGGGGGCACCTATTCATTTGCGACGCTCCAGGACTACCTCGAAAACCGGCCCTACTCGTTCGTGCAGCAGCAGGGCGAGGGTCACGTCGTCTTTTGGGAAAAAGTGATCGGCGGATTTGTGCTGGACGACTTCCGGGTCCGCCCGGGTCTTTCCCTCTCCGCCGGATTACGCTACGACTGGCAGAATTACTTCCGCGACAGCAACAACTTCTCGCCACGCTTGTCTTTTGCGTTTGCACCGGGCCAGAGCCGGAAGACGGTGCTGCGGGGAGGGGCCGGTTTCTTCTACGACCGCACGGGTCCGGGGCCGATCTTCGATTTGCTGCGCTACGACGGCCACCGCCTGAGCCAGTACGTGATTACTAACCCGAGTTATCCTTTTGTGCCGGCTCCGGGGGCGGCGCAACCCACCAGCGTGGTCCGGCTGGACCCCACTGTGAAGATCCCTTATACCGTTCAGTACGGCATTGGGGTCGAGCGCCAGTTGCAGAAGGGCACCACACTGACGGTCAGCTATTTCGGTATTCGAGGCGTGAATATTTTCCGGTCGCGGGATGTCAACGCTCCGCCCCCGCCTCTCTATCTCGCACGGCCGAATCCAAGTCTTAGTGTCCTGCGCCAGATCGAATCGTCGGCGGATTTGGAGAATCATTCTTTGGAAGTCGCGCTGCGGGGTAACGTCACACGGTTCTTCAACGGCATGGTCCAATATACGCTCAGCCGGGCCTATAACAATGTAGGGGGCGGCAACCCTAACTTGAATCGGATGACCGGCATTAACGCCTTTCCCGCCAACAATTATGATTTGAGCGGCGAGTGGTCGAGAGCGGAATTCGATCAGAGGCACCGCTTCAATCTGCTGGCAACGATTACGCCTCCGGGGAAGCTCTTCAACCTGGGGATCGCGCTGGCGGTTTACTCCGGGGCGCCTTACAGCCTCACCACCGGGCGGGATGACAACCACGATGGGCTGGCGAATGATCGCCCGCCGGGAGTGCCACGGAACACTTTGCTGGGGCCTGGGTATGCCGGACTGGACCTGCGCTGGTACCGGGATTTCTTCCTGGCTAGGTCGAAGAGGGAAAAGGGGCCGACCGTGACCGCGGCCCTGGACGCTTTCAACGTGCTCAACCGGGTGAACTTTACAGGCTTCGTCGGCAACCTGAGCTCACCGTTTTTTGGACAGGCGGTCTCGGCGTTGCCGTCGCGGCGGTTGCAGGTAAGCCTGCGCCTGCGGTTCTGAACGCCGCCGGCCGTTATTTCGGAAACATCGCGGCGTTAAGCCCCGGCACGATCTTCAGCGCATTCTGATAGTAGAGCTTCTTTAACACCTCGTCCGGCAGCCCCAGTCCGTACAACTGCCAGAAGGCGTGGTATTTCCGGTAGTAATCGAAATACTCGTCGCGCGTCTCAAACACTCGGAAGTAATACGGGTATTCGCTGGCCTCGTAGGTGTCTTTGCCGAATAGCACGCGGTCCTGATACTTCACGAGGAACTCGCGGCCCGCGATTGGCTGGCGGCCAAACTCATAGAGGACGGCGCCACACTCCGTATACATGTTGGGCAGCTTATCCATCAATTCGCCCAGAGCCTTCAGGTTGCTGCCGAGCCAGCCGAGGTGAGCGTTGATGAAGATTGTGTTGGGATGCTTCGCAAACACGTGGTGTTGCTCGCCCATCAGGACTTCCCAGGTGGGATAGCGGTCGGGCGGGCGCGCGCGGGTCGGGTGGGTCTTCAGCTCGAGCCACCGCTCGTTGTATTTGTCGATCGGCTGGAAAAACGCCCAGGGCTCGCCGGTGTGGATGAGCACCGGAATTTTCAGCCGCGCGCAGGTTTCCCACACGGGGTCCATGATGGGGTCATCGACCGGCACGCGGCGGCCATCCTTATAGTGGGTGTCCATGCCGAAATTCTTGAAGATCTTGAGGCCGCTCGCGCCGTTCTTGACGTCGCGCTCGAGCTGGGCGGCGGCGTTCTTGCCGAAACTCGGCTCGTCGATGCGGTTGAAATCGACGTTGGCGAAGACGGCGAAGCGATCTTTGTATTTGGCCTGGAAAAGGTGCAGTCCCTTCTCGAGGGCGTCGCCGTTACGGCCACTCAGGTTCACCAGGACCCGCAGGTTGAGCTGGTCCATTTCCTTGATGAGCTTCTCGATGTAGGCCGGGCTCGGGTTCATGGTGTGGTGGCTATGCACATCGATGACCGGGTACTTGGCGCGCGGCACCAGGTGCTGGGGCACCACCAGCGTCGATTTCGGCTGGTATTCCTCGATGGTCATGGTCTGGGCCGCGAGATACGCCGGCAGCGCCAAAGACAGAATTAAGCGCAGTCCCTTGAGCAGCATAGGGAGAGGGTAGCACAGCCTTGGCGGGGTGGTGCTAGGCTGAAAACGCCATGACTTACCAGCATTTGCTCGTCGAACGCGAGTCCCCTTTCGCCACGGTTACGCTCAACCGGCCGGGCCGGCGCAACGCCCTGTCGCTCGACATGATGCAAGAGATGATCGCGTGCCTGGACGCGCTCGCAGGGGAGCCGGAAGTCCGCTGCGTCATTCTCGCCGCGGCCGGCAACGTGTTTTCCGCTGGCCACGACCTCGGCGAGATGATCGGCCAGGACCTCAACCGCTACCGGCAGATCTTCGACGTCTGCACCGCGCTGATGATGCGGCTCAAGAGCATTCCGCAGCCGGTGATCGCGCAGGTGCAGGGCATCGCGACGGCGGCGGGCTGCCAGTTGGTGGCGGCTTGCGATCTCGCGATCGCGTCGGAAACCGCTGCCTTTGCCACTCCCGGCGTCAAGATCGGACTCTTTTGCTCTACTCCGATGGTCGAAGTGAGCCGGGCGGTGGGACGCAAGCGGGCGCTCGAGATGCTGCTGACAGGCCGCTCGGTGGATGCCCGCACGGCCTGCGAATGGGGCTTGGTGAACCGGGTGGTGCCGGCTGCCGAACTCGCCGCGGCGACGAAGCAACTGGCGTGTGAGGTGGCCCAGGCGAGTCCTTTCACGGTGGCGTTAGGCAAGCAGGCGTTCTACGCCCAGATCGACCTCGACCAGCCGAAGGCTTACGCCTACTCGAAAGAAGTCATGAGCATGAACGCGCTCGCGGCCGATGCGCAGGAAGGGATGACCGCGTTTCTCGAGAAGCGGGCGGCGTGTTGGGTGGGGCGGTAGAGTCTACTGCGGTTTGAAGATCTTGGCCAGCGGAATACGCAACCCCGGCAGCAACCCCGGGAACTGCAGATGCTGCGCGGCGGAGAAGATCTGCACGCTCCCATCGCGGCCATAGGCCTTCGCCTGTCGCCGGCGCGGATGGAGCACCCAAACGACCTGGGTGCCGGCAGCCAGATACTGCTGCACCTTCCGGTTAAGATCCGCTGGCGACTGGGAAGGAGATTGGATTTCGACGGCCAGATCCGGCGCGCCGACGATGTAACCCGAGCGGTGGGTCTTCACCGGCATACGATCCTGGCGGACGAACGCAATATCAGGCGCCCGGACGACATCGGGATCAGACTGCAAGAGGAAGCCGGTGTCGCCGGAGTAGATCTTGCCGAGCCGATGCTTCGTTACGTGGTTGGAGAGCATGACATGCAGTGTGTCCTCGATCCAGCCATGATCCTCTCCAGCCGGCGCCATGCGGATCAGCTCCCCTTCATCCAGCTCATAGAAGAAGTCATCATCAGCGACCCGAGCCAACTCCTCGGCCGTCATCACGCGCGCAACTGCGATAGCGCTCATCGCTGCTCTATCGTATCGAAGGACGAACTAAATGGGCAACTCGCTCTCAGTCCGCCGCCAGCCGCGCGCGGTCCGCAATCTCCTGCGCATCCCGCACCGCGATGGCCGACATCGTGACCACGTCCTGGACGTCGAAACCCTTCTGCAGCACTGCCACCGGGCGGCTCATGCCCATCAGGATGGGGCCGATGGCCTCGGCGCCGGCCAATCGCATCAGCAGCTTGTAGGCGATGTTCGCCGCTTCGAGCGACGGGAAGATCAGGACGTTCGCCTCAGTCTTCAGCCGTGAAAAGTCGAAAAACTTCTCGATCATCTCGGGATTGAGGGCCGTATCGGCCTGCATCTCACCATCGACGATGAGATTAGGGTCGCGCTGGTGCACCAGTTCGACCGCGCGTTGCACCATCTCCGCACGCGGGTGCCGGACCGAGCCGAAGTTAGAGAACGACAGCAGCGCCACGCGCGGCTCGATGTCGAAGCCCCGCGCCCGCTGGGCGGCGAGCAACGTGATCTCGGCCAGGTCCTCGGCTCCGGGCTCGATGTTCACTGTAGTGTCGGCGAGGAAGTACACCTTGCGGTTGATGATGAGCATGTAGAGGCCCGAGACCCGTTTGACGCCAGGACGCAGGTTGATGATCTGCAGCGCCGGCCGAATCGTCTCCGGGTAGTGGCGGGTGATGCCGGCGACCATGCCGTCGGCGTCGCCCCGGCGCACCATCATCGCGCCGTAGGCGATGGGGTCCAATAGCATTTGCCGGGCCTCGGCGCGCGTCATGCCCTTGCGGCGCCGCATCTGGTAGAGGTCTTCCGCGTAGGAATCAAAACCCGGCGCGGCGGCCGGATCGAGCTTCTCCCAGCCCTGGTTGTGCAGGCCCAGCGCCTGCGCGCGAGCCTCGATGTGCGCCGGATTGCCCAGCAGGATCGGGCGGGCGATCTTCTCGTCCACCAGGATCTGCGCGGCCCGCAGGATCTTTTCCTCCTCGCCCTCGGGAAAGACGATCCGCTTGGGCTCCTGCTGCGCTTTGTGGATCAGGACGCGGAACACCTCCTGGGCCTTCCCCAGGCGGCGCGCGAGGCTCTCCTGGTATTCGTCCAGGTTGATCTGCTTCTGGGCCACCCCGGATTCCATCGCCGCGCGTGCCACGGCGGTCGTGACCACTTCTAGCACGCGGCTGTCGAACGGCTTCGGGATGATGTAGGCCGGGCCGAAGTCCAGGTGCTCGCTCGGGTAGAGATGGCGCACGGAGTCCGGGGTGTCCTGCTGGGCGAGGTCCGCCAGCGCGTGAGCGGCCGCCAGCTTCATCTCGTCGTTAATGGCGGTCGCCTCCACGTCGAGCGCGCCCCGGAAGATGAAGGGGAACCCGAGGACGTTGTTTACCTGGTTCGGATAGTCGGAGCGCCCGGTCGCCATGATGACGTCGCTGCGGGCCGCCAGCGCCTCTTCGTAGGTGATCTCGGGGTCGGGGTTCGCCATGGCGAAGACGATGGGATGGTCTGCCATCGATCGCAACATCTCGCCGCTGACGCAATTCGCGGCGGAAACGCCCACGAATACGTCGGCCCCGCGCAGGGCGTCGTCCAGAGTCCGGCGCTCGGTTTCGCGAGCGTAGCGCTGCTTGTAGGGATTCATGCCCTTCGTGCGGCCCTGGTAGACCACGCCCGCCGAGTCGCACATGAGAATGTTCTCGCGCCTTATGCCCATCTTCACGTAGAGATTGGCGCAGGCGATGCCAGCGGCCCCGGCGCCGTTGACGACTACCTGAAGCTGTTCCAGCCGCTTGCCGGTGAGCCGCACGGCGTTGATCAGGGCGGCGCCGCTAATGATGGCCGTGCCGTGCTGGTCATCGTGAAAGACGGGGATGTGGAGCGTCTGGCGCAGGGTCTCCTCGATGTAGAAGCACTCCGGGGCGCGGATATCCTCGAGGTTGATGCCGCCGAAGGTCAGCTCCAGAAGTTGGACAACCTTGATCACCTCGTCGGGGTCGGTGCTGTTCACCTCCAGGTCAAAGACGTCGATGTCCGCGAAGCGCTTGAAGAGCACCGCTTTGCCTTCCATGACCGGCTTGCCGGCCAGCGGACCGATGGCGCCGAGTCCCAGCACGGCGGTGCCGTTGGTCACGACCGCCACCAGATTCGAGCGCGAGGTGTAGCGGGACGCCAGGCGGGGGTCGCGGGCGATCTCGAGACACGGCTCCGCCACGCCGGGCGTGTAAGCCAGGCTCAGGTCCCGCTGGGTCCGGCAGGGCTTGGTGGGGCCGATCGAGATCTTTCCGGGCGACGGAAATTCGTGGTACGCCAGGGCGTCTTCTTTGCGAATGGACATGAGGAAGCCTCTATTTCAGATAAATACCTCTTATTGTCAGCATAGCACCGCCGGGCCGCCGAACCTGCGTTGCGACGCGGTCCGGGGACCAACAACGTCTATGTTATCCTGCTCGATGTGGATTTGAGCGAAGTCTTTGTTTCTCTGGGGCGCCCGGCGCTGGACGATCTGGTCCGCCGGATTTCGCTCGGCGCGCTGCGCACCTACCAGATGTTCGATTCCTTCAAGATTCGGACGCGGCTGGGCAAGCTGAACGCCGAGCACTTGCGGAAGGCCGCGCCGCATCTCTGGGAGCGCCTGGAGCAAAAGGACGAGGATCTGGCGCGGGAACTGGCGCACGCCGTGCTGGTCTCGCAGATCGCCTTTGTCGTCGAGGTGCTCGATTTTCTCGGCGTCTCGCACGATGGCAGCGGCTTTCTGACGAAAGACGCGGCGCTCGAGAAACAGCTCACCGAGGGATGGCAGCAGCGGGTGCTGGAGGCGTTCCGGGACCGCTACCCGGAGCCGCTGATCCGGCTCTACATCAACCACCTGGCCTGGGAAGCGGACAAGCAGGCGCCGGTATTTGCAGGATAGGGCATGGCGATTCGGAAACTTGCAATTCTCACCGGCGGCGGCGACGTGCCGGGCCTGAACGCGGTTATCAAGGGCGTCGTCTACCGGGGGACCGAACTAGGCTTTGAGACGCTGGGCATCCGGCGCGGGTGGGAGGGGCTCACGCACCTGAACCTGGAACCGGCCGAGCGGGAACGTTACGTGCTGCCGCTCAACCGCATCAACACCCGCACCATCGACCGCACCGGCGGCACTTTTCTGCACAGCTCGCGGACCAATCCGTCGAAGATGAAGGCGGACAAACTCCCGGCCCACGTCATGAAGCGCGCCGCCAGCTGCACGGAAGTGAAGCCCGGCGTGCTCGACCTGACTCCTATCGTGGTAGAGAACCTGCAGGCTCTGGGGGTCGACGCGCTGATCGCCATCGGCGGCGACGACACGCTCAGCTACGTCCCGGCGCTCGAACGCCACGGACTGCCGGTAATCGCCGTGCCGAAGACGATGGACAACGACGTCCAGCACACGGAATACTGCATCGGTTTTTCGACGGCCGTGACCCGGGCCGTGGCGGCGATCACCCGCCAGCGCACCACCGTGGGCTCGCACGAGCGGATTGGCATCTTCCGCATCTTCGGCCGGGACGCCGGCCATACGGCCCTATATACGGCTTACGTCACTAACATCCGGTGCTGCATTCCGGAATTCAAGTTCAACCTGTCCAAGCTCATCGAGCTGCTGATGCGCGACAAGCGCAACAACCCCAGCAACTACGCGCTCGTGGTGATCTCCGAGGGCGCGGTGTGGGAGGGCGAGGACGTTAAGGAATACGGCGAGGCCGACGCCTTCGGGCACCGCCATAAGGTCAACATCGGAGAGGCGTTTTCCGACCAGGTGAAGAAGCACACCGGCGAGGAGACCATCGTCAGCGACCTCACCTATGACCTGCGCAGCGGCGATCCCGATTTTGTCGACAAAATGGTGGCCACGACCTTCGCCAACATGGCGCTCGACTGCCTGGCCGAGGGCCGCCATGGGCGCATGATGGCGATCCAGAACGGCTGCTTTGTCGACGCCGACATTCCCGACGCGGCGCTCGGTCCCCGCCACGTGGACGTGGCCACGATGTACAATGTCGAGCGCTACCGTCCGAACTACGTCAACAAGCGCGGGATGCCGATTTTCCTGACGCGGGCGTGAACGGCGCGAGGAAGCGAGGAAGAATCCATGCACACGACGCGATGCCTTCGTTCATCAGTTGGTCTGGCCATGCTGGCCATGCTGGCCGGCCCTGCGCAGAGTAGCGCCCAACCGGCCGCACCGCCGCCCACTGCCCAGCAACTGGAAATCCAGCGGCTGTCGATCGAAGACCGTCAGGCGATGATGGATCTCCTGGGCATCCGCACACTCCGCCTGGGACCCACCTCCCGAGACGTCGCGCAGCCGGGCCGCTTGGGCCCGGTGAACTACGATGAGTCCAAGGCCAACCCGTATCCCCGCCTGCCCGATCCCCTGGTGTTGAAGAGCGGCCAGAAGGTGACCTCGGCCGAGATGTGGTGGAAGCAGCGCCGCCCGGAGATCGTGGAAGACTTCGACCGTGAAATATATGGCCACGCTCCCCAGCACACACCTCCGGTGAAATGGGAAGTGACGTCCACCGCGCGTGGCCTGAACGGCGACGTGCCCATCGTCACAAAACAGGTCGTAGGGCACGTGGACAATTCTTCTCACCCGCAGATCACCGTGGACATCCAGTTGAGGCTGACCACCCCAGCGGGCGCGGCCGGCCCCGTGCCCGTGATTATGGAATTCGGCTTTGGCGGCTTCGGTGGCGGACCGGGCGGGGCCGCGCCCGCGGGACCCACGTGGCAACAGCAGGTTCTGGCCAAAGGTTGGGGCTATGCCAGCCTGCTGCCCGCCAGCATTCAGGCCGACAATGGCGCGGGGCTGGCGCAAGGCATCATCGGTCTGGTCAATAAGGGGCAGCGCCGCAAGGTGGATGACTGGGGTGCCCTGCGCGCCTGGGCCTGGGGCGCCAGCCGCGCGCTCGACTATTTCGAGACCGACAAAGCAGTGGACGCTCGGCGGGTTGGACTCGAGGGCCACTCGCGCTACGGCAAGGCGACCATCGTCGCCATGGCCTACGACGACCGCTTCGCGATCGCCTTTGTCAGTTCCTCTGGCGAAGGCGGCGCCAAGCTGCATCGCCGCAATTGGGGTGAGCAGGTGGAGAACGTCGCCGCGCCTAACGAATACCACTGGATGGCCGGCAACTTCCTCAAGTATTCCGGTCCGCTGAACGCCGGCGACCTGCCTGTGGATTCCCACGAGTTGGTGGCGCTGTGCGCCCCGCGCCCGGTGTTCCTCAGCGCCGGCGCGACCGAGGGCGACGGATGGGTGGACGCCAAGGGCACCTTCCTGGCCGGAGTTGGCGCCGGGCCCGTATACCAGCTCCTGGGCAAAAAGGACCTCGGGACCGCCGTGTTCCCCGCCATCGAGACCCCTCTGATGGGCGGTGACGTCTCGTTCCGCCAGCACCGGGCCGGACACACCCCCGCCCCCAATTGGCCGGTCTTCTTGGCCTTCGCGGAGCGCTACTTCCAGGGAGCACCTGTGAAGACCTCGCGCGCCGCCGGGCGCTGAGAAACGCTACACGAACGCTTTGATGATCTGGTCGACGGATCGAGACCATTGCCAAAGGGACTACTCTAGCTATGCTCATGCTATACTCATCTTGTGAGTAAGCGGCTTCAGGTTCTGCTTCCGGACCCGGAAATGGCCGAGATCCGGCGACTGGCCCGCCGGGACCACCTCCCCGTCGGCGAATGGGTGCGCCGCGCGCTGCGCGAGGCCCGCGCCCGGCAGCCGGTGCACGATCCCCAAGCCAAGCTGAAGGCGGTCCGCCAGGCGGTGGGATACTCATTCCCTACGGCGGAGATCGATCAAATGTTGCGGGAGATCGAGCAGGGATATCAGCAGTGACTTTCGTCGACTCGAATATCCTCATCTACCTCATGGGCGCTCCCCACCCGAGGAAAGCCGAGGCGCAGATTCTGATCGAGCGCCTGGTGGCCGGAGGCGAGCGCCTGGTCACCGACGCCGAGGTACTACAGGAGATCTTGCATCGCTACACGGCCATCCACCGGCGGGACGCGATCGCGCCGGCGCTGCGGCTCACTCTGGATATCGTCGATGAGGTGTTTCCTATCGAAACGGCCGACGTCCTGCGCGCCAGCGAGATCGCCCAGAACCCCGCCGCCCTATCCGCCCGGGACGCGATCCACATCGCCATCCTGGAGCGCGCCGGCCTCCGTTCGATCCTGAGTTTCGACGCGGATTTCGACCGCTGGCCGGGGCTGCAGCGCATCTGGCAGGTCTGACCGGCGCCGACAGCGCTACATGAACGCTTTGATGATCTGATCCTGGATCTCTTGCAGGTTTTCCTGGGCGGACTTGACCTCGCGGATCTTCTGGGCCAGCCGTTCCAGCAGAAAGCGCTTCTCGAGGCCATTGCGGATCACGATAGCCAGGTCGGCGTTTTGCCACGGCTTCTCGATGTACTGGTAGAGGCCGACGTCGTTGATGGCCTTGATGGCGTTCTCCTTGTCCGCATAACCAGTGAGCAGGATGCGGATGGTGTGGGGCTGCAGGTTCTTCACCTGCATGAGGAACGTGATGCCATCCATCTCCGGCATCAGGTAGTCGGAGATCACCAGGTCGATGGTGCGCTGCTTGGCGATCTCGACGCCTTCGGGCGGCGAGTTCGCGGTCAGCACCTCGTACTCGGTCTCGAGCATCAGGAACGACTTGATGCTGACGAGCACCATCTCCTCGTCGTCCACCACCAGGATTACAGGTTGTCGGTCAGGGCTGTTCATTTCGGATCGGCCGGAATCTTCCATTCTATAGGCAACGTGATCGTGAAAGTAGTGCCTTTCCCCACTTCGCTCGCGACTTCGATCCGGCCGTGGTGATCCTCGATGATCTTGCGGCTGATGGCCAGGCCCAGCCCGGTGCCCACCCCGACGCTTTTGGTGGTGAAGCCGGTGTCGAAGATGCGGGCCAGGTTCTCGGGCGGGATGCCGGAGCCGGAGTCGGCGATCTGGATCTTGACGTCGTCGCCCTCGCGAAAAGTGCGGATCGTGATGGTGCCCTTGCCCTGGATAGCGTGGGTGGCGTTCACCAGCATATTCATGAACACCTGGCTGAGCTGGTTCAGGTGGCATTGGACGGCGGGGAGGTCCCCAAACTCCCGCACCACGGTGATGCGGTTCTTCATCTCGTGGTGCACCAGCGTGAGGGTGCTTTCCAGGCCCTCGCGCAAGTCGGCGGGGCGGGCCTCCGCCTCGTCGAGCCGGGCGAAGTTCCGCAGGCTGCGCACGATGCCGATGATGCGCTCGGTCGCCATGCGGTTGACGCGCGAGATCTCCTCCACGATGCCGATCACCCGGACCAGGTCGGGATGTTTGCGGAAAGACTCCGGGCAGGTATCGCTCGAGATCAGCTCGCGCAGCCGGTTCAAGGACCGGACCAGGATGTCGCTGTTGCTGGTGATGCTGCCGATCGGCGTGTGCATCTCGTGGGCGATGCCGGCCACGAGGGCTCCGAGCGCCGCCATCTTTTCCTGCTGGACGAGCTGGGCGTAGGAAGCGACCAGCTCGCCGTTAATGCGCTCGCTTTCGGCGCGAACCAGGCGCAGGTCGCGCTGCGTCCGGCGAAGGCGGGCGGCGGCCTGGAGCCACGCCGGCAGCTCCAGGTCGGACGAAAGACTGACGAAGGCGTCGGAGACGGCTGGGGCCGAGCCGGGCCCAGCGTCCAGCACGATCAGGGGAGGCGCCTCGCGGCCCAGCGACTCGAGCGACCCGGCCACCGCCGGGCCGACGGCCACGATCGCGTCGGCGTCCTTCTCGAGCCGGGCGCGGGCGGCAGCCGCGTCGGCCGCTGGAAGAATTTCAGCCCCCGGCGCGGCGCGGCGCACCCGCTCGAGCGTCACCGCGTCGGAGGGTATCACCACCAGCCGGAGGATCGCGGCGGGATCAGGCATTCCGGGCGGCGCCTCCCGCCTGTTCGGCCTGCAGGCCCAGCGCCAGCAAGGCGCGGACCCGCTTGACCAGGGCCTTGAACATAGTCTGCGTCATTTCGGCGTGATCGGCCAGCAGATCGAAGAAGTCCTCCCGCTCAATTTTCAGCAACGACGTGTCTTCCACGCAAGTGGCGGTGGCGAGGCTGGGCTGTTCGTCGAAGAGCGCCCAGTTGCCGAGGGTTTCGCCGACGCCGGTGGCGAAGATCTCGCGCCCCCCGCGGCTGAGCTGCACGCGGCCCTCCAGCACGATGTAGAGCGCATCGGCGGGACCGTTCTCCTGGAACAGCACGCTCCCGGCCGGAAATTGGAGCTGCGCTGCGATGGAGGCGGCGAGCGCCAGGCCGTCGGTCTCGAGGTCCCGGAACAACTCGACCTTTTGCAGGCGGATGGCCTTGTCTAGGGTGGTCAGGGTTTCCATGGCAGTCCGGGGTTCATAGGCTTGCCGCTGGCCGGCTCAAGCGCTCGCGGGCGGCCAGCACCGTCTCGCGCAGTAAAGAGTTGGGGGCGTCCTCCAGGGAGTCGAGAGCGGGAGCGACTTCGCGCAGGCCCGCCTCGGCGGCGGCGTACGCGGCGCAGGATTGCAGCCAGGGGTCGGATTCGCCGAGCAAGGCGCCCAGTGATTCCGCGTAGCTGCCCGCCCCGAAGCCGAAGAACGTGCGGCCGTGTTCGACGATGCGCTCCGCCGCGCGGCTCTCGAGGAGCGGCAGCAGCATCTGCCGCACCGGGTTCTGCAGGGTATTGTCCAAAAACTCGAGGGCGTTGGACCGCAGATCGGGACGGCCGCTGCGCAAGCCGTAGAAGGCGTCGAAAATATCCTTGGGCGGGTAGAGCAGGCTGATGAGGCGGAAGATGACGTCGAGCTTCCGCCGCAATTGTTCGGCGAGGGTGCGCCGCAGGAAGGCTGCGCCGGCGTCGGAGCCGTTAGACGGCACGCCTTCCCGCAGGCTTATATATTGATAATATTGTTTCACCTCGCGCAACGCCAGCGAGGTGACGTGGCCGCCGTCGAATTGCAGGTCCGGCGCGCCCCGCCGCATCCGGTTGAGCGCCCGCAGGGCCTGGTACTGCAAGCCCGGGTCGGTCGTGTCCAGGATCGAGACCAGCAAGTCCGCGGCCGGCTGGCCGCCGCTCGACGCCACCGCCCGGGGCAGAGCGCTGCGCACCGCGGCGGGCCGGGCCGGGTCGAGCATCGCCTCGCGCAGGTCGGGCAGGATCTCCGGCCCGAAAGCGGCCAGCGCGCGCCGGACTTCGGTCCGCCAGCGGCGATCCGCGGCCCGATCGATCAAGCGGGATAGCAGGCTGCCCTGGCCCGTCTGGCCGGCGCTGACGATGGCGGCTCGCACGACCTGCGGGTCGGGGTCGTCCAGAAAGGCTTCCAGGGCGTCCTGGCAACCGGCATCCCCCGGCCCGCGGCCCAAGAGTTCGGCGGCTTGCTGGCGATGCAGGGCCTCGCTCTGTCGCGCGCCGGCCACGAAAGCGGTGAAGACGGCTTCGGCGCGGGCCTGGTCCTGCCCGGCGCTGCGTCCCAGCAGGCGCACGGCGGCGGTCGCCCGCAGCACGACATAGGGGCTCTCCAGCAGACGCTCCAGCAGGCCGCGGAAGGAACCGGCGGCGTCGCGCTCCAGATAATCGAGCGCCAGCCACAGCGAGCTGACCTGATCGTCCAGATAGAGAAATTTCTCCACCTCGCTGGCGCAGCCTGGCACTCTCTTGCTGTCCACCACCGCCAGGGCTTTGCGGCGGATGGCCGGGGAGAGGTGGGTGAGCAGCGCCCCAAGATTCGCGGCAGCCGCATTCACCTGGCCATATTGCAGCACGCCGAGTCCGGTTTCGACGGCCTTCTCGTCGGCGCTGGTGAGCACCGTGGTGATCTCGTCCGAGGACGCGCCCGCCATCTCCACCAGCAGGGCTTCGGCGCTGATGTCCGGGCGCTCGATGCTGCTGCGGAGCGTCTGGACGTACTCGCGCCGCAGCAGCCAGGCGACTGCCAGCCAGGGCAATCCGACAGCCAGGTTGACCCAACTGATCTTCACCACGCTCCAGTGCAACACCGAGGCGAACAGCACCAGCAGCACGCCACCCAGGCCGTCGGCCCAGCGGCTGGCCACCACGTCGATGAACGACTTGGCCTGCTGCTTCAACCGCGCCGGCAGCGGCACCCAGAGCAGCTCGACCGAGGAGCGGTCGATGGAGTGCCGGAAGGCGTTGTCGGCGCCCTTGAGAATGACGGCGGCGGTCAGGGTCGTCGAAAACAACAGCACCGTCGAGCCCGCCAGCATCGAGATTGGCAGGACGAAAATGGCGAAGTTCAACCCGAACCAGCGCATCACGCGGCTGGTCAGCAGGAGTTGCATCAGGAAGGAGAAGAAGGCCAGGTAGCTCGAAAAGCCGGCGAAGAACGCGGTGAGCTGGTCACGGTCGGTGATCTCCTGGCGGACAATGAACTTGAACTGATAGTCGACCAGGTTGTTGAGAATCGCCGACAGCGACACGAGCAGCGTCAGCAGCAGCAGGTAGCGCGAGCCGCGCACGGCCTGCAGGCTGTCCAGCAGGCTGGCCGGAGGGCCGGACTGCTTGGGGCGGAGGGTGGAGGCGGCAGCCTGCCGGGCGGTGCGCCACAGGTAGGCGACGATGCCCGCGCACGCCAGCAGCAGCCCTCCGCAGGTCGGCAGCAGTGCCGCGGTGCCGCTGGCCCGCGCCACCTCGCGCGCGAACAGCCCCCCCAATGCGGCGCCCAGGATGCCGCCGCTGCCGACGATGGCAAACAGCCGGCGGGCCTGGCGCGTGGTGAAGAGGTGATTGGCGAGCGTCCAGACCTGGGAAGGGATGATCACGGCGTAAATCCCGGTCCAGACGTAGACCACCGCCGAAAACCAAGGGAGGTCGGAGCTCAGCATCCACCAGAACACCAGTAGATTGGAGACGGCGAAGAGCTGGGTATAGATCAGCAAGCGGTGCTGGGAGAGGCGGTTTGAGAGGCGAATGTAAAACCCCACCACGAAGCTGGCCGAGAGAGCGATGGCAACGTAGACGAAGGGAAGGTCTCGCGCGGAAAAGTGCGTCAGAAACAGTCCGTTGCTGGCCGCTTTGAGCGCGATCACGGAGGCGATCGCGAGCAACAGGTAGAGGGTCAGCAGCAGCGTCGGGCCCGCTTCGCCGGGTTCAAAGGCAAAGAACTCGGCGAGGCGGCTGACAGGCCTCCGGGATGCCGGCGCGGTTTCCATCGAGTGGGAAGAGTCTTTGGTTCCGGCCCATTATAGCGAACGCCAAGAGAGTGGCCCGGGGGCCGCTGGGAAGCACTCCATTGCCAGCGCGCGGCAGCCTTCACCGGCCCCCCGTAGTGGAGCGGGCCAGGTGTGAGAGCACGGCATCGGTCACTTGTGACGTCGAGGCCGAGCCGCCCAAATCCGCCGTCAGCACCTGGCCTTCGGCGAGGGTCGCCGCCACGGCTTCCTCGATGGCTCGCGCCGCCGCTTCCACTCCCAGGAACTCCAGCATCATGCCGGCGCTCAGGATCGCCGCCAGCGGATTGGCGATCCCCCGGCCGGCGATATCCGGCGCCGAGCCGTGCACCGGCTCGAACATCGAGGGGTACTCGCGGGAGGGGTTCAGGTTGGCGCTGGCGGCGAGTCCCAGGCTGCCGGTAACGATGGCTCCGAGGTCGGTGAGTATGTCGCCGAACAGGTTCGAGGCCACCACCACGTCGAAACTCTCCGGGCGGCGAATGAAGTTCATGGCCGCAGCGTCCACCAGCAAGGATTCCGTCGCGATGTCGGGATACTCCCGGGCGACGTCCGCGAAAGCGTGATCCCACAGGACCATGCCGTAACCCTGCGCGTTGGACTTGGTAATCGAGGCGACCCGCTTCTTCTTGTTGCGGCGGCGCGCCAGCTCGAAGGCGTAACGCACCACGCGCTCGATGCCGCGCCGCGTGAATACCGCCGTCTGGATCGCCACCTCCTCGGGCATGCGGTGGTAGACGAAGCCGCCCACCTGGGCGTACTCGCCTTCGGTGTTCTCCCGCACCACCACCAGGTCGATCGACCCGGGCTCCTTGCCGGCGAGCGGCGACCGCACCCCGCGATAGAGGTAGGAGGGACGCACGCAGGCGTACTGGTCGAAGGTCCGCCGGATGGGCAGCAGCAGCCCGTTCAGCGAAGTGTGGTCGGGAATGTCCGGGTGGCCCACGGCGCCCAGGTAGATGGCGTCGGCGGCCCGCAGCATGTCGAGACCCGCGGCGGGCATCATGCGCCCGTGCTGGAAATAGTATTCCGAGCCCCACTCGTAGGGGGTGAGCGCGAAGGAGGCTCCCCACCGGGCCCCCGCGGCTTCGAGCACGCGCAAGCCCTCGGCGACCACTTCTTTTCCGATTCCATCACCCGGCAGGACGGCAATATTGAAGGACGGCATATCGAAAGAAACATAGCAGAAAGGCGGCGCGTTGAGCGGCAGCGCCAGTCTTTGCAACCGCTTACCTGCCGAGAAGGTTTTTGGATTCCCCCCATAAAAATTATCTTCTTGCTGGGGTTTCAGGCCGCCCGTAGAATCTAGGCAGGCAGAACAGTTCCGTCGCATATTTGTGCAAGCGTAAGGAGCCCGAGAGGCTATTCGGGCGGCTGCGCCCGACGTGTGTCCTGCCCGAGTGGGTCAGAACTCATATTTGGATTTGGAGGCAGCTATGAAAGCAAAGCGAATGGCCGGGGTGTTGATGTTGACGATGCTGTGCCTGCTGGCCGGCCGGGCGCTACGCGGGCAAACGCCGCCGGCCGACGCGCCCAAGCCCGATGCCACGCCCGCGGCGCCTCCCGCGCCGCCGGTGTGGAGCGCCGGTCCGATCGATTTCAGCGGCCTGGTAGACGCTTACTACGACGTCAACTTCAACCACCCGGCGAGCCAGGTTAACCAGTTGCGGAATTGGGACACCGAGGCCAACCAGTTCAGCTTGGGCATGGCCAAGCTCGTTTTGGAGCACAAAGCCGATCCTGTCGGCTTCCGCGTAGACCTTGGATTCGGGAAGGCCTTCGACATCGTCCACGGCGCAGAACCCAACGGTGGGCTGAGCACCTTCCGCAACATCGAGCAGGCTTACGGCACACTTAACGTCGGAAAGGGCACCTTGGACTTCGGCAAGTTCGTGACGCAACATGGCGCCGAGGTCATCGAGACTAACATGAACTGGAATTACTCCCATTCGCTGCTGTTTGCCTGGGCCATTCCCTACTACCATTTCGGTGTGCGCTTCACCTACCCGATCGGGAAGACCCTCACCGGTGCTTTCTACGTGGTAAACGGCTGGAACAACGTCAAGGACAACAACAGCGGCAAGACCTTCGGCTTCCAAGGTGTCTGGACCCCTAACTCGCACTTCTCCTGGGTGAACAACTACATGGTTGGCCCCGAGAACAACAACACCAACACGGGCTATCGCCATCTGTACGACACGACGGCCACGGTCACCGTGAACGACAAGCTGGCTGTCATGGGGAACTATGACTGGGGCGTCAACAAGTTCGGAGGAAAAGCGAAGGCGGAATGGAGGGGCTTCGCAGGCTACGTGAAGCTCTCGCCGACGAGCTGGTTCGCCCTGATTCCGCGTGGCGAGTGGTACGACGACCACGACGGCTTTACGACCGGCACGGCGCAGAAGCTCAAGGAATTCACCCTCACGGCCGAGTTCAAGATGAAGGCCGGCTTGATGACGCGCTTCGAATATCGCACCGACTTCAGCGACCAAAAGTTCTTCGATCGCGGCAACGCCACCGCCGCCCGGGACACCCAGACCACGCTGCTGGCCGGTATCATCGTGTACTTCGGGCCGAAGCGTTAAGCCTCGAAAACGGTTTGCACCAGGAGAAACCCCGGGGCGGCCCAGTCCGCTCCGGGTCTTTTTTTGGCATGCCACTCCGGTTCGCAGTCAGGTTGTGGGTCGGTTTCGGAGATGTCGGAGTTGCTTCGAGCTGACAGGCAGGTTAGAACCCGAGGCGAACGCCTCCGTTGAGGACACGGCCATCCAGAGGCGCCCAAGCGTCAACCGTCCAGCGACCATCCACATCGCGATTCGGACGTAACAGCGGGTCCCACCGGGTCTGGCGGACATTCGTAAGGTTCTCTGCGTTTAGAAATAAACGGAAACGGCCAAATCTGCGCTCGCCCATGAAGCCCACGATGACGTAGGGCCGGGATTCGGAGCGGTACGGATTCTGCTCCAGACGCTGACGACCGGTGTAATACAATTCAACGCCAATCCGCGCGGCCTTCTCCTTCTCCCACATGCCTACAATTCCAGCGCTATGGCGGGGCGTTAAGGGGACATCGGCGCGAAGGCCCGCGTCCCGCTCGCGCGAGCGAACGTGAGTGTAGGTCGCAGTGGCCGAGAACGGAGCCTTCCTCCATGTCCCGAGAAGTTCAAGACCGAGATTGTTGGTGGGCTCAGGCAAGTTGATTAGCTCGTACCCTCCAGCTCGCTCTACATGGATGGGATGGCGGATGCTGGAAGCGAAAAATGTTGTGGTAAAGGATGCCGGACCAAGACTGCGGGTGATATCAAATGATGCGCTGCGCCCCCGCTCCGCTACCAGCGGCGAGGGAATCGAGAGACGAGATAAACCTGAGGCTTCAGTTTCCTCGGTCAAAGGCGTGGGGGCGAAAAAGCCTTTCCCGGCTGAAAGGCGGCTAGTCCAACCCTTCCAGCGAGCCAGAGCGGACAGGCGAGGACTGAGAAAGGTGCCGTATTGACTATGAAAGTCGGCGCGCCCGCTGGCCGAAATCGAGAGCCACGGAGTAATGTTAATGTCATCCTGAAGGAACACGCCTGGGGTTATGTACCGGTACGCGAAGCGGGGAACGTCTTTTGGGCGGTAGGCGTCACGCTCTGTTGCCAGGCCGGCCACCCAAGTCTGTCGGCCATAGGTTCCGCGCGCTGCAAGCTCCCCGAAGAGCATTTCGTGCCGGTCGCGTTCGCGAAGCTCGCCGAAACGGTGATCGTGGTTCTGCAAAGAAGCGGCGAGGCGCGCGGTCACGACATAGCGCTCCTTGACAACGAACTGCAAGCTACCGCCGGCATCGTACCGTCGGGTGTCTAACGCCTCTGTGTAAGGCGCGCCGGTACCCGGAAGGACAGCACCGGGCATAGTGCCGCCTTCACGGTTCTCATAGGTGATCCCGCCGGTTAAGAAGCCCGTTCGACCGTTGCCGCCATCCCAGAAAAAACGTGGGCGCACAACTCCTCGCGCGTATTTTGCCACGTCAGCCCAGCCGTCGCCGTCGATATCCCTGCGCTCTTGTCCGTGACCGCCACCGAGCAGAGAGGCGCTCCAGTGTGCAGATAGCTGCGATGCCGAAAAAAGTGAGACGTCCGTTGCGCCGAGAGTAGAACGATTGACGAGGATCTCATGGACGGGCTCGGGCCCCGGACGCCGGGCAATGAGGTTTACGACCCCCGCCATGGCTCCGGCTCCGTACAAGGCGGAGGACACGCCCTTGATCACTTCGACCTGCCCGAGATCCATGGGCGGAATTTGCAAAAGTCCCAGCCCACCGCCCTGCTGGCCGAAAAGCGGCAGACCATCCGATAGAAAGCGCGTGTAGCGCCCGCGCATTCCTTGAATACGAACGCTGGCTGCGCCGAGTGAGGGTGACGTTGTCTGAACCCGGAGACCACCCATTTCATTGAGCATCATGACGATGTCGCCGGGCGTCATAAGCATCTTCTCTTCGATCTCTTCCCGCCCCAGCACTTCGACTCGGGTGGGAGAATCTTGCAGCCGTATGTCGGTTCGGGTCGCGTATACGGTTATCTTTTCTTCGACCGGTTGCTGGGGCTGAAGCTCCAAGACGATCTGCCACTCGCGCGCCTCGTCAACCGCCAGCGACGTTTTACCGGGTAGGAAACCAACTTTAACGACGGTGATTTCTACATTCCCGAGGGCGGCGAAGCCAACTGCGATGCCGTTCCGGTCGGTCTGCGCTGAGGCCCCGTTCACGCTCACGGTCACGCCCTCGATGGGCGCGGAGTCGGTTCTTACCTCGACCCGAATTGTGGCTCGCTCCTGCGAAAACGACGGGACCGCGACGCTCAGAACGATAAGCGTCAGTGACAAACGCATGTTTTGCTTTGCAGAGCCTCGATGCCTTCTTTAGCGATAATGGGCGCCATAATAAGGGCTGCTACCGGGTCTGCCCACCACAATCCAAAGAGCGCATTCAAAAGAAGGCCGCCTAAAAGAATGGCTGAAAGGTAGGTGCAAAATTCGGTCTGCTTGGCATCAGCGCTCATGGCCGCGCTGCCGAGCGTGGCCGCTACTCTTCTCTTAGCCTTCGAAAGCAGGGGCATTACGATCAGCGAGACGATGGCAAGAAGGATGCCGGGAAGGCTTTCCTCCGGGGCCTCGCGCTTCAAAAGGGAATTCACAGAGTTGTAAGCGACGTACAGCGCCAGGGCGATAAAGGAAATGCCTACGGTGCGGAGCGCGGCGCGTTCGGCGATCTCGCGCCGATGCTCGTTGCTCTCGTGGTGAAGCCGCCAGAGGAGCGCACCGCCGGACGTGACCTCAATCAAGCTGTCGAAACCAAACCCTACAAGCGCCACGCTTCCGGCGAGAAAACCCGCCGCGAGCGCGATCAGTCCTTCCAGGCTGTTCCATGCAATCGTGAAATATTCGAGCCGACGGCCCCGCTTCACGGCGTGTGCATGTAGGATTGTGATAGCCAGCGTGCTCACGCCACTTCCGTGTCGAGGCTTTCAAGAATGGGGCATTCGCTCATATGGCACTTTCCGTCGCACGACTCCTTGAGGCGAACCAGAGCGCGCTGGATTGCTTTCAGATGCGAAATCTTAGCTTCTACTTCTTTGGTCTTTGTTTCGATCTGGTGAATGACCTCGGTGCAGAGCTGGTCCGGGTTGAGTCGAAGCGCGAGGAGCGCTTTGATTTCTGAAAGGGAAAAACCCAGCTCCTGAGCACGTTTGATGAAACGGAGACGACGAACAGCATGGGGCGAGTAGGCCCGGTGACCAGATGATTTCCGGGGAGGTGGCAGCATCAGTCCCTCCCGCTCGTAGTAGCGTATTGTTTCGAGGTTCACGCCGCCGCGTTCAGCAAGCTTGCCAATTGTAAGCGTCTCCACAAGGGCCACCACTCCAGCTTACAACCCGTACTTAACTACGGGTCAAGGTCGCTCTTGCAAAGAATTGGCGAGGTGCCGGGACTTCCGCAGGGCAGTATGTACAAATAATACCCCCGTAAACTATTGAATCTAGGCACTTAATACTCCGTCGCAGATCTGCGACGGAAATCCTGCATTGTGACTCTCCGCGTCTCGTCTTTAGCTGCGGCCGAGTTCCCGCCGCAACTGTTCGACGATCTTCTTCCGCTCCTCCCCGTCCAGTTCCTCTTCGAGGCGCCGCAGGGCGACACCCACGAGATCCCGATGGTGGAGCTTCGAGCCGATCTCGTCTTCGTTGGTGACTTTCAGCCAGATGCGGTGCAACCGGTCGACGTCCTCCGGCCACAGGCGCGGCGGGTGCGGCCCCAGGTTGACGTACATGGAAGGCCGGTCCGGGCTGAGGATCTCGAGCGAGAACGGATGCCGCGGCTCGGGCATCTTCTCCCAGGCGAGGCCAATCCGGCGGGCCAGCTCTTCCGACGTCATGCGGGCCGAAACCCCCGTCACCAGCCGCGAGGCTTGCAGGTTGATGGCGGTCTGCACCATGGCGTCGAAGGGATCGACCGCCGGTACCAGGAGCAGCTCCACGTGCTTGCCTTCCTTCTCGGCGATGGCTACCACGTGCGAGAAGACCTCCTGCTCGTAGTCGGTGAAGAGCTGGTCTTCCTGCAGCTCATACTCGCCCGCGCCGGCGGTGAGGGGCCGCACCGTCATCACGACAATGTCGTGCCGGCGCAAGTTGGTCTTCTCGAGCACCCGCCGCAGGTGGTCCATGCGGTTATAGTCGCGTACCGCGACCAGCACGCAGCCCGGACGGGCGTGCAAACCTTCGCTGGTGGCCCTCGGCTGGTGCTCCAGGTTGAACTCCTCGATCACGTGTCCGGCCTTGGCCGCGCGGTGCTTGCCGGCATTGGCCTTCTCCGAGATCAGGAACAGCGCATACAGCACGATGGTGAACGAAACACCGTAAACGGTGGCGATGCGCTTGCTGAAGAGGTTGGCGATCGCGACCAGGAACAGCATCGACGTCGTCAAGCCCAGCCCAACCGGAATTTCCAGTTTGCCGATGCGGAAGTTCAGCGGGGTCTTGTATTCCTGGTCGTGGCGCTGGAAACGCAGCGCCATGACCCCCAGGGCCTTGGTGAAGAAGCTCCACACCACGCCGAAGGCGTAAGCTTCGCCGAGCAGATAGACGTCGCCCCGGCTGGCAATGATGGTCGCGACCTGCAGGATCGTGATCAGGTTGATGATCCGCGACGTGGTTCCAAAACGGCGGTGCGGCTTGCGGAACCAGTCCAGCAGCACGCCATCCTCGGCCACCCGGTTGAGCACCCCGTTGGCGCCGATCAAGGACGTGTTGACAGCGCCCGATAGGATCAGCACGCCCACTATGACTACAAAGACGTGGAATCCCAGGCGCAGCAGCGTGGGCCCGGCCAGGTTCATGGCCATGCCGCCGATCAGGTTGTCGTAGAACCGCGGCCGGTCGCCGTCCGGGATGATCATCACGGCAAAGACAGAAATCAGCCCCGTGCTCAGCACCGCGTAGACGCAAACGATGTTGGCGGTGATCCGGAGGTTCTTCAGCTTCGGGTAGCCGATTTCGCGATAGATCTGGGCCAGCGTCTCGAAGCCGCTCATGGCCAGCAGCGTGTGGCCGAAGGCGACTACGATCATCACAAAGGAAAGCTGCGACCAGAATGTTCCGTGCAGCCACCCCATCGACTCCGATGTGAACTTCAGATGGGCCGGGGTGGGGGGCGGCGGCAGCTCCACGTGGCCGCGCAACAGCAGCGTCAGCGGGCACCACACCAGCAGCGCGATCACCATCACGGTGGTGATTTGCATGATCCGCAGCGCTTTCGTGCTGGACTCTTGCAGGCCCTTGGTGTTGGCCCACCAGAAATAGAGGGTCACCGCCACGCCGAAAAACGCCGCGAAGTGGTGCGGCTCCACCCGGTATGGCTGGTGCGCCATCTCGGCGATCTCGTTGAGCAGGTGCCCCAGGTACTGCCCGGCGCTGACGCAACTGATCGGACCGGTCAGAATGTAATCCACCACCAGGGCCGACACCGAGATCTTGGCGACGGTCGGGCCGAGGCTGTCGCGCACCACGACGTAGACCCCGCCGCGCACGAACATGCTGGAGCTTTCCATGTAGATGGACCGCACGGCGAAGCTGAAGAACATCACCGCCAGCACCATCCACGGAGCGGACTTGCCGATGGCCTGCTCGGCGATGCCGCCCACGTAGAACATCGTCGAGGCGAGGTCGCTCAAGACGATCGCTGCGCCCCGCCAGAAAGAGATAAAAGAGAGCGCTACCGTAGTCGCCACCACCACCTTGGTAGCCGTCGAGGTGGTGACGCCCGAAGCCGGTTGGAGTTCCAACGAGAAAGGCTCCTTCTCACCTGCTCGGACAGGTGACTCCCAAATTCGCCTGCGGGGTTAGCTGACGGACTAGGGCTTGAAAGTACCCCGTTCCGGTCCTCGCCGGAACTGCGCCCCGAAAAACTTGGGTCCCCCGTCTCCGCACAGGAGTTCGGCCGTTCGTTATTTTAGCACCCTCCGCCGGAAGCGGTCGAGCGCCACCGCACCCACGATGATGCCGCCGGTCAGGATGTCCTGCACCCAGTTGGGCACGCCCTTCATGCTGAGCCCGCTGCGAATCACGGTCATGAGCAGCGCCCCGGCGAGCGAGCCCGGCACGCTGCCCTCTCCGCCCGCGAGGCTGCCGCCGCCGATCACGACCGCGGCGATGATGTCGAGTTCCAATCCCCGGGCCGTGGTCGGATCGCCCACCGTCAGCCGGCTGAACTGCATCAGGCCGGCGAACCCGGTGAGCAGGCCGCCCAGCGTGTAGACGTAAAGTTTCATGCGCTCGACCCGGATGCCGCACAGCCGGGCCGTATTCTCGTTCGAGCCGATCGCAAAGGCGTAGCGGCCGAGCACGGTGCGCTCGAGCAGCAGGTAAACCGCCACCGCCAGGGCCACCGTCATCCACACCCCCGCCGCCACCAGCATCCAGGCCGGCTGGGGGAACTTGGTCAGCAGGTCGTTCAAAGCCGTGATAGGGGCGTCGATCTTCTGCTCGCCGGCGAGGCCGGTCGCGACCCCCCGGAAGACCAGCAGCGTGCCGAGCGTGATGATGAACGGCACCAGTCCCAGGCGCGTGATCAGCCAGCCGTTCAGCGCTCCGCACGCGGCCCCCGTGGCCACTCCCGCGAGCGCCGCGACGGCTGGTGGCGCCCCCGCGACCAGCAGGCGCGCGATCACCACGGTCGCGAGCGCGATGGTCGAGCCGACGCTCAAGTCGATGCCCCCCGCCAGGATGATCCACGTCATGCCGAGCGCGCCGGCCGAGACGATCACGCTCTGGGTGAGCATGGTCACCAGGTTGAACGGCGAGTAAAACGGCGGACCGGCCCACAGCGCGAAGACCAGAAACACCGCCAGCAGACCGGCCAGGGGTCCGAGGCGTTTCATGCCGCGGGCGCTCCCGCGCCGGTCGCGGCGCTCATGACGGTGTGCTCGGTCCACTCGCCCGCGGAGGCCGCCGGACCGAGCCGGCCGCGGCACATCACGGCGATGGTGTCGGCGATCCCGAGCAATTCCGGCAAATAAGAGCTGACGAACAACAGCGCCTTGCCCTGCTGGGCGAGCCGCCCGATCAGGTCGTAGATTTGCGCCTTGCTCGCGACGTCGATGCCGCGCGTCGGCTCGTCGAGCAGCAGCACGTCGCAGTCGTGGTGGAGCAGGCGGGCCAGCGCCACCTTCTGCTGGTTGCCGCCCGAAAGCGAGGCGACGGGATCGTCCGGACCGCGCGCCTTGATCGCGAGCCGTTCCATCCACTCGCGGGCGCCGTGCGACTCCGCGGCGCGGTCGAGCCAGCCGTGGCGCGCGTAACGCCCGAGGCGCGACAGCGTTAGGTTGTCGGCGACGGAAAGATTCTGGGCGAGGCCCTCGCTCTTGCGGTCTTCGCTCAGCATCCCGACACCCTGGGCGAGCCGTCCGGCCGGCGTCGCGGCGCCGCTCACCAGCGCCACCCGGACCGCGCCACTCCGCACCGGGGCGAGTCCGAAGATGGCGCGGAGCATCTCGGTGCGTCCCGCGCCGATCAATCCCGCCACGCCCAGGATTTCCCCCCGCCGCAGTTGCAGGCTCGCCGACTGCACGCCGGGCGCCCCCAGCTCCGTCAGCTCCAGCACCACGTCCCCCAGCGTGTGTGGCAGGCGCGGGAACATCTCCGCGATCTGGCGGCCTACCATCAGTTCGATGATGCGGCGCCGGTCCGCTTCCGAGATCGCGCCCGTCCCGACCGAGCGGCCGTCCCGCAGGACCGTGAAGCGGTCGGCGAGCTGCTCCACTTCCTCGAGAAAGTGGCTGATGTAGATCACCGCGACGCCGCGCTCCCGCAGCCGCCGGATCACCGCAAACAAGCGCGCCGTGTCGCCCGCCGCGAGGCTGCTGGTGGGCTCATCGAGCACCACCACCCGCGCCTCGCAGACCAGGGCCCGCGCGACCTCCACCAGTTGCTGCGCGCCGACGCTTAAGCTGCCCGCCGGTGCCTCGAGCGGGATATCCTCGTGGCCCAGCGCCCGCAAAGCCTCGCGCGCCTGGCGCTCGAGCTCGCGCCGCCGGATCCAGCCACCGGAAGCCGGCTCCACACCCAGCAGGAGGTTGGCCGCGACCGACAGGTGCGGGGCCAGGGCCAGCTCCTGGTAGATCATGGTCACGCCGCGGCGGCGGGCGTCGAGCGGGTCGGTCGGAGCGTAGGGTTCCCCGTCGAGACGCATCTGGCCCGCGTCCGGCTGATGCACGCCGCTCAGCACTTTCATCAGCGTGCTCTTGCCGGCGCCGTTCTCGCCGATCAGCGCGTGCACCGCACCCGCCTCGACCGCCAAGTCTACGCCGTCCAGCGCTACTGTTGCGCCGAAGGCCTTGCGCAGCCCCAGCATCTCGATGCGAGGGGACGAGGCCATCAGGCCCCGGGCGGCGTCAGCAGACGGCTCAGGTACTGTGTCAGGGGAGGCGAGAGCAGCGCCTTGATCTCAGGGTTATCCATGTTTTCCGGCGTGGCCACCACGGCGCCCGTGTCCACCTGCTTGTCGATCGGCGCTTGCGGATTGCGCAGGTGGCGCGCCAGGGTCTTCACGCCTTGCTCGCCCATGCGGAAAGGATTCTGCAAGACGAGCCCCAGCAAGTGCCGCTCCCGCAGGGCGGCGATGAGCTTGTCGCTCGAGTCGAACCCCACGAACTTCACCTTTCCGGCCTTGCCCGCGTCGGTGATCGCGCGCAGCATCCCGAAAGCGGTGGATTCGTTCGGGCAGAAGATGCCCTCCACATTAGGGAAGCGGTTGAGCAGGTTCTCGCCCGTCTGGTAGGACGTCTCGGTCGTAATGCCGCCGTACTGGTTGTCGCTCAACACCTGAATATTAGGATGCTTCTTGATCTCGTCGAGGAAGCCCTGCTCGCGCGCCATGGTGCTCCTCACCCCGACCAGCACCCGCATCAGGATGACCGTCCCTTTGTCGCCGAGCACTTCAGCCAGGCGTTGTGCCCCCAACTGGCCGCCCTTGTAGTTGTCGGTCCCGATAAAGCTGATGAAGTCGTCGCCCTCCAGCGGCGAATCCACCACCACCGCCGGGATTCCCGCGCGCCGGGCTTCCGAGATCGGCTTCTGCAGCCCCTTGCCGTCGAGCGGAGCGATGACGATGCCGTCCACACGGCGGGCGATCATGTCTTCGACGACGGCGATCTGCTGGGCGCGGTCGTCCTCTTTCTGGGGACCCTTCCACACGATCTCGACGCCCTCTTCGCGCGCCGCTTTCATCGCCCCCGCGTGTACCGCTTTCCAGTACTCATGGGTGCTGCCCATCGGGATTACCGCGATGGTGAGCTTCCCGCTCGGCTGGCGTCCACTACAGCCGCTGAAAAGCACGAGAACGGCGAGCAGACACGCGTCGCGGAGCGTCCGGGTCGGCATATGCGCCCCGATTGTAGCAAAAGGCCGCGGGACCCCCGGAGAACGGTGATGTATCAGTTTGAACTCCGATCGATAGATAACCATCAGCCCCTTGGCGACCTTGGCGCTGGTCCGCCCTCGGAGCTATGCTGATTCGAAAGAGTGGAGCTCGGAGGAAACCAGCATGATGCGGATCATCCCAGGCGAGTTCAGTGACCCGCGCGTGGTCGATCTCCTGCATATCCATCTGACCAGCGCCCGTGCGGAAACGGCGCCGGGCAGCGCGCACGCCTTGGACCTCACTGGGCTGCAATCCCCCGACATCAGCTTTTGGACAATCTGGGACGATGAAACGCTCCTGGGAGTCGGCGCGCTGAAGCGGCTCTCGGCCGATCATGGTGAGGTCAAGTCAATGTACACGGTTCAGTCCTTGCGCCGAAGGGGAGCGGGAAGCGCGATGCTGCGCCACATCATTGCGACTGCACGAGCAAGCGGCATGTCGCGCCTCAGCCTCGAGACGGGCTCATGGGATTATTTTCTGCCTGCGCAGGCGCTCTACACGAGCCATGGCTTCGTGGAGTGCCCGCCGTTCGCTGACTATGTGCTCGACCCGAACAGTGTCTTCATGTCGCTCGACCTGCGAGAATCCTGATCCGCAGGACATCCGTCCTCGGTCGTAAGTCGAAATTCACACTGACACTAACTGAAAAATCAAACTGATACACTACCCGGAGAACTACCGCTGGCCGGCTCGGTACGTCTTAGTGAAGCCGTTTCGCGCGTTCGTCACCGTGAAGGAACCGTCCTGTTCGGCGGACAGTTTGATCCAGTAAGCTTTGCCGTTATGGACCGGCGCCGGCGGCGCACCGGGCCCCGGAGGCGGCGCAGTTATCGGAGCCACGGGCATGGCGGACTGCGGCTCATCGATCGTATTGGCGATGAACATGCCCGGCACCGTGTACTCCTGTCCGCTCAGCACGGAAAAGTGAATCTGCCAGAGATCTTCGAGGCCCGGGGACGAGTGCACCGTCTTCATCACGTCCGGTGGGCCGCCCTTCCGGGTGCCGTTATTCATAATGGCGACCCGCGGACCTAGCGCGTGCACGATCACCTCCGAATTCGAGCTGGACAGTCCATGGTGCAAGCCCAAGAAGACATCCACCGTGCCAATGCGGTTCTGCGGACACATCAGCTCGAATTCCTTGTTCTTGGTAATATCCCCCAAATGCATGGTGCGGAATTTTCCAAACGTAATGTACACCCCTACCGACTGCGGGTCCTCGGCATTGCTGTCTTCCGGCTTGAAACTGGCGCAATATGGATTCGCATGGCCGGCGCCTGGTAGCGGCGTCTTGAGCGTCTCGCCGGCGGAAGTCACCACGCGCACTTCGAGACCCGCCACGGGAATCCTGTCACCCACCTTGACGACGGTGTGCTTGGCTTTGGCGTAAAGTTGCGGGTATACCTTCTGGAGAAACGCGTCCGTCGCTTCCGCCGGCTGGACGTTAGGGCCGTGATCGATAAAATCGCGAATCGGGACCTGGGCAGCCAGTTCGGCCATACCGCCGAAATGGTCGCCGTGCCAGTGCGTCGTGATCAGGTGATCGATCTGCCGCAGTCCGGCGTCTTGGACCGCCTCCCGGATGCGGCCCGCATCGCGAGCCGCCGCGGTGCCGGCATTCCCGGTATCGATCAGCAGGGATTCGCCGGACGGCGAAACCAGCAGCGTGGCGTTGCCCCCTTCGACATCGATGACATACACGTCCAGCGTCTTGGACGTCCGCGTCTGCGCCACGGCCAGAGCCGGCGCGCACAGGGCCACCACGAGAACCGCCCCAGGAAACCTCGCTGCACGCATCGTAATCCTCCTTGAGAAATTGACCTGGCAGGCTGCTGAAAACGCATTTCCGAAACCGCTTGCTGCCACCAACGAATACTGCTCCCGCCAGTGAGCACCGCTCTACCAACGGGCGCTGTTCCGAGCCGCGACCTTCAGAAGCTGTGGAATATCTCCTTCACGCCTCCGGTACTGTCCGGCAACTCCAGCAACCTCCCTTGGTTTCGCATCCACCCCAGCATAGATCAAAATATTTCCAGGATGAAATGTCTTTCGGCTGTTCGCCGTGTTCCTCGCGGCGGCGCTGCTGCTCATCGCATTGCTGGCCGGTTCGGAAGGTCCGGGCGGCCTCTACTTCGACGACGCGTGCTCGCCCAGTTTGTCGGGGTCCTCGCACTCGCCGGCAGTCTCGAGACCAGGTGGACGAGCACGCGCGATTTTAGGCGCGGAAGAGCCGCGTTAGCCTACTTCACCGCCACGGTCACGTTCGCCTGGCTGCGGAAAGTACCCACGAAAATGGCGATCGAGACGTTGGGGCCGGGGGTGACGCTGGACGGAATCCGGGCGTTCACCTGGAGGAATCCCGCGGCGAAGTTGGGGGCCGCGCCCGCGTAGGTCGTCTCTGCCAGCAAGCCGCCGATGAAGACCTGCACGGGCAACAGAGGCTTGGGGTAGATGTCACGGGCAAACAACCCGTCCTGCCCAGGCGGGTTGGTCGAGCCTTCTCCCGTGGCGAAGATTTGAATGACGGAATTCCGGTCGGCGGGATTGGCCGCGGAGTTGTAGCTGTTGTCCTGGTTCAGAATGGCCCCCTGGCCGATGCCGCCGGCGTAAGTGAAAAGGCCGGGCGCTGCCGGGCCCACCGGCAGAGGAAAAGGATTGGACCGCACCCCGAGGTATTCGATCTGGACATTGACGGCGGCCCGTCCGGCGACAGCGTAGGGGACGATCGCGTTCACCTGCCCGGCCTGCACGTAGAGGAGTGGCGCCGGCAGCCCGTCGAAGAGTACGCGCACGCCGCCGATGTTGTTCGAGAGCCGGCCCGGGGGATCTTGCACGGCAAACCCCGGAATCTCGGGCCCGAGCCGGGAACCGTAAATGGAGACCATTTCGCCGGGAGCAAACAGGGACGCGTCGGCGCTCGCCGAATTCGACACCCCCCCAATGACCGGCCCGGACTGGTTGACCCGGAACAGGACCGCTCCGTTGGCGCCGGCAACCGTGATCTGCAGGACTCCGGAGGCCGTCAGGAACGAGGCGGGTATCACGGCGGCGAGGCTGGTGGAGTTCAGGACCGTGGTCGGAATCGGAGTGCCGTTGACCTGCACCATGGAGCCCGCGCCGAAGCCGGAGCCCGTAACGGTGATGGAGGCTCCGGGCGACCCGGCGGGGACGTTGTCCGGGCTGACGCTCTGGACGAATCCCGTGGCGGAGGTAACCAGCAGGTTCACCGAGACGGTCTGGGCGCCGTTATTGGCGGGCACGCCGGCCGCGGTTCCGCTGGCGGTTATGGTCGTGAGGTAATTGCCGGGGGGAAGATTGCCGGGGTTGATGCCGACGCCGATGGTGGCGGGCGTCGTGCCGCCGAGCGAGCTCAGCGTCAGCCAGGAAACCGAGGGCTGGGCAATCGTGAAGTCGATGGGGAATCCGGAGGACAGCACGCGGAGATTCTGTGAAAGGGGCGCGGTCGTCCCGGTTTGGTAGGTGAAGGAAAGAACCGGTGGATTCAGCACCAGGTTGGGAATCGCATAAAAAGTCGCCGACCAGTTATCGATGGCGCTGTCGCGCACGGAAAATCCAGGGGCGCCGTCATTAAAGGAAAGGTAGCCGAGCTGAATCGGCGGCGCCTGGGGGTCGAAGCGCGGGTTGCTGGGGCCGCCTCCTGCGATCAGGAAGAAGTCGGCGGCTCGCAGACGGGTGCGGGAGACGTGCTGCCACGAGCTGCTCGAAGCAGAATCGGCCCCGGCCGCACGGTAGTAGCTGCCGCCCTGGTAGAGCAGGAGGGAGTAGCTGACGGGCTGATCCGGCGTGCCGTTGCGCAGCAGCAGGTCGTAGGAAAAGTCGATCGCGACCAGGGCGGGCTGAATGAGCGGATCGTAGACGGCGCCGGAACGCAGGTGGGCCACGTAGATGGCTCCGGGGCCAAACCTGTGGGTTACGTGCCGGGAAGGGGGCGGATTACCGCTATCGAAAACCTGGCCGGCGGAAAACGTCGAGCCTCCCGAGACGAGGCCGGGAACCCCTTGCGCGCTCCAATCGGAATCGAGAAAAGTGGGATCGGCGTAAGTGATCGTGCCGGGGTTCGAATAAAGGGTGATCTGCCAGTTGTCGATGCCGCTCGACGAGGAGTGAAAGACCGTGTCGAACGGACCCGTAGGGCTGTTGTTGGAAGCGAAACCGAATTGAAGCGGCGCGGCGTTGGCGCCGAAGTCGGGCTTACCAGGGCCCGCGCCGGCGACCCGGACGAAATCCCCCGCCACCACGCCGAGCCGGTTAAAACGCTTCCACGAGCCCTGGGTCGAGACGTTGTCCTGGTTCCGAAGCTGGTAATAGTTGCCGTCCTGGAGCACGAGCACAGCGAAGGCGGCGGTGTCGCGCAAGTCGTAGGAATAATCGATGGCCGTCAAGAGACCGCGCACCCGCGGGTCCCACAAGGCTCCCGCCCGGAGGTGCGCGCAGGTTACCGGGCCCGCGGTGTAGGTTTGGGTGACGCGCCGGTAAGGGTCCGGATTGCCGCCGCCGGTCGCCTGGGTGGCGTCGCAGGTGGCGTTCTGGCCCGGCGTGCCGTCCTGGATCTTGGTGGCGTTGGTCCAGTCGCCGCTATTGAAGGTGCCGTCGGAAAAAGTAACCGGCTGGGCGCAGAGTACAGAAACGCACAGCAGGAATAGACAGACAGGGAGCAGCGCGCGGGGGGAGGTCACGCCGCCAATTTATCCCAAATAGGGCGGCGTTACCAGATAAAAGTTTGAGCGCGCGCCCGGCTACCCCACTTCCTCGTTCGCCCGGCGCAGCAGGGAACGGATAAAAGCGACGGTGTAGGCGTGGCCGGCGCGGCGGAATTTGTCGTCCCCCTTCATTTCCGGGATGTGGTCCGGCACCATCGACCCGGCGAATTTCACCTGCCGGAACGCCTTCATGATCTGGTACATGTCCTGGTAGCCGTCGTCCTGGAAAGTCTCGTAAAAGCGCGGCAACGGGGAGCTGACGTTGCGGAAATGGACGGCGACGATCTTGCCGCGCGAGCCGAAGTCCTGGATCATCTCGAAGACGTTCTTCCCCATCTTGTCGCCGCCCTCGGACCACGTTCCGACGCAGTACATCAGTCCCGAATGCTGGCTCGAGCCCGCGATCTGCTCGGCGCGCTTGATGCCGTCGTAGTTGATAAAGAGCTTCGCCACGCCGTTCATGGGGGTGATGGGCGGATCGTCGGGATGAAGCGCGAGGCGCACGTTGGCCTGCTCGGCCACGGGCAGCACCGCCTTGATGAAATAGGTGTAGTTGGCCCACATGTCGTCGGCCGAGTACTCGCGGTCGAAGCGCTGCTTCTCGACGGTCGAGCGGAAGTCGTCCACGCTGAACTCCCGCGCCTTGTAACCGCGCGGCGTCTCGATTTCCTTCGTGGTGTAGACGTTGCCGGGATGGAAGTCGATCTTGGCGGCGGGCACTCCGAGGCGGCCGAGGTCGCGCAGGAAGGTCTGGAAGCGGGCGATTTCCTCGTCGCGGCCGGGCTGGCCGAGCTGGACCTTGACGGACCGGTAGGCGTCCATGACGCCGACGTAAATCTTGATTCCGAAGCGGCCGAGGCGCTCCTGGCTGCTCTTGATCATGTCGTAGGGAGCGTTCGCGCCGAACTCGGCGTGAACCCAGCGCATGCCGATCTGCTTGAGGAAGAGCAGATCGTCGTCAGTCGCAGTGCGCAGGTACAGGCGCGTGGCGACCTTGATATTCGCCGGATCGTACTCGTCGATGGCGCGGCGGCGGGCGCCGGACGACTGCGGCCGGGCAGCCGGCAGGGCCGCAGCGCCGGCCGCGGCGAGCGGGAGCCGGAGGAAATCCCGGCGGCGGGTGGGGGCGGACATGGAAATACCTCCCTGGGGCGAGGTGCCGGAAGGATTATACGCCAGCGCGGGCGGGGCGGTGTGATTTCCGTCGCAAGAGACCGTGCCCCGAATCGTTCCAGGCTCGGTCCGCTCCGGCGTGACAAGGGAGGCGGTCGCTGCACTCGTTTCAGCCGGAACGCTCTGTTTGGCCAGGCCGAAATCCAGAATCTTGACGCGTCCCTCGCCGGTGAGCATGACGTTTTCGGGCTTCAGGTCCCGATGAGAAATGCCCGCCCCGGGCGCGGCCGCAAGGCCATCGGCGATCTGCGTGGCAAT
>JBGPDC010000038.1:0-33541 GCA_041482115.1 Terriglobia bacterium | reverse complement strand
GCTTGCTGCACCAAAACAAAAGGCCGGCTTTCCTCCTGCGGAGGCAAGCCGGCCTAAAAACCAAACCCCTCAAATTACGTGGGGCTTGACAGGTCGCTCCATATCAGAACACCAGCTTCAGGGCGAACTGCAACTGCCGCATATCGATGCCGGCCTTGGTGCTGGTGATCCTGCCAAAGTTTGCGCCCGTGCCAGGGGCGCCGGTCGGACCGGGGAAAATGCCGGTCGTAATATTGGGATTCAAGCCGTTGGCCGGATCCCCAAAGTTGGGATGGTTGAAGAAGTTGAACGCCTCGAACCGGAATTGCAGGTATTTCCGCTCGCTGAAGTAGAAATTCTTCTTCGTGGCAAAGTCGACGCTGAAGACCGGGACGCCGGTGACCACGTTCCGGCCGGCGTTGCCGAAGGCGTAATCGGGCAGCCCCAAGCTATTTCCGGGCAGCGCTGGGAGCGAGAAGGCGTTGATGTTGAACCACTGGTTCGGAGTTCGGGGGCCATCGTTGACATTTTGTCCCAGTACGACGTTGGGGCGGTCATTGCCGATGCCCGTGGCGGATACGTCTTTACCAGCGAAGATCTGAATCGGGGCGCCGGACGCCATCGCCACGCCGGTGCTGAGGTCCCAGCCGCCAGCCAGGGTGCCAGCAATCCCATGGTTCAAGTATTTTCGACCCCTCCCGAAGGGCAGTTCGTAAAGCACCGAGGTGAGGAAGCGTTGCTTCTGGTTAAAGATCGACAAGCCGCGCTCGCAACTGATGCAATACGTGTTCTGGGGTTGCAGGTTGTCGGTGCCGAGCACGCGCTTGCCGCTCCCGTTATCGATGGACTTCGAATAGGTGTAGCCGACCAGGTAGGTCCAGCCGCTCGACATCCGGCGCGTGATCTTGGCGGAGAGCGCGTTGTAGTTGGAGTTGACGATGCCGCTGACCTCCTGGACGAAACCAAATTCGGGCCAGGGGTCGCGAGCCGTCACCGGGCCGGGGCCGGGGACGGCCTGGTTCAGATACATGATGCGTTCCAGCCGATGGCCCTGCGTGCCGAGGTAACCGACCTCGGCGACCGTGTTATTGCTCAACTGCCGCTGGACATTGAACTCATACTGCTCGACGTAAGGCGTGCGGCGGTAGTAGTCGTTGCCCAGCGTAAACGGTGACGTGATGCAAACGTACGGCGGGCTGGGGACGCCGCACACGTTCGAGCCGAGCGCGAACGGATTTTCGAAGGTCAGGTTGTGGGTCGTGAAGTCGGCGGTGTTATTGACCCGGCCGGAAAGGTTGCGAGCCATATCGAAGACCGGGTTGCCGGTGTCCTGCGTGTAGAAAATGCCCGCACCCATCCGTATCGTCCACTTCGGAGAGGGGCTCCAGGCGATGCCCAGGCGCGGCGCAAAATTCGTCCGGTCGCTTTTCACCATTCGGTCGCCCATGCGGCCGTCGCGCGCGGTCCGGATTCTCGGGTCGAAGCGGATCAAGGTGTTGGCATAGAAATCGCCGCTTCCAATGCGGATAAAGTAAGGGTGGGTTTCCGCGGGCGCGTTGGGAATCTGGGTCGAGCCCGCGTTGTCCGGTATCCAGACGTTTACCAGACTATCCGCTTTGTTAGCCCACATAGGCACGTACTCATAGCGTAGGCCGAGGCTGAGAGTGAGGTTGGGCCGGACCTTCCAGCTATCGTCGACGTAATAGGCTTGGCTGGTCTGCCGGTACTGGACGATGGCCAGGGCCGCCGCGTCCGCGGTGTCGTGGGCATAGCCGAGCATATAGTCGGCGGGAGCGTAGTTGGTGGCCTGGTTCTGGAAGCCGTAGCTGCCCCGGGCGAACTGGTTGCCGGTTTCGTTGAAACGGATGCGCCGGACTTCGGCGCCGAACTTGATCGAATGGGCGCCGTGCGTCCAGGAGATGTTGTCGACCCACTGAAACTGGTGGTTCCAGATCACGTAAGGACCTTCCGTATCGTCGCCGAAACCGCTGAAGCCGTCCGAGAGGCCGATCGAAGGAATGCCCCAGGCGGCCGGTATAGGGTCGCTCAAAAGATTGGGGAGCGCCAGCTCCTTCACTATGTCGCGCTGGTTGGCTAGCTCTCGCGCATAGTTGTTGTAAAACTTGACGTAACCGAAACGGAACTCATTGACCCAGTTAGGTGAAAACACGCGTGTGTTGGAAATCATCGCCTGCTTCACATTGCTCACCAGCGTGGTGCCGTTCAGCTTGAGCCGGGGATTGACTCCGAATTCATCCTGCCAGCTATAGCGGCCGAACCAGTTCGATTTCGCGCTCTCCGCAAAATCCATGCGCTGGGTGAACTGATCTTTGTCGCTGGTGTTGTTTTGCAGCGACAGATAGTTGTTGGTCAGGCCCGCGCCGGGGATGTTGGGCGACGGGTAGAACGCGAGCAGCTTGATCGCGAAGGGGTCCAGGCGGCCGCTGGGGATAATGTTGTTGGTAAAGGGCCTGTTGCTATTGGTCGGGTCGGTGACCACCTTGCCCGGTAGAGCCGAGGAGAAATCGCCCGTGCGAAAGGCGTCCGGGAAAGTCGTGTAATAGCTTTGGCCCTGGTTCCGCAGCTTGAAACCTTCGTAGTTCGACATGAAGAACAGGCGGTTCTTGCCGTTGTAGATCTTCGGGATCCAGACGGGTCCGCCGACGGTGAAGCCGTACTGGTTCCACTTGAAAGGCGCCGACACGGGCACGCTGGTAGTAAAGCCGAAGGGGCGTGCGTCGAGAGCGTTGTTGCGAAGAAAGTCGAACACGGTACCGTGGAATTCATTGGTTCCGCTCTTGGTCGAGACGTTAATCTGAGCGACGCGGCGCCCGAACTCGGCGGAGTAAACGCCGGTCTGCACCTTGAATTCCTGCAGCGCGTCGATGGAGGGCAGAAAGACGTAAGTATTGAAGTTAGGATCGGTGTTTTCAATGCCGTCGAGGGTGAAGCTGTTGAACTCACGGCGCGACCCGGCGACCGAGATCTCCTGCAGCGTGCGGTCACCGCCCTGCCGGGAGTTGGCCTGCCCGCCGCCGCTCACGAAATTGGAGGCGACGTTGGTGCTGAAGGCGACTAACTGGATGAAGTTGCGGCCGTTGAGAGGCATATCGACGATGCGCTTGTTGTCGATCACCGTTCCCAGGGTGGCGTTCTCAGTATTCATTAGCGGCGTGGCGCCCTGCACTTCTATCGTTTCCGTCACCGCGCCGACTGCGAGCTGGAAGTCGATGCGGGCCGTCTGCTGCACTTGCAGCTCAACGCCGCTGCGGACTCCCGTCTGGAAACCGGCCATCTCGGCCTTGACGTTGTAGGTGCCGGGCTGCAGCGCCGGGAACGTGTAGTTGCCGGAGTTGTTGGTCGTGACCTGACGCGTGAAGTTGGTTTGCGGATTCGTTACCGTGATCGCAGCGCCTGACACTAAGGCGCCCGAAGCATCGGTCACGACCCCAGTGATTTCGCCAAACGTCTGGGCGAAGGCCGGCAGAGCCAGCAGTGCGGCAAAGAGAAACACCCTCATCGACTTGGTGAGCACAGTTTATCCCCCTCTGTTCAACCTGTTGGAAAGTTCTTGGAAGCAGGCCGTTAAGATGTGGAAGAGATAAGAATCCTGTTGGCGGAAACCCGACCCGCCGGGTGGAGACCCGAAAAGCAATGATTGCGCCGTATAAACCACCCGCGCTACCCGCGGCAGCCAGCCCCTGAGTTCGAAGCTAACCTATCACATCCTAGGAGGAAGGTAAACCAAAATCTATCCCCCTATCTGTGGGTGGGGGAAAGAGTTACTTCTGTTGCTGCCGGCCGTTGGACATTTCAAACTCTAACGATTGTGCTCTTAGGCGTATGGGAACTCTGAGGTGCCCGCCCGACTTCCCGCCGCGTGCGGACAGCATCTGGTCAGGCCCACGTGGTAATATCACCAGCGCTGAAGGCTGGTTCGCGGATGGCATCCGAGGGTTGGCGACGAGGCTGCAGCACCCCCGGTCGTGCCGGGTTTAGGGAGGTTCCATGGTGGGCATGATGCGAAGGTGGTCTGCTTTAGCTCTCCTCTCGTGTGGTTGCGTGGCGGTGTGGGGGGCGGATTGGCTGACGCACAGCGGCGATCCCCAGCGCACTGCCTGGCAGAAGGCCGAGACCTCCATCACGAAGGAAAGCGTGAAGGGTCTCCAGCCTCTCTGGAAGCTGAAATTCGAGAACGAGCAGAAGGCCTTGCACGCGCTGCTAGGGCCCCTCATTGTCGGCCGGATCATTACGAACCGGGGCTTCAAGGAAGTCGCGATCGTGGCCGGGAGCTCGGACAACATCTACGCCGTCGACGCGGACCTCGGCCGGATGCTGTGGCAAAGGCACTTCGATTATTCGTCGGAAACGCCCCAGACCAAGAACTCCTCCTGGCTTTGTCCGGGTGGGCTGACCGCGACTCCCGTCATACCCCCTCCACCCAATTTCGCTTCCCGCCCCAGCCCCGCCCCCGGCGCTGCGGGAGCCAAGGCAACTCCTCGCCGCCCGACGGTGAGGGGGGTCTATGTCCTCGCGAGTGACGGCAACCTCCATCAGCTCAACCTGGCCAACGGCGAAGAAGTTGTACCGCCCAAGAAGTTCCTGCCCCCGAACGGAAAACCGTACAGCATGAACCTGGTGGACAATATTCTTTACACCACGACCGGCCAGGGGTGTGGCGGCAATCCGAACGACGTATGGGCCATGGATCTGAACAGTCCGGAAATGAAGGTCGCGAGCTTCTCTTCCGGAGCCGGCGGCATGTGGGGCCTGGCGGGCGCCGCGGTCGGCACCGACGGGACCATTTATACCGAGGTGGGTGACGGGGAGTGGGACCCTTCGAAAGGGAAGTACTCCGACACGGTGCTGGCCCTGACGCCCCAGGATCTCAAGCTGAAGGACTATTACACGCCGTCCAACCGCGAGTGGATTACTAAGCGGGACCTGGACATGAATGTCACGCCCGTCGTTTTCCCTTACAAAGGCCGCGACCTTATCGTCGCCGCGGGCAAAGAAGGCCGCTTCTTCCTGCTGGACAGCCAGTCGCTCGGCGGACCGGATCACCGGACCCCCTTGTTCCGCACCGAGCTGATTTCGAATGAAGAAGTGGACTTTGCGGGAGCTGGCACCTGGGGCAGCCTGGCGAGCTGGGAAGACAGCAGCGGCACACGCTGGGTGCTGGGACCGGTGTGGGGCCCGCCCCACTCCAAGATGCAATTTCCGATCACGAATGGCAAGGCCCCCAACGGCGCGATCGTGGCGTTCAAGGTGGCCGAGCAAAACGGGAAGCCCGTCCTGGCCCCCGCCTGGATCTCTCGCGACCTGATCGCCCCGGCGCCGCCCGTGATTGCTAACGGCGTGGCGTTCGCGCTCTCGAGCGGGGAGTTCGTCCGCCAGGCTAACGAAAATGAGGGAGGGCTCTTCAGCGCCAAGGACCGGGCGGAGCGTTCCACCCATGCGATACTCTATGCGCTGGACGCCGAAACGGGTAAGGAGCTCTATTCCAGCGGAGATAGCGTAACATCGTTTACGCACTTCGCCGCAATGTCAGTGGCCAACGGTCGCGTCTACTTTGCCACGTACGACAATACCCTTTACTCCTTCGGCTTTCCGATGGAGCACTAGACCGCCCTAGAATGCCGCTGGATCGAGCCCAAGTTCGGGAGGCCATCGACGCCGGAGCAGGGATCCTCAGGCTGGAACCTTGCTGGGTGCCGCGCTCTTTTCTGATGCCCGGGAGGCGGCTGAAACTCCATCCGGACGACCTCTATGCGTTCGGAGGCCACCGTGGCGGTATCGATGAACGGTGGTTCTCCTCGACGACCAAGGCTGCCAATGGTCCGCTGACCGGCGAGGACGAGGGCTTGAGCTACGTCCGGCCGGAAGGGGAGAAGAGATTCCTGCTCAAGGAGGCCGTCGAGCGCGCCGGAGACCTGCTGCTCGGCGCCGACATCATGGCGCGGGAAGGCGGCTGGAACCTGCTTTGCAAGTTCTTCGACAACGCCGGGCCCATCCCCCATCATCTGCATCAGAGCGATGCGTTCGCGAAACTGGTCGGACAGCGCGGCAAGCCGGAAGCGTATTACTTCCCGCCGCAATTCAACCAGGTGCAAAACAACTTCCCGTATACTTTCATGGGGCTCGAACCTGGCACGACGAAAGAAGACGTGCGGCGATGCCTCGAAAACTGGGGCAAGGGCGATAACGGGATGCTCTTTCACTCGCGCGCCTACCGCCTCCAGCCCGGTACCGGATGGCAGATAAACCCCGGTATCCTGCACGCGCCCGGCTCGCTGGTGACGTACGAGCCGCAGGTGAACAGCGACGTCTTCGCGATGTTCCAGTCGGAGGTGGAAGGGCGCATCGTCGACTGGAGCCTGCTGACCAAGGACGTCCGTCCCGAATTCCATCACGACCTGGACTACCTGGTCGGCATGCTCGATTGGGAGGCGAACGTGAATCCCGAGTTCGGCAAGACCAACCGGGTGTTTCCCAAGCCAGTGCGGCCGGTGAAGGAAATGGAGGCGGCCGGCTACCGCGAGCAGTGGATTACTTACGGGACCTCTTACTATTCGGCGAAAGAGCTCACGGTGCTGCCCGGCCGGACCGCCACCATCCGGGATAGCGCCGCCTACGGGCTGATCCTGACGCAGGGACACGGGACCCTCGGAAAACACGCCGTAGCGACGCCCAACCTGATTCGCTTTGGAGAGATGACGCAGGACGAGCTTTTTGTCACGGCCGAGGCGGCGAAAGCCGGCGTCCGCCTCGAAAACCCCAGCCAGACAGATCCGCTGGTGCTGCTGAAGCATTTCGGACCCGGCAACCCCGACGCCAACTCATGAGCGGCGCAAGTCAGCACAAATATCCAGCCCTGCACAACGCGATGTGGCCGGGACTCGTCGGTAAAGGGGGGCCCGGCGCCGAGCCTCCGATCGACCTTGAGACCATGCTCAACCTGACGGCCGCGGCCGAGGTGGACGGCATTCGATTCGACGGGGTCGACCTATTCCTGTTTGCGCCGCACGTCGAGATCGACTCGACCGATGACGATCTCAAGCGCCTGGCAGACCGCATTGCCTCGCGGAATTTGGTGGTCGGTTCGCTGGTTGCTCCCGTGTGGCCTCCCACCGGCGGCGGATCGGCGATGGGTTCCGCCGAGGAGCGGAAGAACTTTCTCACGCAGACTCGCAAAGCCTGCGCCATCGGCCAGAAGCTCCGTGGCCTGGGCATTCGCCGCTATGGGATCGTCCGCATCGATTCCGCTTGCAGCCCGGCGGCTTGGGCCCCCGACCCGGCCGGAAACAGCCGGCGGATCGCCGACACGTTTCGCGAGGCCTGCTCGATCGCGGAGGGCTACGGCGAGCGTCTCGCCGCGGAAGGCGAGATCTGCTGGGGCGGCATGCATAGCTGGAGGCGGATGGCCGAGCTGCTGGAAATGGTGGGCCGTCCTCAGACGCTGGGCTTTCAGGCGGACATGGCCCACACTCTGTTATTCACGCTCGGCTACAACGCGCCGAAGGACCGCCTGCTGCCGGAGAATTTCGACTGGTCGGACCGCGGGACGCTCCTGGAAGCGATTCGCACGATGACGCGCACCCTACGGCCCTGGACCATCGATTTTCACGTGGCGCAGAATGACGCGACGGTGAAGGGGTCCGGCTCGCACGACAAGACCGGCCGGCACTGCCTGCCGCACGATCCCAACGGCAAGATGGACATTGTCGAGGTGGCGGGCGCCTGGATGCGCGGCGAAACTGGCGCGGCGACCCACGCTTTCCAACACATTTGCTGGGACGGCTGTATGTTTCCGAATGCCGTGATGATCGAGCCGGGCACCTGGCGGGATATCCTCGCCACGATGATCGCAGTACGAAATGCCCACGGCTGGGATTGAGCGCCTTGGAGAAGAGAGCACTAAACGTCGGGCTGGTTGGTTACGGCTTCATGGGACGCACCCACTCGAACGCGTTCCTGCAGGTGAGCCGCTTTTTTGACGTGCCGTACCGGCCGGTGCTCCAGGCCGTGTGCGCGCGCAATCCGGGCCGCGCCCAGGCCTTTGCGCAGAACTGGGGGTACCAGTCGGTCGAGAGCGACTGGCGCAAGCTGGTCGAGCGGAAAGACATCGACCTGATCGATATCGCCAGTCCCAACGACACCCATGCCGAGATCGCCGTGGCCGCGGCGCACTCCGGCAAGATGGTGCTCTGCGAGAAGCCGCTGGGACGCAACGCGGCCGAAGGGAAGGCCATGACGGCGGCGGTCGAATCCGCCCAAGTTGCCAACATGGTCTGGTACAACTACCGCCGCGTACCGGCGGTCGTGCTATTGAAGCACTTGATCGACGCCGGGCGCCTGGGCCGCATCTTCCACTACCGCACCAAGTTCCTCCAGGATTGGACGATCTCGCGGGATCTGCCGCAGGGTGGGGAAGGGCTGTGGCGCCTGGATGTGGCGGTGGCCGGCAGCGGCGTCACCGGCGATCTGCTGGCGCACAACATCGATACCGCGCTGTGGCTGAACGGCCCGATCACGGAAGTTTCCGCCATGACGGAGACCTTCATCAAGGAGCGCCAGCACAATCTGACCGGGCGGGTGGAGCCGGTCGGCATCGACGACGCCTGCGCGTTTCTGTGCCGCTTCCAGAATGGATCGCTCGCCACGTTTGAGGCGACGCGCTACGCCCGCGGCCACAAGGCCCTCTACACTCTCGAAATCAACGGCGAACACGGCTCCGCGTTGTGGGACCTGCACGATCTCCATCGCATTCAGTACTTCGACCACCGCGATGAGGGACAGGTGCGCGGCTGGAGGAGTGTTCACGTGACCGACGGCGACCATCCTTACATGAAGCACTGGTGGGTCCCCGGCCTGCAGATCGGATACGAGCATACTTTCATTCATCAACTGGCCGACTTTCTCCAGGCGCTGGGGCAAGGTCAGGCCGCGGCGCCGACCTTCCGGGAGGGCTTGGCCACCGATTACGTGACCGACGCCGTGCTCAAGTCGGCGAAGACCCGGCAATGGGAGCAGGTTCCCGTAGCGGGTTAGTTCGGGAGTAAAACATGACCGTTCCTTCCAGATATTCTCGCCCGGCCGCCATCATTGCCGTCCTCGCAGGCCTGGCGGCCGTCGCCCAGCAGCCGGCCGCAAAGAAAGGACCGCGGCCCGCGATGCCCGCTCCCTGGAGGCCCGATGACCATGCCGGGTTCAGGTCGATTTTCGACGGCCAGAGCTTACAGCGTTGGGATGGCGATCCCACCTTCTGGCGCGCCGCAAACGGCGAAATCATCGGCGAGAGCACCCCGGAAAAGCAGCTCAAGGTCAACACGTTCATCGTCTGGCGCGGAGGCCAGCTTAAGGACTTCGAGCTGAAGGTGGACTTCCGCATGAACTCCACCAACAGTGGGGTGCAGTACCGCAGCGTCGAGCTGCCCGAGGTCGGCAAGTGGGTAATGAAGGGCTACCAGGCCGACATCGACTTCCAGAACACCTACACGGGCCAGCTTTATGAGGAGCGCGGGCGAGGGTTTCTCGCCCTACGCGGCCAGATGACTCACATACTGCCGGGCCAGCCGCCGCAAGTGATTGCCAACCTGCGAAGCGGCGACGAACTCAAGGGACTTATCAAGGTCAACGATTGGAATCAATTCCACATCATCGCTCGCGGGAACCTGCTCGTTCACATCCTGAACGGGGAGTTGATGAGCCAGGCGATCGATGACGATGTACCGAATCGCGCCCTGGGGGGGCTGCTGGGCTTTCAAATGCATGTGGGCCCGCCGATGAAAGTGGAATTTCGGAATATCTGGCTGAAAGACCTTTAGCGGCGACCCTCCGTTATAGCGGTTGGTCGCGCACTACTGTCTCATGCGCGGCCATGAGCCACTTGCCATTCACTTTCCGCAGCACGATTAGAATGCGCCCATCGACCGTCACACCGGCATTGGTAGCCTGGTAGGTGCCCGCAGAATAGGCGAGGTCTCCGGTGTAGTAGAGGGTCAGCGGCTTCACGAAGTCGAGGTGCCCGCCCGCCTTGATGCCGCGTTGCCAATAAGCCTCGATTGCCGGCCTCCCGTGCGCCAGGATGTGTGCCGAAAGATAATAGCCGTCTTCGGTGTACAACGCCGCGACCTTCGCCGCGTCCCCGGCGTTATAAAACCTGATCCAGTCTTCCGAGACCTGCCGGATGGCCGCCTCGTCGGCGCTCATCGTCCGCTCGTACAATTCAGGTTTTGGCGCGGCCGTCTGAGGCACGGCAGGGGGCAGGGTGGTGCACCAGGCGGCAAACAGTAAGAGGGCTTTTCTCATAGGCGGACCATACCACGGAAGGCCCCAGCTCAAGAAAATGCCAGGCGCTCTTTTTTTGTTTCAAGCTTCGGAGCGTCCAACCCAGGGACCTTCTTGAGGTCGTCAAAGGTCTTGAAGTCGCCGTGTTGCCCGCGATAGCGGACCACGGCCTCAGCCTCATTGGTAGTAAGTTGCAATTCTCTCTCCAGCTCTTTAGGTCCGGCTCGATTGACATAAACCTTGTTACTGGCCGCCGACTTCGGAAAGTATTTGACCAGGTAGTCCACAATCTCGTAGAACTCCTCGTCGGTACCCCGCGCGCCGCGCTCGACCATATTGCCGACCGTCTCGCCCCACTCCTCCCGGGTCTTCCCGCGCCCGATGACGTTTTCAGCGCTGTGACAGGGACTGCAGATTCTCTTCATGGTGCTCTGGCCCGGGCCTTCCGGCAACTGCTGCTGTGCCGGGGCGGTCCCGGCCAAGAGGCTGGTCAAGAGGCACAGCACGGCCGCAGTACACTTCATCGCTACCGATCCTTCAGCCGGAAATTACGGTATTCGACTTTCATCGGCGGGCCCACATGCACTTGCACGCCGATCAGTCCCTCCCCGGTACGGTGCGCAGTGTCGTCGTCGATTACGACGCTCATCAAGTGTCCGTTGAGAAGATGCGTCAGGACGTTCCCGCGGACGATCAGATGATACGAGTTCCAGTCGCTCGTGATGAAGGCCGCCAGCTCTTGCGGCTCTCCGAACGACGCCAGCAGGACCGGTTTTCGGCCACTCACCACGCGGGTCATCTGGCCGCGCAGGGCCAGGAATAGACGTCCCTTCTCCTCGTAGTTCTGGCCGGTGTATTGATTCCGTCCGTCGATATCGGCCTGGTAACCGCGCAGGGCGAACTTATTATCGGGCGTCACGGGATCGGGAACCTCCACGCTGCGATAGTTGATACCGCTGTTACCCTCGGCTGAAATGCGGTAATCGACCTTTAACTCGAAATCTTGGGGCGTGCCGCCGCGCCAGATTATGAAAGTGTTGCTCTTGAGGAGAGTCTGCGGGGTGACTTCGCCGACGAGCGCGCCGTTCTCGACGCGCCAGTATTGGGAATCGCCCTCCCAACCCTCCAGGGTCCGGCCGTTGAAGATGGGCTGGAAGCCAGGTTCGTCCCCGCTCGACGGCTCCGGCCGGTCGCTCTGTTTGGGTACGTAGGGGGGCGTAGTGACCTGTTGTCCCGTCAGGGGCAGGCAGGCTGCCGTTCCGAGGAGGGACGCCAGAAAAGCTCTGCGGCCGGCGGTATCCATGGCTGAATGGCGCGCCCGGAGGGACTCGAACCCCCGGCCTACAGATTCGAAGTCTGCCGCTCTATCCAGCTGAGCTACGGGCGCGAACCTTTCATGGCCCTAGCTTACCAGAGCCTGCCGGCGGTCCCGGGCCTCCGGCACTCCGGCTGGGCGTGGATTTCTTACAGTTCAGATCCCGGAGGCGGCGGGGCTTGGAAACACCGCCGCCCGAGAGGGGGACGTCAGCCACTCCGCGGTCACGTCCCGAATATGTTCGAAGAACGCTCGCCGCCGCGCATCGAGAACCTCATCGCGATACTCTCGGGCCGCTGCCAGGTTGCGGGAGGACATGGCGGACAGCCGGTTGGGGGAGGCCAGCACTTCACGGATTTTGGCAGCCAGCGCGGCCACGTTCGACGCTGGCACGAGGTCCTCGGGCGGAAGCAGCTCCGGTATCCCGCCCACCGTGGAGCCGAGACACGGAAGGGCCCTGGCCATCGCCTCGATCATGGCGCGAGGCAGTCCTTCGCTGCGGGAGGGCAGCACGAACAGGTCGGCCGCATCCAACTGCGCTCGTACCGCCACGCCGGCCGGCAACTGGCCTAGAAACCGGATCCGTTCGCGCAAGCCCAGCGAGAAGGCCAGCCGCTCCAGTTCCGGGCGGTGCTGGCCGTCACCCACAATGGTTAGGGACAGGTCGAGCCCCGCGGTGACGCACGCCCCGACGGCTCGAATCAGGATGTCGGGGGCCTTATACATCTGCGCCAGCGAAGCAATGGTTATCAGGCGAAACCGCTCCCCCTGCCGGCTTACCGACCGGCATCGAGTTACGGACGCCTCCGTCGCAAGCTCCACGCTGGAGTAGTGGGTGGCAAACGCGGTGGCCGTTCGCACGAGGGCTTCCGGTGAAATCTCGACATCCGACATTCCCACCGAGTAAGTGGCGCACGGATACCGTGCCTGCAGCGCTTGCCTCGTGACGTAGGCGACGCCGGCGGCTCTCCGGCATTGCCGGCGCAGTTGCCGCGTGAACCACCAGCGAAAAAACGGCCGGAGCCGGTGCCGCACCGCCCCGGGCGCGAACACGTCAAAGGGATCGCTCACCACCTCGAGGCCGTAAGGGTGTCCGGCCCGGAATAGCGCCGGTTCCAGGCACCCCGCGATATGCGAGCCGACTCGTAGGATGATCGCGTCGCGATCCGTCATGGCTTGACCAAGCGCGCGGTGGACCTGCCAGGCTTTAGCCAGGTACTGCCAGGGACCAAGGTAATAGGGCACGGCCAGAAACGTTATCCCGGGGCCATTCGCGCGCGACCACCCGGGCGGCACGCTCAGGACATCCCGCACCCGTGCGACCACCTTGACGGTTTCAAAAACCGTCCGGTAGCGGGCCCACAGCCGGCAAGAGTTCATTCCGGAGGTCCACACCGAGCCATCCGGCAACCGGTCGAAGCGGTGTTCTACGGTGACCACCACGTTCATAGCACGCTCCCGGGCGAGTCTGGACGTTTTCTAAGGCCGCTGGGCGAAGACCAGGCGTGCGGACAGCAGCAGGCGAGTCAGGGGGCGTCCAGAGGGAGCAAAGATTGCAATTCGGCGGCCAGTGGTTGAGCGCGATTCTGCGCCACTTGCGCGCCCATCCCGGAGACGAAGTCGTCAAAAAAATGGCGCACCGCCAAAAGTCCGCCGGTGGGCCTCGCCCGGCCGTTCTCTTGATAACCGCTCTCAGCGGTTGTCAACCTTGATGCACAGGAAAGTAATCGCTTTGCCCTTTTCTACAATCATCTGGTGCGGGACGTCGCCCGGTACCGCGATCATGTCGCCCGGCGACAGCTTGACGGACTCGGCCCCTACCAGATGGCCGCCATGCATGGCGCCCGTGGCGACCTGGGCCACGCCTTCCACTTTGCCGCCATAGAGCAGCGTGGCCTCCCCCTCCTGCACGATGAAGATGTCGTCGATTCCGGCATGCGCCTCGGGAACGGTGGTGCCGTCGCGGAGTCCGTCGAGGAAGCTGTAGCGGCCATGCGAGCCCATCTGCTCGTAAACGGACGCCGCCCGCTGGCCCGCCCGCGCCGAATGCTCCTTCGTCTTCAATCCCGTCGCCAAGCTTTGGAGCTTCGCCGCGGGCCAATAGACGACACCTTCGAGTTTAGGGATAGCCTGCTGTTGGGCCAGGCCGAGACCCACCACAGAAAGACCCGTCAAAACGAATCGTGAAAGCATGCGCTCAATTTAGCATGCACCGCCGGCACGTACTCGGCCAACCGGACCAGCCGAACTATCGAGACCCACAATATCCTTCTCGACGGCGGCGCTGGCCGATCCTCATACTGCTAGTACATAAGTACGCGGACGGTCTGGCCAAAAGATCTCTTGATCTTCGCGCTCCGCCAGCCCATGCTGAAGTTGCAGGTTCCCGAAGGAGGTGTGACATGCGGGCGCCTGTGAGAGTCCCCTGGAATTCCAGCCGTGACGGCCCCAGAGGAGGGCTCGCGTCCGGCCCGCGGACGGCCGCACGGCTGCACGCCGACCAGCCTTCACTGCCATCGCGACTCTCGGCGGCAACTCCTCCATTCAGCGCGGCGCCTACCTCAGGCGAGGTACATCTATGAGGATCATGCTGTGCGTTCTTTTCATCTTGGGTGCTTCGGTGGCCTTCTCGAAGAAGCCTCCAGCGCCAACCACTTGTGACGGGACACTCTGCACGGAGCATGCGCAAGAGCACTACAACGCTTGTATGGCAGCCGGCGGCGACGAGAAGCGGTGTAACTGGATTGCGCACCAGGCTTACCTGGAGTGCAAACTGTGGTGCCGTTGAAGAGCCGCTAACGGAAGCTGGCGGTCAGCGCTCGGGCGGTTCGAGCCGGAAGAACCCGCCGCCCACGCTGCGCATCAGCTTGCCCCACAGGGCTTGCGCCAGCTCAGCGTAATCGGATTCCCGCACGGGGAGCACTTGCACGTGTAAGCCGGCCATCTCGTCGGTGGTGTCGGCGCCCCACACTACCCGCTGCGGCGGATGATTCGGGTTGTGCGGATTGGCGGCCGAGTTGTCGTAGGTGAATTCCATCTCGACGCGCGTGCCGGCGGGCAAGCGCACCGGGGTCTCGTAGCGGTATTGCTCCTGCCAGTTGAAGTCCCAGTCGCGGATCCAGAGCAGCCACTTCTTCGAGCCGTCGGGCAGCACGGCGACGCCTTTCATGTCCCTGCAGATCAGGTGGGCGTGCGGGATGATCCCGATGGCGTCGACCTCCACCGGCACGGTGAAGCGATCGCGGACCCGATAGGCCCGCTCGCCGGGCGGGATGTCGATCTGGCGCGAGCCGAGTGGAATATCCGCGAGACGCCGCGTGGGCGGCTGCGGGCTGAAGTAAAGTCCGATGGTCGATTGTTCGCTCTCGGGCTTGCCGGTCGGGTGGAAGTGGATCTGCACCACTAGGTCGGCTCCCTTGCGCAGCGGCAGTGCCACCCCCGCCGGCCAAGGCACGGGACGAGTGCCCGGCGACCAGCCGCCTAGGCCCCCCACCGGCAGGAAACCGGGAGCGCCGAAGCAGCGATACCCAGGACCCGGCTCGGCGGCGTCGCGCTCGCGGGCCGCGTGACCGGTGGGGTCCTGGAACAGGATGGCGTGGTGTACCAGGCGAGGGTTTTGAGGTTGGAATGAAACAGCCTTAACATATTTTGTTTCAGCCAGATTCAGGGGCACTACAAAGCATTGGTAGAGGTCTGGCCCATCGGCGGATACCGCAAAGGGCTCGGAGAGTTTCACTGCCAGGTCTGGCTCGCCGAGCTCCCCGCCGCTGGGGGGCATGGCGGGTGGTGCCGCTCTCGCTTCACCGGGTGGCGCGCCCGCATCCGCCCAGCGGCGGAACAAGCGGATCTCGGACGCCGTCAGCCCCCGCGCGCCACGAAAATGGCCGTACCCCGGTGCGGGCTTCCACGGGGGCATGTAGTGAGGTGCAGTAACGGCGGCGAGCAGAGTGGCGCGCCGGGAGGCGTCCTGGTAGGTGAGCAGCGGGAACGGGCCGGCGCCCCCCTCGCGGTGGCACGAGACGCAGTGGCGGTACAGCAGCGGCGCGATGGCGCGGTTATAGGTGACGGTCTCGGACGGGGCCGCCCACAGGGCCATTCCCCATAAGGTTATTCCCACCAGCCCGGAGATCCACCTACACCGCATCCGAGATCGATGTGAACCGGAAGGATCGCACCTTCACCGGCGGCAACAACAGCGGGCTGCTCCCTTCCGTGGCCGTGACGCGCTGCGGGGCGCCAGAGGCTTCCACCTCGCCGAGCAGCCGCACGAGGCTCTCGTTGAAGCGGAAATTCTTCACCGAATGCTGAATCTGGCCCTTCTCGATGTAGAACGTCCCGTCGCGGGTTAAGCCGGTGACCAGTCCCTGCCGTGGATCGACGGACCGGATATACCAGAAGCGCGTGAGCAGCAGGCCGCGCTCGACCGAGGCGATCAGGTCGGCGAGCGGTTTGCCCTCGCCTTCCATAATGAGGTTGACGAAGTAGGGGCCGGGCCGGCGGCCGGTTTTTTGCGCCCAGAAGCGGCTCGACGACAGGCTCTCCAGTACACCGCCGCGCGCGAAGTAGGATTTGGCCGCCGGGTAACCATCCTCGCCAAACGGGCTCGCGGGGACCACGGCGTGCTGCGGATCCGTGTAGAGGCTGACGCCGGGAGCAAAGATTTTCTGGCCGAGCTGCGTCTTGCCCTCCGCCGCGGAGAAGACACTGCGGCCTTCATCGGCCGAACGGGCCGCGAGCGCGGGCCGGAAGGAAGGGAACAGGTCTGCCAAAGCCTGTGGTTCGAGGATCGCCGGATAGGCGCCGGGCGCCAGCTCCCGCGCCCCGCGCGATTCGACGGCCTTGCGCGCGGCGATGGCGGCCGTCTCCCGGGTGTCGACGCTCGCAACGCGCACGGAGGTGACGGCCGAGTAACCCGAGCCGGTGGCGTCGGAAGTGCGGGCGGTCAGGGAAAAGTACGCTTCGGTGCTCGGGAAATAGGCGAACAGCCCAGCCGAGTTGGCGAGCACTTGAGTCGTAGCAGAGTTTTGGTAGAACCCCGCGGCGGTCACCTTGCGGCTCTTGGAGTAAGCAATCGCGTCGCCGACCGCCTTGGCTCGCGCGGCAGCCGGCATCTCGGCGGTGGCCCGGTCGTAGGCGTTGACTTCGAGATACTTCTGCTCGCCGAGCAGCGGAACATGCTCGGGGTCCTCGGGAGAAAGGCCGGCGAGTTCTTCGGCCTCCGCCACCAGCCGCCGCAGCGCGCTATCCTCGGCGCCCGGCAGCGCCATGGCGGCAGAGGCCGACGCCTTGCGCGTCCCTTTCCAAGCTGTGACTGTGACGGTGGCGCTCTCGGAGGCGCCACTGGTCGAAACCGCATTGCGCGCAAACCGCAAACTCGCCTGCCGGACCAGCTCCACCTGTACCTGCGCCTCTTTCACGGTCGCGAACGACAGGATCTTCTTCGTCAGGTTGCGAGCGTCGTCGTAGGTCACGCGCGCCTCCCGGTGTTGAGCACGTTGATCTGCCGGAAGCGTCCCATCGAGCAGCCGTGACTGACCGAGTTGAGCTGGCCCGGCTCGCCCTTGCCATCGCGGAAGGTGCCGCCAAGCTGGTAGCCGGCGCGTCCCGCGACGCCGTCACAAGCGTTCCAGAAGTCGGGGGTGCGCGCCTGGTAGGCGACGTCCCGCAGCATCTGGGTTTTCTTGCCGTTCTTGATCTCCCAGAAGACCTGCCCGCCGAACTGGAAGTTGTACCGCTGCTGGTCGATCGAGTAGCTGCCGCGCCCGAGAATCAGGATGCCGTCCTTCACGTCGGCGAGCAGCTCCTCTTCGGTCAGCTTGCTGTCGAGCGGATCGAGCGAGACGTTGGGCATGCGCTGGAAGACCACGCTCGACCAGTTGTCGGCATGGGCGCAGCCGCGCGAGCGCATCCCCGGCAGCCAGGCGACCTGCTCGCGGGTGGTCTGGTAATCGACGAAGATCCCCTCGCGGATCAGGTACCAGCGCTGGGCCGGCACGCCGTCGTCGTCGTAGCCGACGGTCGCGAGGGCGTGAGGTTGCGTCCGGTCGGCGACCATGTTGATCCATTTCGAGCCGTACCGAAACTTGCCCAGCTTGTCGGGCGTGAGAAAGCTCGTGCCGGCGTAGTTGGCCTCGTAGCCGAGCGCGCGGTCGAGCTCCGTCGGATGTCCGCAGCTTTCGTGGATCGTGAGAAACAGGTTCGTGGGGTGCAGCAGCAGGTCGTAACGGCCCGGCTCGACGGGCTTCGCCGCGAGCTTCTGGACCGCCTCCTCGGCCGCCTGCTCGGCCTCGGCGACGAAGGGGTACTCTTCGAGATATTCCCACCCCCGCTGGACGGGAGCCGCGAGGCTGTTGCGCGACTGGAACTCGCCGCGCGCCGCATCGACCGCCGTGACGCTGAAGTCGCCCTCCGTGCGGATGATGTTCTGCTCGAGGCGGCTGCCCTCCGACGACGCGAAGAACTTGTCCTCGCCGACGAAGGAGAACCGGCTCGAAACAAATCGCGCCCCCTTGACGCGCAGCGCCGCTGCGTTGATCTCGAGCAGCAGGCCGACCTTCTTTTCGAGCGGGACACCGAAAGGATCAGTCTGGTAGCCGGAGCGCCAGCGGTCCAGGTGGGGCTTCTGCGGGGCGAGCCGGATCGGGCGCTCCTGGTAGACGGAGTTGGCCTCGGCGATCTCGACCGCCTGGCGGACGACGTCAGCCAGGGTCTTCGCATTGAAATCGGGCGAGGCGGCGAAGCCCCACGTGCCTTTCTTCAAGACCCGGACGCCGTAGCCATAGCTGGTGTCGGAGTCGATGGCGCGCACCTGCCGCTCGCGGGTTGCGAGACTCTGATTGCGGTAACGGTTGATCCGCACATCGGCGTAGGTGGCGCCCGCCTTTGGCGGCCAGGTCGAGGGCCTGCTGGGCGAATTTCTCCCGGTCGATTTCGACCTCGGCCCCCTCCAGGCGGCTAGCGGCCAGGGCCGCCGTTCCGCCGGCCAGGAAGTCGCGGCGTGTAAGCATGACGGCTTTACTTTAGCACCGCCCGGCGGGGCCCTTCGCCGCTATAGATTACTTCAGCAGCCTGGTACCTCTTCACCTGGATTTTGCCCTCCTGCTTTCGGACCCGGGCTATATCGTACGAAGCCTGCATGCACATGAGCGTGTCCATCTTCGCGCCGAAGGCTCTCTCAATGCGAAGTGTCATATCCCCGGACAGGTCGGCCCTGCGGTTGAGCAAGCTGGACAGAGCGGGCCGGGAAACTTGCAGCACCTGGGCCACGGCCGTCACCGACAGACCTCGCGGCTCGACAATCTCCGTCCGGATGAAATCCCCCGGAGGGGGCGGGTTCAACATGCGCATGGCATCAAGATCGCGCGCTAAACGGGTTTAGTAACGCCACCTCGAAGGGCTCAAAGTCCCGGGTGTTTCGGGTCACCACGGTCAGCCGGTGGATTCGGGCTGTGGCGGCGATCATGGCGTCTTCGAGCAGCCGGTCCGGCTTGCCGTCCATCAACCTCGCGCATTCGCGGAACGCGGGGCCATCCATCGGCAGAATCTGCTGCGAGGCGGCGATATGATCCAGCCACGCCTCGATTTCCGCTGCCTTCGCCCGATCCTGCCGGCGGGTCAGCTCGATGCCGCCCTGCAACTCGCCGAGGGTGACTGCCGAGAGAAACAGACTCTCGTCGTCCACACTCTCGAGCCAAGCCAGAACCGCGCCGTGCGGTTTCGGCTTGCGTACCTCGGAGACGACATTCGTGTCCAGCAGATACATGCTCTTACTGGAACCGGATCGGGGGCCGGCGGCGGACCTCACGACGCGCCGGTACGAGCTGCTCGTGTCGTGGGGATGGCGCCAGCAGAAGCTGCTTCAAACCCGGCCGCGACGCCTCTTGCAGCCGGCGCCACTGCTCGATCGGGACCAGCACGGCCGCTGCCACACCTCGGCGCGTAACGATTTGCGGGCCGGAAGTTAGGGTCGCGTTCAGGAACTCGCTGAAGCGCGCCTTCGCATCTTGAACTTGCCAGGAGTGCATATCTCTCCTTCAGACTAGTTATAACACTAGTCTGGTCGGCTCGGAGACCAAGCCGCCTCCCGCCTCAACCCACACGTGCGACCACTCACCTCCAGATGCCTGCAACTCGCTGTAAACGCTTGTTCTAACAGGGTCGCTGTGGTCTAATAGCCCTCATAAGCCACCTGGGATGACCGTATCGACCAAGCTGCGCCGGAAAGCCTTAGCCATGCACCGCCGGGTGCGGGAATGGCGCATGGTGGCCAAGGGGTTGATGTCCACGCGGCACCCGGTTTTGGCGCACCTGATACCCATCCGGCGCTGCAACCTCGACTGCGCCTATTGCAACGAATACGACAAGACCTCCGACCCGGTGCCGATCGAGCAGTTGCACCATCGGCTCGACCTGCTGGCGGCCCTCGGGACGACGGTCATCACCATCAGCGGGGGCGAGCCCCTGCTGCACCCCGAATTGGACGAGGTCATCCGGCGCATCCGGCATCACGGGATGATGGCCGGCATGATCACCAACGGCTACCTGCTGACGGCCGAGCGCATCCAGCGGCTCAACCGGGCGGGCCTCGAGCATTTGCAGATCAGCATCGACAACGTCACGCCCGACGATGTGTCGAAGAAGAGTCTGAAAGTCCTCGATAAGAAGCTCGAGCTGCTGGCTGAGCACGCCGACTTTCACGTGAACATCAACTCGGTGCTGGGCGGCGGCATCCACAACCCGGAGGATGCCCTGGTGGTGGCGCAGCGGGCGCTGTCGCTAGGCCTGACGAGCACCGTTGGCATCATCCACGACGGCGAGGGACAGATGCAGCCGCTGGCGCCTCGCGAGCGGAAGATCTTCCGTACCATCCAGGTCCTGAGCAAGGCCAGCTACGCGCGGGTCAACTACTTTCAGGAAAATATCGCTCACGGCCGGCCCAACAACTGGCGCTGCCGCTCGGGCGCCCGCTACCTCTACATCTGCGAGGAAGGGCTGGTGCACTACTGCTCGCAGCAGCGGGGTTATCCGGCGGTGCCGCTCGAGACTTACACCAAGGAAGATCTGCGGCGCGAGTACTACACCAAGAAGTCGTGCGCGCCGCACTGCACGGTTTCCTGCGTACAGCAGGTGGCGGCCATCGACTTCTGGCGCGACCCGCAGACCATCGAAGGTCCGCCGCTGGTCGCCGCGCCGCTGGTGCAGATCTCGTCCGCCGCCGACTGAGCGACGGGTCTTATTCCTTCACTTCAAATTCCAGGCGTTCTTCGTTCCAGCGGAGGGTGTGGGCGGCTCCGTGCGGCGGCTGGTTCGAAATCACCACCGAATCGGGAGGCCGGTCGGTCGCTACCGCCACGGCTGAATAGGCAACGTACTTGTCGTAGGGAAAATTCAGGACCCACACCGGTCCCTGGTATCGGCGGTGGGCGTGCAGGTGCTCCAGCAGGCGCTCGGTCGGGGCGGCGCGCTCCAGATACTGCTGGTGCTTGCGCGTCCACAGGTAGGCGCAGTTGTGGAAGACGACCAGGGCAGCGACCGCCGGCGCGAGCCAGGGCCGTGCCGTGCGCCAGCGCTCGGCCGCGAGTTGCCAGCCGCTCCCCACCAGCAGGGCGAGTCCCACGGCGGCGAAATAGGTATGGCGGCTGGGCACGCGGCTCATGTAGCCGATGAAGGAATAAGGTACCAACGCGACCGCCATCCATCCCAGGCAGAACGCCAGGGTGCGCTGGCGGCCCACCAGCAGCGCCGCGAGCGCTCCCCAGAAAAAGAGCATCCTCGCCATGCTATGCGGTATCACCTCGAGGAACCGCCAGCTCAAGACGAAGGTTCCGTCATGGAAAAATCCGTGCTGGTCCCGGGCGAGGAAAATGAGCGCGGTATAGACGGCCGCCAGAGCGGCGTAAGGGACCGCGGCGGCGAGCACCTTGCGCCACGGCTGCGCGTGCCCCCACCAGGTGGTAAGCAACAAGAGGGGTACGACGGCCACCGACGATTCCTTCGAAAATAGCGCGAGCACGAAAGTCGCCAGACTCCCGGCGTAGTAGCGCCAGCCACCCTCGCCCCGGACCCACCGGGTCCACAGCAGCAGCGACAGGACCGCGAAGATTACGACGAGCTGCTCCGGCAGGGCCGCATACCAGATCACCGCCTCCTGATGGCCTTCATAGACGGCGTAAAAGCCGGCGGCCGCCAGGGCCGCTAACGGGCTGAAGCCCAAGCCCCGCGCCAGGGCCATCACGAGGCCCGCCAGGATCACGTGCAGAATCAAGGAACTCGCATTGTAGGGGACCGGGTTCAGCCCGAACACCTTGTCGGTAGCGGCGGTCACGAATAGTGACGTGGTGCGACAGCGCGTGAGCGGGTCGGCCGCCAGGTCATCCCAGTTTTCAGGCGGCGTGAACACCCGGGCCCAACGGATCTGGATGTAGTCATCCGCAATGAAGGGGTAAAACAGCGCCCGGCAGTACGCGAGCAAAGCGAGCAGGCACAACAACAACACCCTGGTCCTGCAGGACCAAGACCCTCGCATCATTCTTCACCCCGTTACAGGACCCGTTACAATAGTCTTGCCCGGCCAGGCCACTACGTGGCAGCCCGGCTCTACAGGAATCTATACAATAGTCCACCGTGGAGCGCAATAAGAAAGAGCGCCGCCGCGAGCCGCGCCATCTGTGCTCGCACCTGCTGGAGGTCATCGCGGCCAGCGGGCGGCAGGAGGCGGTGCTCGAGGACCTCAGTCCGGAGGGCGCGGCCGTGGCGTTGATGGTGGAGAAAGCAATCGAAGCGGCGACGGTCGTGGAGCTCTCCGCCCCGGATTTCCACGCCCGGGCGGAGGTCCGCTACTGCCTGCCGCGCGACGGGGGCTTCCGCCTCGGTCTGCGCTTTATGGAAGGCTTTCGCTGGCAGCCCGGCGTTTGGCAGCCGGAGCACCTCTGGCTGCCGCCCGAGAGCGACACGCCCACCAGCCCGCCGGACTGAAGTTTTCACCATCCCCAACGGCGCAGCGACGATAAACTAGTTCTGCTATGCGCGAGTACGATCTGCTGGTCATAGGCTCCGGGCCGGCCGGGCACCACGGGGCGATCCAGGCCGCGAAGTTAGGCAAGCGGGTCGCCGTTATCGAGATGCGCGCGGCGCTGGGGGGCGCCGGCATCAACACGGGCACGATTCCCAGCAAGACGCTGCGCGAGGCGGTGCTCCATCTTTCCGGCTTCCGGCAGCGAGGGCTGTACGGAATCGACTACGGGACGAACTCCCACATCTCGATGGCCGACCTGGCGCTGCGGGTCGACCAGGTCGTGCGCACCGAGATTGCGGTTTTCTCGAGCCAGTTCCACCGCAATGGCGTGGACGTCATCACGGGGTGCGCCGCGTTCGTCGATCCGCATACTTTGCAGGTGGACTGCGGAGAAGCGCAGATCCAGTGCCGCGCCGAGAATATCCTGATCGCCACGGGTACTCGCCCCGCCCATGAGAACTCGATTCCGTTTGACGAGACTCACATCTTCGATACCGACGCGTTGAGCCGGCTGCCGGAGCTTCCCAAGCTGCTGACCATCGTCGGCGGCGGCGTCATCGGGGTCGAATACGCGTGCATCGCGGCGGCGCTGGGTATCGCGGTGACGCTGATCGAGCGGCGGCCGCGCATCCTGGACTTCGTGGACGACCAGATCGTCGAAGCTTTGAGCTACCACATGCGCACCGAGGGTGTGACGTTTCGCCTGGGCGAGGAAGTGGAGCAGATCAGCAAGACGCCGGACGGCAAGGTCTGCGCCAGGCTCAAGAGCAAGAAACAGGTCTGGTCGGAAGCGCTGCTCTACGCGGTGGGCCGGCAGGGCAACACCGACCACTTGAACCTGGCGGCGGCGGGCCTCACCGCCGACGCCCGCGGCCGTATCAAAGTCGACGAGAACTTTCAGACGGCCGTGCCGCACCTTTACGCCGCCGGCGATGTGATCGGCTTCCCGAGCCTGGCCTCCGTCTCGATGGAGCAAGGGAGACTCGCCGCCTGCCATGCGCTCAACCACCCCACCACCTCGGCGCCGGAGCTGTTTCCCTACGGCATCTATGCCATCCCGGAGATTTCCTTTGTAGGCAAGAACGAGGGCCAGCTCACCGCGGACGATGTGCCCTACGAGGTGGGCGTCGCCAATTACCGCGAGATCGCGCGGGGCCAGATCATCGGCGATACCACCGGCCTGCTGAAGCTGCTCTTCCACCGCGAGACGCGGCGGCTGCTCGGGGTTCACATCATCGGCGAGGGAGCCACCGAGCTAATCCACATCGGGCAGGCGGTGCTGGCTTTTGAAGGGACGATCGACTTCTTCGTCAATACGGTCTTCAACTATCCGACGCTCGCCGAGTGCTACAAGGTGGCGGCTCTCGCGGGACTGAACCGGCTGAACTATTCCGGCACGCTCTAACCAGGCTGCGGAAGAATGCCTCCGACCGCTTCCTCACGAGGCCTCCACGGTACGGGTTTGCCTACGGCCCAATGGGCTAACTCGGAGCTATCCTGCGCGATCGCAGTGCTCCTTCTGATTGGGATCGCTGTAGTCGGAGTCGCCCGAACCTGGACCACTTTCACTGCCACCTTTGACGAGCCCCTCCACATCGCGAGCGGCATGGAGTGGCTCGATAAGGGCTCCTACTCCTATGAACTCCAGCACCCGCCGCTGGCGCGCGCCGCCCTTGCTCTGGGGCCCTATCTCAAAGGGTTGCGGTCCTTCTCTCTGCCCGAGGCGAAGGCCGAGGGCAATGCGATTTTGTATTCCGGTGGCAGTTACTGGAGCAACCTGGCCTCGGCACGATGCGGCAATCTGCTTTTTCTGATTCAAGCCGGTGTAATAGTCTTCCTTTGGGCGCGCCGCTGGTTTAGCAAGACAACCGGCCTGTGGGCGGTGCTGTTGTTCGTAAGCCTGCCTCCGATTCTCGGTCATGCGGGACTAGCGACGCTCGATATGGCCTGCGCCGCCACGGTTGCCACCGCCCTTTACGCATTCCTACGGTTCCTGGAAAATCCCGTGTGGCGGCGAGCCTTCTTCCTGGGCGTGACGCTGGCCCTCGCTTTCCTCTCGAAGTTCTCGAGTCTCGCATTCCTCGCAGCCTGCTTCGCCTCCGCGCTCGTTTACCTGGTTCTCGCAAACGGGGGCGCACCCCTTGGAAGAATCCCCTGGAAACGCCTGTTCTGGCAATTTTCTATCGTGGCCGGCGTTACGTTCGTGCTGTGGTGGGCGGGATATCGTTTCGCGATGTCGCCCTATCGCGGTTCGCACCCCAGTGTGGACCGCTGGTTTGCGCAAAGACCATCGCTTCGCCGTCTGGCTTACCGGGCTATGGAGTCTCCGCTTCCTCTGATGGGTATGGTTGCCGGCGTCCGGGAGGTTCGCTCCCACAACGAGAACGGGCATGATTCTTATCTGCTGGGCGAGTATCGCTCCACCGGATGGTGGTACTTCTTTCCGGTCGTCGTTGCCCTCAAGACGCCGATCGGCTTTCTGTTTCTGGCCGCCGGTGGCCTGGTAGGTATGATCCGAGGCTTCCGGTCAAGTCCCTGGCAACATCACCTCACGGTGATCTTCCCGGGCGCGATCCTGCTCGTGGGCATGCTTTCCAGGATCGATCTCGGCGTGCGGCATATCCTGCCCCTCTACCCTTTGCTGGCGATCCTCGCTGGTCACGCGATGTCCACGTTGTTCGCCTTGGCGAAACGGAAATCGCGGGCGATCGCGCTGGTGCCTGTCGTGCTGGCCGCCTGGGTGGTCGCCGATTCCTGGATGACTCGGCCAGATTACCTGGCCTACTTTAACCAGTTCGCCGGCGCCCGCCCCGAAGAGATCTTATGCGAATCCGATCTGGATTGGGGCCAGGATTTGCATCGCTTAAGCCAGCGCCTGAAGGATCTCCGGGTGGAGCACGTGTCGATAAAGTACTTCGGTACGGCTCCACTTGAAAAGGCGGGCCTGCCTCCCTTTTCGATACTTTCGCCTGGCGTGCCCGCCACGCGGGGCTACGTTGCTGTCAGCGTGCGGTACCTTTACCTGGAGTACGCGAAAAATGGTTCGTTCGGTTGGTTGAAGCGCCGCACGCCATCGGAGAAAATCGGGAAATCGATCTACTTATACAACCTCGGCAACCAACGCGAGTGAGCGTTCCGTAATCCCGGCGGGCCCCCGCTTCGATCGTGATAGACTCGTACAACTGGAGGGTTCCTTGACAGTCGCCACTGAAAGTTTGCCTGCCACCGCGCGGGGCTATTCGTATGCCGAGGTCGAGAAGATCCTGGCCAGCGGCAGCCCGGACGGGCGTCTCACCCGAAACGACCTCCCCACGCCGGCCCTGATCGTCGATCTCGGCGCCTTCGAGCGCAACGTCCGGAAGATGGCGGACTACGTCAAGGGCAAGGGCTACGGTCTGCGCCCGCATGCCAAGACTCACAAGTGTCCGGAGATCGCCCGGGCCCAGGTGGCGGCCGGGGCGCTCGGTGTGGGCGCGGCCAAGCTCAGCGAGGCCGAGGTGCTCGCCGCACATGGCCTGCGGGGCTTGCTCGTGACGACGGCCGTCATCGGCCGGCACAAGATCGAGCGCGCCGTCGCACTCGCCGCCGCGGCGCCCGACACCATGTTCGTGGTGGATGACGAGAACAACGCCCAGGACCTCTCGGACGCCGCCCAGGCCGCCAAGCTGACACTCAATGTGGCCCTCGATCTCTACGTCGGCCGCCGGACCGGCATCGCGACCGGCGCGCCGGCCGTAGCGCTGGCTGAGAAGGTGCTCCGCCTGCCGGGGCTGAATTTCGTAGGACTCCAGGCCTACGCCGGCTTCGCTTCACACACTGTCACGTGGGCCGAGCGGCGAGACGCCTCGCGGGAGGCGATGTCGGGCGCGGTCGAGACGCGGCGCCTGCTTGAGAAGAAGGGCATCGCGGTCGGTTTCCTCGCGGGCGGCAGCACCGGCACCTATAACATCGACACCGACATTCCGGGCATCACCGAAATGCAGGCCGGATCGTACGTCTTCATGGACGTGGACTACGGCCGCATCGGCGGCCAGGACGGCGGGGAGAAGTATTCCGACTTCGAGAACGCGCTCTTCGTCATAACCACGGTGGTCAGCCATCCCGAGCCGAAGAAGGCCGTTGTGGACGCCGGTCTCAAGGCGTTCTCGACCGATCGCGGCATTATCCCCGAAGCCCTCGGCGTCGCCGGCCTGGTGTACGGCTTTGCGGGCGACGAACACGGACGCCTCGACCTCGTGAACGCCTCGCGCGACGTGAAGCTCGGCGAGCGCCTGGAATTCGTGATCCCGCACTGCGACCCGACTGTGAATCTCTACGACCGCCTCTACGCCGTGCGCGGCGACAAAGTTGAGAAGGTCTGGAAGATCGCTGGCCGGGGAATGACGGCTTAGGGAAATTGAGAAATTGAGGAATGGAGAAATTGAGAAATGCGCGGGGGCGGTTGAAGAAACTACGGCCTCGCGGTGCGATTTGGAAAGGGCCTATCATGGCCCCCGCTAACCTTTAAGGGGACCCAATAGCCAGCGCGGCTTCACGGCGCACTCCGCAGAGCACAACCTACGCTGCCCGCGCTCAGGACAAATACTTATCCACCAGCAGACCAAGTTTGCGGCGCGCCTCCACCGGGATGGCCTTGCGGTCGGTCAGGATCGCGTGGCGCAAGGCCGACCCACAGCGGCAGGTCCGCTCGGCGGGCATGTTGCGGATAGCTTCGGAGATTACCCGCTGCGCGTTCTGGGCGTTAGCCTGGAGGTGGCCGAGGATGTCATCGACCGTGACGGCATCGTGCTCCGGGTGCCAGCAGTCGTAGTCGGTGACCATGGCGATTGTGACGTAGCAGATCTCCGCCTCGCGGGCGAGCTTCGCTTCCTGAAGGTTGGTCATGCCGATGAGGTCCATGCCCCAGGAGCGGTAGACATTCGATTCGGCCTTGGTGGAGAACGCCGGGCCTTCCATGCAGACGTAGGTTCCGCCGCGCTTGACCGTCACGCCGGCGGTGCGGCTCGCCTGCTCGGCGACGGTGGAGAGCTGCGGGCAGACGGGATCGGCGAAGCTCACGTGCGCCACCAGGCCTCCGCCGAAAAAGGTGGACGCCCGGCCGCGGGTGCGGTCGAAGAACTGGTCGGGCAGGACAAAGTCGCGCGGGTGCAGGTCCTCTTGGAGGGAGCCGACAGCGCTCAGCGATAAGATGCGCTCGACCCCCAGCATCTTCATGCCGAAAATATTGGCGCGGTAGTTGATCTCCGACGGCGTCAAGCGGTGGCCCCGGCCATGGCGGCTCAGGAACGCCACCCGCTGGCCGTGCAGCTCGCCCACCACATAGGGATCCGACGGCGAGCCCCAGGGTGTTTCGAGCGCCACCTCCTCGGAGTTCTGGAAACCCTCCATCGAGTAGAGGCCGCTGCCGCCGATCACCCCGATCTGTGCTTTCATGCTTGCTCCTCTACCAATTCCAGCAGTACGCCCTGCGCCGAGGCCGGATGCACGAACACGTACCGATGTCCGCCCGCGCCGATCTGGATCTCGTCGTTCACCAGGCGCGCCCCGGCCGCTTTGAGCCGCGCAACGGCGGCCGGCAGGTCGGGTACGCGGAGCGCTATGTGGTGCAACCCTTCGCCGCGCCTGGCGATGAACCGCGCGATGGGGGAGTCTTCCGAGGTAGCCTCCAGCAGCTCCAGGCGCGACTCGCCCGCCGGTGCCATCGCCACCCGGACCCGCTCCTGCCGCACCACCTCGCGGCCTCCGACCTCGAATCCCAGCACCCGCTGATAAAACTCCACCGCCTCATCGAGCGAGCGCACAGCGATGCCGAGATGGTCGATACGTATTTCGCTCATGCCTTACTCCGCCGCCCCAGCACTTCCTCCACGAAGCTATACGGATCGCGTTCGCGCGCCGCGACCTCCCGGGCCGCCGCTTCGAGCTCGCCCGGCTGTAAGCGCTTGGTCAAGACCTCGTCCATCAATCGGTCCCGCAGCATCTCGCGCAACTGCGCCTGCCAGTTGGCCGCGGCGCGTCCCTCAAAGCGGCAAGCGATAACCGCGTCCAGCAATTCCGGCACGCCGCGTCCCTCGGTTGCCACGGTCCGAACCACCGGAGGCACCCACCCGTCGGGACGGTGTGCGAGCGCCTGCATGGCCTGCAGCTCCTGCTCCAGGCGGTCGGCGCCGTCGCGGTCGGCCTTGTTGATCACGAAGACATCCGCAATCTCCAGGATACCGGCTTTCAGAGCCTGCACGTCGTCCCCCATGCCGGGCACGAGCACCACGGCCACCACGTCGGCGATCTTGACGATGTCCACTTCATCCTGTCCGACGCCCACCGTTTCGATGAACACCAGGTCGCGGCCGGCGGCGTCGAGCACCAGGGCCGCATCGCCGGCGGCGCGCGCCAGCCCCCCCAGCGCCCCGCGGGTGGCCATCGAACGGATGAAGATGCCGCGGTCGGCCGCGTGGGATTGCATGCGGATGCGGTCCCCGAGGATCGCGCCGCCCGAGTACGGGCTGCTGGGGTCGACGGCGATGATCCCGACGGTCTGCTCGCGGCGGCGCGCCTCGGCCGCCAGTCGATCGACGAGCGAACTCTTGCCCGCGCCCGGCGCGCCCGTGATCCCGATCTTCCGCGCCCGGCCGGAGAAGGGAAACAAGGTCCGCAGGATCTCGCGCCCGCGCGGGGTCGAGTTTTCCACCTCGCTTAGCGCCCGGGCGAGGGCACGAGCATCTCCGTTACGAATCTGGGCGGCCCAGTCGGTGTGCACGGGGTGGTGGCTATTCCTTGAGCAACTGGCGGGCGATGACCAGCCGCTGGATTTCGCTGGTGCCTTCGCCGATGGTGCAAAGCTTGACGTCGCGGTAGAACTTTTCGACCGGATAGTCTTTCGTAAATCCGTAGCCGCCGTGGATCTGCACGGCCTCGCCGGCGACGCGCACCGCAACCTCGCTCGAGAAAAGCTTCGCCATGGACGCTTCTTTGGTGTGGCGGCGGCCGTTATCCGCGAGCCAGGCGGCCCGGTAGGTCAGCAGGCGCGCGGCGTCGATTTCCGTGGCCATGTCGGTGAGCTTGTGCTGGATGGCCTGAAACTCGGCGATCGAGCGTCCAAACTGGCGGCGCTGTTTGGCGTACCGCAGGGAAGCGTCGTACGCGCCCTGTGCCATTCCCACGGCCAGCGCCGCGATCGAGATGCGTCCGCCATCGAGAATCTTCAGTGCGTCCACAAAGCCCTCCCCGCGCTTGCCGAGGAGGTTCGCGGCCGGTAAGCGGCAATCGGTGAACAGGACCTCGCCCGTGTCGCTCGCGCGCATACCGAGCTTGTTTTCCTTGCGGCCGGGGCGGAACCCCGGCGTCCCCTTGGGGACAATGAAAGCTGAAATACCGTGGTGTCCCTGGGCGCGCTCCGTCACAGCCATGGCGACGCAGACGTCGGCCTGGTGGGCGTTGGTCGTGAAAGTCTTCGAACCGTTCAGTATCCAGGCGTCGCCCTGGGGCTGTGCGACCGTGCGCGTTCCGGCGGCGTCCGATCCGGCCTCGGGCTCGGTGAGCGACCAGCAGCCGAGCCACTCGCCTGCGGCCAGTTTGGTCACGTAAGCCGCGCGCTGCCCGGGCGTGCCCATCTTAAAAATGTGGTTCGTGCAAAGCGAGGTGTGGGCGGCCACGATCAGCCCCACCGAGCCATCCACGCGCGAGAGTTCCTCGATGAGCAGGGCGTACTCGACGTACCCGAGTCCCGCGCCGCCCAAATCCTCGGGGAAGATGACCCCGAGATACCCGAGCGCGCCGAGCTGGCGGATAACCTCGGCTGGGAAGGTCTGCTCTTCATCCCAGCGCGAGACGTGCGGCGCGATCTCGCCCGCCGCGAACTCGCGCACCTGCCGGCGCAAGGTCTCCTGCTCGGAGGTGAAGGCAAAGTCCATATATTGAGTCTCGCATAATGCCTTTGCCTACCGAGTCTTGAGAAAGCGGGTCTAGTTTGAGCCCACCCGCCTCAAACGGCCTCGCGCCTCTTGAATCTCAGAGGGATTGAAGAGGTGCCGAAACTTAGGCCGTATCACGAAGCGCTCCGCTCCGAATTGCTCGGGCTTACGTTTGTTCCCTAGGCTTGCGAGTAGCTGCCTCCTCCCGTCATGGAAGCAATCAAATCGCCGGCCATCGAAAAGGGGCCGTACGTACGGCCCTTGCGGCTGTCGTCATTGACCTTGGCCAGTCTGGCGTCAAGGATCCGACGATGCTCAGGCGGGTAGCTTCGGGAGGCTCGAGATGATTTCCCCGCAGACCTTAATCGAGTTTTGCAGCATCAACGTCAAGCCACTGTAAATCGAAAAGCGTCAATTCGAGTAATACAGCCGGCCGTCGTAGTCCGCGGTACCCGACTGGATTGCGCTCGGCACTACGCCCAAGCGACGCTCGCCCCGAAACCTCAAGCGGCCCCGCCTGAAGGTTGTCTCGTAAACCGCTCCCTGGCGCTTTCTTCCTTGACCAGGTCAGTCGACTTGATGAGGTAATACCAAACTGCTGGAAACGCGACAATACGCTGCCGCACGGCATCGAATAAAGCAACCGCGGCAGCTCGCACGACCGCCAGCCGGGCCGGCGTCTCGCCCACTGGCCGGTAGCCGAACGCTTTCATTTGCGCCCCCGCCACCCATTCCACCAGTGCGACTTCTTCCCTGGTCAGGTCCTCGCGCCATTTCTCCAGCCGCGCGGTCGTCACCGCCTCCTCCGCGCGGCGATACCACGGCAGCGCTCCCGCAGGATCGCCGTCCGGGGCCAGCATAGCTGGCGAATATTCTTCATCGAGGAAGCTGCAAATGCGGCGCAACTCGTTCTCGGGCTCCGCCGCGAGGTGTTCATAGCGAACGAGCAGGTATTGCGGGCGGTACGCCGAGCGGTGCGCGGCCCGGTTGCACGCGACCCACAGGCGTCCGCCGCCGACAACGCTATGAGGTTCTGTGGGCAGACGCCGCAGCGACGCCACCACGTCCCGCGGATCCCGTACCAGATGAACGATGCTGGCGCCGGGATACCACTGGCACAAACTCTCGGTCAGGAAAGCGTGACGCGGCGTCTTCTCACCCCAACGCGCCTTGCCCTGCGTTCGGGCGTAAAAACGCAACAGAGATGCGAAGAATGCCTCGTAACTGGTGCCCTCCGCGAGCAAGGCTTCCCGCAGACCCTGCAAATCCACCTGTAACCGCCGGATGTGCTGCGTGGCAAGATAAGCGTCCACCAGGCGCTCGCGGTGTTGCCGGTCCGCGAGGCTGCCGAACGACTGCCGCCGCGCGTAAACGTAGTGGTTGAAGTCGGTTTCACTTGAAATTGCCAGGGACGGATGGCGGTTCAGCAGCCGGCGCAGCAGAGAGGTGCCGCTGCGCGGCGCTCCGACGATAAAGACCGGCCTCTCCGACTCGTATTGGCTGGTCGCCACACCCGCTCGTGACGGCGTGGCAGGTAACCCTTTGTTCTTCATGGGTACGTGGTGGGTGGTTGCCGCGGCCCGTGTCCCCCGGCTCGAAATATCATTATATTCCAAGACTTGATCCGGAATTTCTGGAATTAAGCTTAAACTCCACGTGATGGCCAGTCTTGGTGCCGGCCTGACGCTGGATCGCCGGTCAGCGCAGCGTCGGACGCGACGTCACGGCGCCCTCCGCCGCCGACGATACTAGCGCGACATACTTCGCGAAGACGCCCTCCGTGTAGCGCGGCTCGGGCTGTTTTACGGCCGCCAGACGCTGGCGCAAGGTCTCGGCCGGCACGTCGAGATCGAGCGTGCGGGCCTGCAGGTCGATCTTGATGATGTCGCCCTCCTGCACTGCCGCGATCGGACCTCCCGCCGCGGCCTCGGGCGCGACGTGGCCGATACAGAACCCCCGCGTCGCGCCGCTGAAGCGGCCGTCGGTGAGCAGCGCCACGGTCTCGCCCATTCCGGCGCCCGCGATCGCGCCCGTGACGCCCAGCATCTCGCGCATCCCCGGACCGCCGCGCGGTCCTTCATAGCGGATCACAATCACGTCGCCGGCCTGAATCTTGTTGCTGGTGACGGCCTCCATGGCGTCCTCTTCGCGGTCGAAGACGCGCGCCGGCCCGCGGTGGGTCTTCTTCTCGATACCCGTCACCTTGATGACGCAGCCATCGGGCGCGAGGCTGCCCCGGAGGATCACCAGTCCCCCGGACGACTTGAGCGGATTCGAGGCCGGCCGGATCACCTCCTGGCCGGGTGTCTCGTGGGCTTGCGAGGCCTCCTCGGCAAACGTGTGGCCGGTGACGGTCAGCGCGGTGCCATCGACGTAGCCGCCGTCGAGCAGGTGCTTGGCAACCACCGGAATGCCGCCGGCATTGTCCACGTCGAGCGCCACGAAGCGGCCGGCCGGCTTGAGATCGGCGAGCAGCGGGGTGCGGTTGCTGATGGTCTGAAAGTCTTCGATGGCGAGAGGCACATGGGCCTCGCGGGCCATCGCCAGCAGGTGCAGCACGGCGTTGGTCGAGCCGCCGGTGGCCGCCACCCCAGCGATGGCGTTCGCGAACGCCTGGCGGGTGACGATGTCGCGGGGCTTGAGATCCTTGCGGACCGCATTCAAGATCCACTCGCCGCACCGGAACGCGACGTCGTTCTTGCGGGGGTCCACTTGCGGGACCGATGCGGTCCCCATCGGCGAGAGCCCGATCAGCTCCATCACGGTCGCCATGGTGTTGGCCGTGTACTGTCCGCCGCAGGCGCCCGCGCCCGGGCAGGCGCTGTTCTCGATAGCCAGCAACTCGGCGTCGGACATGCGCCCGCAGGCGTTCGCGCCCACGGCTTCGAAAACGTCTTGAACCGTCAGGTCGCGCCCCTGGTAGCGGCCGGGCATGATCGTGCCGCCATACAGAATGAGCCCAGGGATATTCAGCCGGAGCAGCGCCATGGCCGCGCCGGGGATGGTCTTGTCGCAGGCCACCAGCGCCACGAT
>JBGPDC010000037.1:0-33962 GCA_041482115.1 Terriglobia bacterium | reverse complement strand
CCGCCCATCTACACCAGTGTAGGCCAAAACATTCCAATATGGAAATGTTATTTATAGACGAGCCCTTAGGGTGCTCACACGCGTGGCGATTTCCAGGTATACGTCCTTGATCTTAGCTTCGTAGGCGGCGGGGTTCGGGAAGGCCGGGAATCCCAGCACCTTATTGGGATGCCACCAGCCGACTTGATTCAGGTGGTCGGCGGGCAACGGGAAATCGTGCGGTGTGACGGGCTTGGTGACGCCGTTCGAGGCGGCCAGTTGGGGGCGCCATTTTTGCGACCGCACGGGTACTAAGCCGTCGTTTTCTCCGGCGCCGCCGGTCCTTCTTTCTTCGCCGCGAATGATGGCCCAGGACGCCTGGAGCGGCAGGAAAACGCGCAGCACCTGGTCGTCATGGCTGGAATAAGTGTGATACGAGACGGAGTTCTGCGCCTCCGAGTCCGTGGCGCGCTGGTTGAAGGCGGTGCAGGCCGCGGTGGATAGATCGGCAAATCCGTCCAGGTTCAGAGGCTTGAGAGCCTCGATCGTTTCGTGTCCGCCGTGAGCAAGTCCCCAATCGGCAAACGGCGTGCCGAGATGGGGCGTGCCAATGGTGGTGAGGCTCGCGACTTTGTCCGCCATCGTCGGGACGTCCACTATCATGTGGCGGGCGTCGAGGCCGCCCATGCTGTGTCCGATGAGGTGAACCTTCGGGTGGCCCTGGCCCACAATTTCTTCAATCTGCTGGGCTAGCTGTATCTTCCGTTGCTCGACGGAACCCGCAAAACTGACGTTCGAGTGAAAGACTACGAAGCCGTGGGATTCCAGGAAAGTCTTGATGTTCCGGAAATAATGCAGCGCGTCATCGTCTGCGATGGCTGGGAGCAGGTGTAGTTCCCGCAGTTTCTCATGCAAGATGTCGAACCGGGCTATGCCGTGGGCGAGAACGATGGGGAAGGGCATCGCGCACTACTCCGAGGTCCGGGCGGCGACGGGGCGCCGCAGGAGCGAGGCCATGATTACGAAAGCAATCACCGGGGCGGCCGAAGCGCCGATGAAAATCGGCGTGAAGGACCTGGTAAGGTCGGTGACGCGGCCGATGGTGTAAGTGGAAACGATGGTGCCGAGTCCGGCGCCGGTGCCGGAGAGGCCGCTGACCGAGGCGACGGAGCGACTGGGATAGAGGTCGGAGGGAAGCACCAGGTAGATGGTAGCGCAAGCGGCGTAGCCGAACATGGCGATGCCGAAGCACGCGATCAGCGCGGCGAAACTCGAGAGCCACGGGGCCGCCAGCATGGCGAGCATTCCGGGGGCGCACAAGAAGAACGTGGCGCGGCGGGCCTGCAGCACCGGCAGGCCGCGCCGTACGAACCAGCTCGAGAGTCCGCCGCCGAAGAAGTTTCCGAGGTCGGCGGCCAGGAAAGGCACCCAGAAGCCGATCAGCGTGTCTTCGAGACGAAATCCTTTGCTCACGAGATAGATCGCAAACCAGTCGGACATCAGGAACCAATACGGATCGAGGAGCGTCCGGACGAGCACGATACCCCAGGTCTGGGGTTTGCGGAGCAGTCCAGTCCAGTCGGCCCAGGTGGGGCGTCCGATCTCAACGGGAGCGCTCTGGCCTTCGCGAATGAGCTGCAGCTCGCCGGGTGCGAGGCGGGGATGTTCGGCTGGGGAGTGATACCAGCGCCACCAGAAGAATAGCCACACCCAACCGAGGAGGCTGGTGATCAGGAAGACCGGACGCCAGGTTCCGAAGTGCTGGTAAAGCCCTACGACCAGGAACGGCGCAATCGCGGCGCCGAGGGCGGAGCCGGAGTCGAACAGCGCGACGGCCCAGCCGCGCTCGCGGTCGGGAAACCATTCACCGACGGCTTTGGTGGCGCCCGGCCAGTTGGCTGCTTCGCCACAGCCGAGCAAGAAACGAAAGATGCGGAAGCTCCACAGGCCGCTCGCGAGCGAGGTAAGCATGGCGGCCGCCGAATACCAGGCGACGGTGATGGTGAGTCCGCGACGGGTGCCCAGCCAGTCCAGGAAGCGTCCGGAGACGGACTGCATGATGGCGTAGGCGATGCGGAAAGCGATGACGAGGGTGGCGAAGTCGGTATTGGTCCAGGAATATTCTTTCTGCAGGTAAGGGGCGAGGACGCTGAGGGTCTGGCGATCGACGTAGTTGATGACCGTGGAGGCGAAAAGGAGTCCGCCGATCCACCAGCGAAGATTACGAACCGGGCGGGGGGGCACCCGCACAGTATAGCTGCAACCTCAGACCTTGACGGCGGCTTCCTGCCGGTCGCGTTCGAGCGCGCCCTCGGCGCCGCGCAGCCAGACCTGGAAGCGTTCCAGGTAGAGATAGATCACCGGTGTGATATATAGCGTCAGCAACTGCGAAACCAGCAGTCCGCCGACAACGGCGAGGCCCAGCGGCTGGCGAGCGTCGGCGCCTTCGCCGTAGGCCAAAGCGATCGGCAGCGTGCCGAAGAGCGCCGCCGCCGTGGTCATCATGATGGGCCGGAATCGCAGGATACAGCCGGTGTAAATGGCGTCCCGGGCGGCCCGGCCTTCGAGCCGCTGCGCTTCTATCGCGAAATCGATCATCATGATGGCGTTCTTCTTGACCACTCCGAAGAGCATGATCAAGCCGACAAACGCGTAGAGGTCGATCTCCTTGTGGAATAGCTTGAGGGTCAGCAGCGCGCCGAAGACGGCGGACGGCAGCCCCGAGAGAATCGTGATCGGATGGATGAAGCTCTCGTACAAGATGCCGAGCACGATGTAGATGACCAAAATGGCCACGATCAGAAGAATGGAGAGACCCCGGAACGACTGCTGGAATTCCTTGACCGTGCCCTGGAAGTTGACGCTGATGGTCGGCGGCATGCGCAATTCCAGCACGGCCGCATTCACGGCCGCCGCCGCCTCGCCCAGTGAGAAACCCGGCTGGAGGTTGAAGGAGACCGTAACGGCCGGAAGCTGGCCGAAGTGGTTCACGTTGAGCGGGCCGACGCTCCGGGAGGCCGTCACCACGGAGTCGAGCGGAACCAGCGGGCCGCGCGAAGACCGCACATAGAGTTTGGAGAGCGCCTCCGGGCTGCGCTGATACTGCGGTTCCACCTCCGTAATCACGGCGTACTCGTTCGCCGGGGTGAAGATGGTCGAGACCTGGCGGTTGCCGTAGGCCGTAAATAGTGCGTTCTGGATCTGCTCGGGAGTCACGCCCAACGCCAGCGCCCGGTCGCGATTCATATCCACCATCACCTGCGGGCTGCTGATCTGCAAGTCGGAGTTGACATCCACAAAGCCGGGCAGAGCGCGCATCTTCTGCATCAGGGGTGGGACCCAGGTGTAAATCTCCTTCAGGTTGACGCTTTGCATCGTCATCTGGTAGGCGCCGGCGCCGAATTGCCCGCTGATGGTGATGGGCGGAGGATTCTGAAGAAACGTAAGAATGCCGGGAACCTTGGCCAGCTTCGGGCGGAGCTGCGCCATGACCTGGTCGACCGAGAGGGCACGCTCCGCGCGGGGCTTCAAATGAAGGAATATGAACCCTTGATTGCCGCCCGCCACGAAAGCCCCCACGTCCCGTACGTTAGGATCTTGCTGCACGATCTCGGCGACGGCGCGCTGGTGCTGGGACATCGAGTCGAAGGAGATGTCCTGGCCGGCCAGGGTGACCCCGAAAATAAAGCCGCTGTCCTGGCTGGGGATAAATCCGGTCGGCATGGTGAAGAACAGATACAGCGTTCCGCCCAGCAAGGCGACGGCGAAGAGAACCGTAGTGAATTGGTGGCGCAATACCTTCTTCAGCGTGTAGTCGTAGACGTGCAGCAAGGCTTGGAAGCCGGCCTCCAGGGCGCGGTAGGCCCGCCCGTGCCGCGCGTCGTGGTCCATGCGCAGGAAACGGCTGCCGAGCATGGGCGTGAAGCTGAGCGAGACGAAGCCGGAAATCAGGATGGCGACCGTGATGGTCACCGAGAATTCATGCAACAGCCGGCCGACAATACCGCCCATGAACAGCACGGGAATGAAAACGGCCACCAGCGAGAGGGTCATGGACAGAATCGTGAAACCGATCTCGCGCGAGGCGATAACGGCGGCCTGGAGGCGAGGCTGGCCCATCTCCATGTGACGGACGATGTTCTCGAGCATCACGATGGCGTCGTCCACCACGAACCCCACCGAGAGCGTCAGGGCCATCAACGAGAGGTTGTTCAGGCTGTAGCCGAGCAGGTACATCACGGCAAAGGCGCCGATAATCGAGAGCGGCACGGCGGCGCCGGGAATCAGCGTGGACGAGAAATTCCGCAAGAAAAGAAAGATGACCATCACGACCAGGCAAATGGTCAGGACCAGGGTGAACTTGACATCATCGATCGACCCTCGAATCGATTCCGAGGCGTCGAAGGCCACCATCAGATCCACAGCCGGGGGGATCTCATTGCGGAACACCGGCAGGAGCTGCTTGATGTTGTCCACTACTTCGACGGTGTTGGTCCCGGGCTGCCGCTGGATGGCCAGAATCACGCCACGAACGCCGTTGAACCAGGCGACGACCTTGTCGTTTTCAACGCTGTCGATAACCTGCCCTAGCTCTTCCAACCGTACCGGCAGGCCATTCCGCCAAGCAACGATGAGCGGCCGGTAGGCCTGCGCGTTGGTCAACTGGCCGCTCGATTGGACCGTGAAGGCCTGCTTGTCTCCATACAGCTTGCCGGTCGGCAGATTCACGTTGCTCTGCTGGATGGCGCGCTGCACCTCGTCAATGCCAATGTCGCGCGAGACCAGCGAGTCGGGATCGAGTTGCACGCGCACGGCATACTTCTGGGCGCCGAAAACCTGCACTCGCGAAACCCCGCTGGCCATGGAAATCCGCTGGGCGAGCAGCGTCTCGGCGTATTCATCCACGGTGTAAAGCGGCAGCGTCGAGGAGGTCAGGGCCAGGTAGAGCACCGGCTGCTCGGCCGGGTTGGTCTTTTGATACGACGGGGGCCGGGGCATGTTCGGAGGCAGGAGCCCGGCGGCTTTGGAAATGGCCGCCTGCACATCCTGCGCGGCCGCGTCGATATTGCGCTCGAGGACGAACTGCACCGTGATCGAGGTGCTCCCCTGGGAGTTGATGGAGCTCATCGACTGCACGCCGGCGATGGTCGAAAACTCGCGCTCGAGGGGCGTGGCCACCGAGGACGCCATCGTTTCCGGATTCGCTCCGGGCAGCACGGCGTTGACTTGAATGGTCGGATAATCGACGCTCGGCAGGGCCGCGACCGGCAGCGCCCGATAACCTACGATTCCAAACAGCAGAATCGCGAAGGTCACCAGGACCGTCATGACCGGCCGCTCGATGAAAAGGCGTGAAACGTTCATAACTCAGCGTCCTGCCGGCTCGCTCTTGCCCGCTGGTACCGCCTGGATATGCGCCCCGGGAAAGAGACGCAGTTGGCCGTCGGTGACCACGGTCTCACCGGGCGCGATGCCTTTTTCGACAATCACTTTGCTCGCAACCGCCTGGCCGATCGTAACAACACGGGATTCAACCGTCTGGTCCGGTTTTACGACGTAGGCGAATTGTCCCTGCTGGCCGGCCTGAATCGCTTCGGCGGGCACGAGGACCGCATTCGCGAGCGTATCGAGCGTGAGCACCACGTCAACAAACTGGCCGGGCCACAGGGCGCGATCTTCGTTCGCAAAGGTCGCTTTGAGGCGAATCGTCCCCGTGGTGATTTCGACGGTGTTATCGATGACGGTTAGTGTCCCGCGCATCACCTTGCCCGGGTTGTCTTGCGGCGAGACCTGCACCGGCAGCTTCCGGGCGCTGCTGTTTTGACGGATGGCGGTTAGTTGGCGCTCCGGAACGCCGAACGAGACGAAGATGGGCGCCACCTGGTTGACGACGACCAGCGCGTTGTCGCCATTCGCCTTCACCAGGTTGCCGGGGTGGACCAGCAGGTTGCCGGCGCGTCCGGAGACAGGCGAGCGGATTTCGCAATAGCTGAGATCGAGCTTGGCCCGTTCGATGGCCGCCCGATCGCTATCGAGTGAGGCGCGGGCGCTCTCGATGGCCGCCTCATCGGCCCGGATGGCCTCCCGCAGAGCATCGGCGTTGGTTCGCAACTGGTCGTACTGCGTGCGCGAGACGACGCCCTCCTTCACCAGAGTCTCGTAACGCGCCGCCTCCGTCTCGGCGTTTTTCGATTGCGCCTGATCGCGTCCCAGGTTGGCCTCGGCCTGGCGTAACTGGGCGCGATCCCGGGCCAAAGCGGCTTCGGCTTGCCGTAGCGCCTCGTCGTAAGGGCGCGGATCGATCTTAAACAGCAGGTCGCCTTTGCTGACGTTGCCACCCTCGACAAAATGTACGCTGAGCAACTCCCCCGCGACCTGCGATTTCAATTGCACCGTGGCCGAAGCTTCCGCCGTGCCGACCGTGCGAATTTCCACCGGGACTGGCTCCTGATTAGCGACCGCCACCGTTACCGGAACGGGAGGCGGACCGCCGGCGGATTGAGCCGGCGGCGACTTGCAGCCGGGGACCAGCAGAGCGGTGGCCAAGGCCCAGGCGCCTGGCAATCTCGAACGCAAGATGGTGACTCCTTCCTTTAGGGGCCGGATACCACAGCCCGTCCCGTCGCAGGATTCCGTACCAAAGCTGTGTGTCTCTATTCTACCCGGGACAGCGAGGCCTGCGCCGGGTGAGCCGCGAGCGGGAGAGGGCGCACCCCTGTAAGTCGTTCTTCTTAAATTAGGATGGGTAGGAGAGGAACCAGGCCACGCAACTACTGCGCGGCCCGGTCCACGGTTGGAGGTTTAGTACGGCGAGGTAAACGGGCAGGAATCCGGACCCGGCTGCACGAAGTTCTTGTTGTTGTTCCCGTTGTCCAGGGTGGTCTTCAAGAATTCCTGGCAGGACCGGTTGACTCCGCTAGCCGTGGTGTTGGGGTGGGCGCAAAGCTCGGCATTCGCCGCCGCGATCAGGTTGGCGATGGAGATGAAGCCGTTCGCTTGCACCCCCGCTGGTGAGCATCGGCCGGCGCCGTGCCGGCAAACACCATACCGCCGGCACCTTTGTACAGGGTGTTCAACTTCATGGCCGTCAACTGGGCCGAAAGCATGTAAGCCATATTGGTCGCGTTGGCGCCCAGTATCCAGCTGCGGAAATCGGGGTACGCCGTGCTAAACGCACCACCTGGTACGTCGTAGTCCGATCCGTTGGCCCGCCGCAGGCACAGGGCGTTGAGCTCCGCTCGCCAAGCCACATCATGGCTTTGCAGTACCGCTTGGCCGTTTTTATTGGACCAGTAGCCCAACGTAAACCCGTTACCGGCTCCCAGGCAGACGTTGCCGAAGTTGGGGCCGGCGACGTCGCTTGCAAACACCGTGACCTGCCCGGAGATCGGGGTCGTATTCACCCAAATCGCTCCCGGCGTCGGGACGAAGCCCGGCGGCGACGCCACCTCGCTGATCGTATAGGTCCCACTGTTGGGGCTCACCACGAAGCTGTAGGTGCCGCTGGCATTGGTGTAGGTTGGCGTGCTCGACAGCGGCGCCGGGTTGCTCTCGATCCGCCAGCCGCCGATAGCCGCCCGCCCAGCCCAAGCCTCGCCGCTTACCTCCTTGCCCGATCCTCCCGTCATTCTTCTCCGTGCTAGTCTCATTGCCATGCTCAGGATCCTCCGCTTCACCCTGCTTCTCGCCCTTCTTGCGGCGGCCTCCCCTGCCCAGCCCGTCGCCATCGACAGCCACATCGACACCCTCCAACGGTTGATCAACGAGCACGTCGATCTCAGCCGCCGTTTGCCCGACGGCCATGTCGACCTCCCGCGCCTGCGCCAGGGCGGCGTCAACGCGCCGTTCTTTGCCCTGTGGGCTCCCACCTTCTACAAGGGCGGGGAAGCGGTCCGCCGGACGCTCCTCCTCCGCGACGCGATGCAGCAGTTCCTCGACGCGCATCCCGACCAGATTGAGCTTGCCCTCACCGCAGCCGACGTCGAGCGCCTCACCCAGGCCGGCAAAATCGCGGCGATCCTCACCATCGAGGGCGGCCACCAGATCGCTGCCGATCTCGGCGTCTTGCGCATGTATCACCGCCTGGGCGTCCGCTCGATGACCCTCACGCACTTCCGCAATAACGAGTGGGCTGACGCCTCCACCGACCGCCCCGAGCACAACGGCCTGAGCGACTTTGGCAAGGACGTCGTCCGCGAGATGAACCGCCTGGGCATGATCGTCGACATCTCCCATGTGTCCGACCAAACGTTCTATGACACGCTGGCCATTTCGACCAAGCCCCTCATCGCGTCGCACTCCTCCTGCCGCGCCCTCTCGAACGTACCGCGCAACATGACCGACGACATGATCCGCGCGCTCGCCCAGAAGGGCGGCGTGATCGGCATCAATTTTGGCGAGGGCTTCCTCACCCCCGCCGGCGCCGCCAACCTCCAAAACGCCATCCAGACCATGTCCTACAACGACCCAACCGTCACCGGTAAGGCGCTCGATGACTACGCCGCCCAGCAGTACATCAAGCAGTACCGGACCTCGAACAAGTCCCGCGCCACCCTCGACGACGCCGTCGCGCACATCGATCATGCCGTGAAGCTCGCCGGTATCGACCACGTCGGCATCGGCAGCGACTACGACGGCATCGAGTCCACCCCGCAGGGTCTCGAAGACGTCTCGAAAATGCCCGCCCTCGTCGCCGCCTTGCGGAAGCGCGGCTATAGCGACGCCGACCTCCGCAAGATCCAGGGCGGCAATTTTCTCCGCGTGCTGCGCGAAGTGACGGGCCGCTGAAGGTTCACGCTATACTCGATTTGAATCCATGAAATCCAACGGTGAGTTGAACGCGGACCGTGTCCTGGACGCGCTGCGCAGCGTCCCCGAGCCAGAGCTCGAGCACGACATCGTCACCCTCCAGATGGTGAAGAACCTCAAAGTCTCGGGCTCGGACGTCTCGATGAGCGTTCTCATGGCGGTGCACGACTCCCCGCACAAGCCCGCGATCGAGGCCGCCATCCGCGCGGCGCTCGCCAGGCTCGGCGTGGAGCGCGTGGACCTCGTATGGGGCACCGCCATCCCCGCCGCCCGCGGACAAAGCGACAAAGCCCCGCTGCCCGGCATCAAGAACATCATCGCGGTCGGCTCGGGCAAAGGCGGCGTCGGCAAGACGACCGTGTCGGTCAATATCGCCGTCGGCCTCGCGCGCGCCGGCGCGGCCGTCGGACTGCTCGACGCCGACGTCTACGGCCCCAACGTGCCCCTCATGATGGGCGCCACCGGACAGCCGCACGCCATCGGCGACCAGATCCAGCCCCTCGAGCAATACGGGATGCCGGTCATGTCGATGGGCTTCCTCAGCCCCGGCGACAAGCCGGTGATCTGGCGCGGGCCGATGCTGCACAGCGTGATGCAGCAGTTCCTGAAGAAAGTCGCGTGGGGCGAGCTCGACTATCTCGTGGTCGACCTGCCGCCCGGCACCGGCGACGTGCAGTTAAGCCTGATCCAGACCGTGCCGCTCAGCGGGGCGGTCGTGGTCACGACGCCCTCCGATGTTTCGCTCGATGACGCCCGCAAGGCCGTCCTGATGTTCCAGCAAGTGAAGGTAGACGTCCTCGGCGTCGTCGAGAACATGAGTTTCCTGGTCTGCCCCCACTGCCACGAGCGCGTGGACGTGTTCGGCTACGGCGGCGGTCGCCGCATGGCGGAGCGCTTCGGCGTGCCGTTCCTGGGCGAGCTGCCACTGAACCCGGAAGTGCGTGTCGGCGGCGACACCGGCCGCCCGGCCGTGCTGCGCGGCTCCGACGATCCGCTCGGAAAGTCGTTCGTCGACCTCAGCCGGCGCGTCGCGGCGCGCTTGAGCGTCCTCAATCTGACGAAGACGGACGGGGACGAGCCGATCCTGCACGTCAAGATGTGAGTGGACGGCGGCGCCTTTATTGCGCCGTCACGTTTTCGGCTTGCAGCCCCTTGGGGCCTTGCTTGACCTCGAACTCCACTTCCGCTCCCTCGTTCAGCGAGCGATAGCCGTCCCCCTGGATGGCCGAGAAATGCACGAACACGTCGTCGCCGGTCGAGCGCTGGATGAATCCGTACCCCTTGGCGGCGTTGAACCACTTCACAGTCCCTTTTTCCCTCACTTGAAAAATCTCCTCTTTCCAGAACTACTGCGGAGTCCTCTCATCACGAAACCCAACAGCGGCTTCGATTCTCGTATATCGCCGGAACGGGCGTCAACCGGGCCCGCAGATGGCCGCGGCCGCGGGCTCATCGTTCTGGTGGCGTGGGGCATGAGGTCAGCTCCCGTTCCGCCCGAAGCCAATCCTCTTCCGGCGAGCCCCCCTCCCCGCGGCGCGCCTCCCAATACGCGTAGGCGAGCCGGGCGATCTCTTCGTGCGCGGCGGTACGTGGCGCGGCGGTTTCCGACTCCGGTTTCAATCTGCGAGACTTTGCCATGGGATCCTACCTCCTTATACGGCTCGAAGCCAGCCAAGCCGAACGAACCGCGTGCAGCACCTCGCTTGCTTCGAAAGGCAAGACGAGCAGGTCATAGCCACCAAGGTTCAGCACCTCCGCCCACAGTCGGTTCTCTGCCAAGCGGGAAGCCACCAGCAGGGGCGGCGGCTGGGGCAAGGTTTCAATTTCGTCCAGGAGATCTCGCCACGAGTGTCCGTCGGACAAACAGCAGTCGCTGATCACGATCCCCGTTCGCGCTTCGTGCAGAGCGGCTTGCGCTTCGCGAAAGGTCGGGACCAAGCGCAAATTCCAAGCGGAGCGGTCGAGTATGCTGCGGAGCAAGGCTTGGTCCGCCGTTTCTGAAAGAACCGCTAGGACGGTAGTGCTGGTGCCCGAGTGCTCCTTCACGGTCGCCTCCTGGGCCAGCACTCTGACCCCCGACCTTCCAAGGGTCTTGGACTGGTTCCTGGACTCTATGCCCGCCCTTCTTCCTCGTCAAGTCATTGCAATTTTGCAAGGCGGCGGTAAAGCGGTATAATAAAAATGGATAAGAAGATGTGATTCACTGGTTCTCCTCGCGGGAGGAGGTAAGCCGAGTGTCCCGGTCGCTCACCCAGCGCCGCAGGGTTTCGCACGACAAGCCGCAGGGAATATCAGTTCACTTTCCAGCCGGAACCAAGGTATTTGATCCCGAGCATCCTTCCCGTGGAATTTACCTGCTGAACGCGGGGCGGGTGCGCTTATCGAGCGGTCCGGAAGCAATCGTCGACGAACTCACTCCCGGTGCTTTCTTCGGCGAAAAGTGCTTCCTCACCCCTCGCCGCAGCGACTCGGCCGCCACGACTCTCTCGCCCGTGACAGTAACTGTTTACCGCCGGTCGGAATTACTCCAACGCCTGCAGCGCGACCCTCTCTTCGCCCGGCGCCTCCAGAAAAACCTCGCCCTTCGCATGGACCGCTGCGAGCAGGCCATCCGCGATTTCGTCACGGAACCGGCCGAACGCCGGCTGGCGCGCCTGCTGTCCCGTTTCACGCCGGCCCGCCCGGCCTCGGGGTGGGTTCGGCTGCCGCTTCGAGCGACCAACGTCGAGCTGGCTCAGATGATCGGGACCACCCGGTGGCGTGTCTCTCATTTTCTCAATCGCTTCCAAAGGCGGGGCTGGCTGAGTCGCCGTGCCAAGGGACTGTGGGTCCATCGCGAGGGTCTGAGCCAGTTTCTCGGCTCGACGGCGTCCGGGGTCAGCGCTCAGAAAGGAGCGCGCCAGTGAAGCCCGTCAAATCTGGCGTAGTCCCGGTCGGTGGTGATCCACTCGCAGCCAGACTCGATCGCCAACGCGGCGAACCAGGCGTCCGGAGCGAGATTTCCTTGCACTCGGGAGGCCGCCGAGACTTCCCGAAAAATTCCCCAGTGGCGAGGGCCAGGCTGAATGATCTGGCAATGGGGCTGTTGCATCACGACATCGCAGAAGTGAAAAGCGTCCTCCAGCCGGCTGGGCCGGGTGAAGATGCCTGGATGGGTGCTGACCCGCACCACCGAGGCGAGCACTTGCGGCGAGATGCCGTAGGCCGCGGCCCCATCGACTATTTCTTGTAGCCAGGCGCGATACCGGGAATGATTTTCGGAATCGCTGCGGAAGGCGTAGAGGAGAACGTTGACGTCGGGAAGAATCACCGCCGGCCTTCCATGCGGTCGAGCACGGAGGCGCTGTCGTTTAGGTCCACGCCGGGGAAGACTCCGCCTCCGGCGCGGCAGACCGGTAGCTTGACCCGAGGCCGCTGGGGGGGCCGGTGAGAGTGTGCCAAGGCTAACCGGAGACCCTGTTCGATCAGGGATGTAAGGGTCTCGCCGCGGCGGGCGGCTTCCCGCCGCGCCTGGTCGAGCAGGCCATCGTTCAGTCGAACGGTCGTTCGCATATGTCTAGACATATTGTAACAGAATCGATATGCCTAGTGGCCTGTCGCAATGAATTTGTTAGCATCGCGAAACCGCTTGCTACGCGCGCGGCTCAGAAAGGTGGTACCGAGCCGCGACGGTAGAGAGCGGTAGTAGTAACGTTTTCCCAGCGACCGGCCACTAGTGGCGCCCCTCAGACCACCTGCAACACCAAACACTTCAAATAATGCGTCTGCGGTACGGTAAGCAGAATCGGATGATCGAGCGCCTGGGTGCGCCGCTCGAGCACCCGCAGGTCTCGCCCCGCCTCGAGTGACGCCTCGGCCACAATTTGCAGCAGCTCCGCCTCGCTCAGATGGTGCGAGCACGAGCAGGTGATGAGCACGCCGTCGCGGTCGAGCAGCCGCAACGCCCGCCGGTTGATCTCTTTGTAGGCGCGGGCCGCGGCCGCCAAGTGGCTCTTCGACTTCGCGAACGCCGGCGGATCGAGCACCACCGTGCCAAACCTCCGCCGCGCGGTGTCGTATTGGGGGAGCAGGTCGAACACGTCCGCCTGGCGGAACTCGATGCTCTCGATCTGGTTCCGCCGGGCATTGGCGCGGCCCAGTTCGAGCGCCTCGGCCGAGGTGTCCACCGCCTCCACCGCGCCCGCGCCGGCGAGATGCAGCGCGAACCCTCCCGCGTAGCTGAAGCAGTCGAGCACCGGACCGTGCGCGAAACGGCGCGCCGCCAGGTAGTTCTCGCGCTGGTCGAGGAACACGCCGGTCTTTTGTCCGGCGGCGAGGCGCGCCCCCAGGCGCAGCCCGTGCATCTCGAATTCGACTTCCTCGGGGACCTCGCCGTAGAGCGTCCCGACCGATGCCGCCAGTCCTTCGCGTGCCCGCACTGCCGCGTCGTTGCGCTCGACGATCCCCGCCGGCGCGAATAGCGCGACGAGAGCCTCGGTGATCTGCGGCTTGGCGGCGTCCATGCCCTGGTCGAGCGTCTGGATCGTGAAATAGTCGCCGTAGCGATCGATCACCAGCGCCGGCAGCAGATCCCCCTCGCCGTGGACCATCCGGTAGGCCGTCGTGTCGCTCACCACCGCGCGCCGGTAAGCGGCGGCCCGTTCGAGACGCGCCCGAAAGAACGCAGCGTCCACCGTCTCGGCGCGCCGCGAAAGCAGCCGCAATGCGATCTGTGAAGTGGAGCTGTAGTGGGCCGTGCCGAGCAACTGCCGGTGCGGCCCCATCACGCGCACCACCGCGCCCGGCGAGACCCCCGGCTTCGCTACCACCTCCGTCGCATAGATCCACGGATGGCCAGACTGCGCGCGGTCCGCCGCGCGGCCGCTGACCTGCACTTCGTTCAGCCGCTCGCTCAACATAGACTCTTGAGAAGTTTCCGGGCTTCTTCGAGCTGCGGGAACTCCCGCTCGGCCTGCTTGAACTCGCGGGTGTGCACGCAGCGCCGCGCGTGGCGATGCTCCACCGGATGCCGCAGGTGCAGCATCTCGTGGTAGACGATGTACTCCACCAGCAGGCGCGGCACCTCCAGCCGGTCGAAGATCCGGCTGATGATGATCGCGTTGTGCGCCGGGTCGAAGTGTCCCAGCATGGTGCGGGAGCGGGTGCGGCTCCAGCCGAGCTGCGGCTGCCCCAGCATCCCGGCGAAGAACCGCCGGTTCAGATCCTCGAAGATTTCTTGCAGGTTGTAGTGGTGCCCGTCCGGCGCGCCGACGTGTTTTCGCCCCCGGATCTGCCGCAGCAGCAGCATCTTTTTCCGAACGTCCGCGCGGTTCAGGAACAAGCGGTAGCGCCGGTTGTAGGCCTCGGGCACGGGCTTGCGGTAGAGCTTCGAAAGCAGAATGTAGGCCAGCGCCTCGTGCACCGGGGCCGGCGCGCCCTCCAGCAAATCCGAGAGCCGCACCCGCACCACACCCTGCGCCGGCTCCGTGCGGATGAAGCTGTTCACGCTCGCAAAGGGCCGGTACTCCAGCACGAACCGGGGCGCCGGCGTGCGCGGCTTCAGAAGCTGGAACACCCGCTGGTAGATCTCGCCGACGCTCTCGAAAAAGAGGGAAGTCTGCTCCATTTTTTACGGGGACAGCACCGGTTGGTGTCGCTTGAGAAGGATCGCCTTGCCGCGCAAGTTCGCGTCCACGTCCCGGTCCGCCTCCATGGCGACGACTGCTCCCTTCCGGAGCTGGAGCACAAACCCGCAGGTTTCGCTGAAGGTGACCTCGGGCCGGCCGTCGCGGTTCAGATCAATCTCCCGGCCAACGCCTCCCGCCGCGGTGCGGCCGATGTAGAGGTCGCCTTTCACAGTCCCGACGGCCGATCGAAAGCCGTCCGGCTGCCGCGTGAAGGTCCGCCGCACCTCCTCTGCGGAGGGATCACCCTCGCTGCGCGGATAGACCAGTGTCCGGCTCACGGTGTCCTTCGTCGTCATGCGAACGGCCCGCAGATCTCCGTAAGTACTCCGTAGCGGAGCATCGCCGGCCGCCAAACTGGCGTCGCGATCCAAGGCAATGAAATTCTGTTCGTCGCTACCGCCCGGGTACCGCACCGCCGCGACAGACGCGTGATATTGAGCCTGAAGCGCGGTCCCGTCGGATTCCAGCACCGGCCAGGTAACGCCCCACGCCGCGCTCCCGCCGCTGATTTCGCGAACTTCGGAGAGCACAGCGTCCGGCGTGATCGTGAGGTCATTGCGGAAGACGGGGCCGGCTTGTCCAGGCTTCGGCGCATACGTGAGCGCGCAGCGGACCAGTAGCGGATGCACGAAGTCCACCGACCAGGCCGCCTGATAGCGCGATGACAAGTCCGCCATGCGCACCCACCGGCCACCCTCCATAAAGGTTGGCGCGAAGCTCACGCCGCCGGCGGCGGTGAGCGCGCCGTCGGAGGGGCCGAGGCGCGTTTCCCAGCCCGGCCGCGCAAACCTCACCACGCCGAGCGGCGTCCAGTAGTTGCCGCTGCTCGAGCCCACCTGCCCGCGCAGGTTCGCCTGCACCAGCATGCCTCCCGCGTTGGCGAAGGCGGTCGCAAACTGGTCGTCCAGAGCGAAGGCGTAACCGCCGACCTCGGCAGGCGCGGGACGCTCTGCGATGGCGCTCTGGCGCGCGTGGTAGGCCTCGGAGAGATGGAACATCAGCGAGCCGTTGTAGTTGCTATATTCGCTGGCATCCTGGTACCCCACGCGGAGCGCCGGATCGAAATGATTCTTGGTAACGAAGAACGAGCCGGCCCATCCCGGGTCGGCGCGGCGCCAGCGTTGAATGCTCTCAAAAGCCAGCAGGGCCGCGCGGCGGAACTGCCCGGCGAGGTCTGTGTCGCCGCGCGCCCGGGCGCGCTCGGCCATCACGTCAAAAGCCAGTTGGTAGCCGGTCTCGACCCACGTATGGTCGTCGGTGCGCCCGTTGGCAGGGACCTGGCCGGAAGGGTCCGCGAGGCGCAGCGTCAGCTCGGTGGCGGCCTCCGTGATGCGGCGGATCTCTGCGCTGCTGGGCCCGTCGTAGCCGAGATGCGTGAGCGCCAGCAGGTTGCCGCGCCCGACGGCCTCGACGCTTAGCGTGTCGGGATCGCTGGTCCGGTCATGGTAGAGGAACCACGGCGACGCGGCGATCCGCGCCCGGTGACGTTCTCGCCAGGCGGCTTCGATAATGGCGGTAGCCCCCTCGCGGGAAACCAGCCCGGCCCCCGCCCGCATCCACTCGCCCTTCATCACGTACGTTTCCCAGTTGTTGGTGTTGCCTCTCACCACTTCCTGAACCGGCTTTTTCAAGCGCTCCCGCCACGCTTCCCATTGCTCGCGCGGGACGTGGTGTTCGTAAAGCGCCAGCGCTCCGGTGAGAGCCGCGATGAAGAATTCCCCGTGCTGGTCAGGTATCGCCTGGCGGCCGTCTCCGAAACAGGCCGTGGCATGATCCATCGCCCGGACGCCGTTCGGCAGCAGGTCGCGCGCCCGTCCCGCTTCCAGTAACGTGCCCACGGCATACGCGAAATACGGAGTGGCGTATTGATGCTCCCGGTGCAGGAATGGATCAATGATGGCTCCCTGCGGATTCTGGTGCTGGATGCTGAAGCGGCAGACGCCCTCGATCACTTCGAGGTACCGCTCGGGCGCCGTATGCAGCGGCTTCCAGGGCCGGGCCGTCAGCCGGTACTCGTCCGCCAGCCCGCCGGCCGACACCCGGCATAAAAGCACGACGAGCCAGAGCAGGCGGGTTCCCATGTTCAGAATTAGGATACACTCCGCGAGGTCCTCCGTATGCGATCCTATGTAACTAGCTCTACAGCCAGGAGACGAACAGGTGCCTTCATCCGGAACCGCCACCAGGGCCAAGATTACTGCCCTGGGCTGCTACGTGCCGCCGCGGCTGCTGACCAACGCCGACCTGGAAAAGATGGTCGCCACTTCCAACGAGTGGATCCTGGGGCGCACGGGCATCCAGACCCGCCATATCGCCGCCGACGACGTAGCGACCTCCGATCTCGCGGTTGAGGCGGCCCGGGCCGCTCTCGCGCAGCGGGGCCTCGATCCCGCTCAGGTGGAGGTCATCATCGTCTGCACGGTCACGCCCGATATGTTCTTCCCTTCGACGGCGTGTCTGGTGCAGGACCGCCTGGGGGCAAAGAAAGCGTGGGGCTTCGATCTGATCGCCGCGTGCGCCGGGTTCGTCTACGGACTTACCACCGGCGCGCAAATGATCGCCAGTGGCGCGCACCGGCGAGTGCTCGTGATCGGCGCCGACACCATGTCCCGCATCATCGACTACACCGACCGCGCCACCTGCGTGCTCTTTGGCGACGGCGCGGGCGCCATGCTGCTCGAGCCGGCCGAATCCGGCTCCGAAGGCCTCCTCGATTTTCTTCACGAGGTGGATGGGTCGGGGGGCAAGTACCTCTACATGCCCGCCGGGGGCAGCCGCCATCCGGCCTCCCGCGAAACCGTGGAAAGCGGCATGCATTACGTCCACCAGGACGGCCAGCAGGTCTTCAAGTTCGCCGTGCGGAAGACGTACGAAATCTGCTCCGAACTGCTCGCCCGCAACGGCCTGACCCCGAAGGATGTGGACGTCCTGATTCCCCACCAGGCCAATCGCCGCATCATCATCGCCACCGCCGAGCGCCTGGGTATTCCCTGCGACCGCGTCGTCATCAACATCGACCACTACGGCAACACCACGGGCGGCACGGTTCCGCTCGCCACCCAGGACGCGATCGAGAGGGGCATGCTCAAAAAGGGCGGCCTCGCCCTAATGGCGGCGGTCGGGGCCGGATTCACCGCCGGCGCATCCCTGTGGCGCTGGGCTTATTGAGTCGGGCCGCCCGAACCTGCATCCAATGGGGTGGACGTGGAGCCAGCTTGCGGTATAATCAGGGGAGCAGAAATACGTTTCTGCCCTCGGGGAGACGAGTTCTATGATTGAATTGACGGAAACGGCGGTTCACAAGGTCGGCGAGATCCTGGACCAGCAAAGCCCCAAGCCGGCCGGGCTGCGGATCGCGGTGGTCGGCGGCGGCTGCTCGGGCTTTCAATATTCCATGGCCTTCGAGAACACCAACGGGCCGCTCGATAAGGTCTACACCTTCAACGGCCTGAAGGTTTTCGTGGACCAGGCCAGCATGCTCTACCTGGACGGCGTGAGGGTCGATTACGTCGAGACGCTCGAAGGAGCCGGGTTCAAGTTCGAGAACCCCAACGTGAAGTCGACCTGCGGCTGCGGCAGCTCGTTCCAGGCGTAAAGGACTTTCCTGTTTCCTGCCGACCTCCGGGCAAATTTGCCCGGAGGTCAGGCCCCCCTTCTATGGCCGGCGCCGCCGAATGGGACGCTCGATTTCGCCAAGGTTATCATACAGATACGGTTCCTGACCCGTTCCTGGTAGGGGCGCAGGAGTATTTGGACCTGCTGCCGCCAGGGGCTTCCGCGCTGGACCTCGCCTGCGGGGCGGGGCGTCACGCTATCTGGCTTGCGCAGCGTGGTTTACGGGTCACCGCGGTCGATCTTTCCCCCGAGGCCCTGGCCAAGACCCGCCTCTTCGCCAAAGAGAGGGCGGTGGCGGTGCAGTGCCGCCAAATGGACCTCGAAAGCCCCGATCTGGAGCTCGAAAACGCCAGTTTTGACCTCATTTTGGGCGTCTTCTTCCTGCATCGGCCGCTGTTTCCCCGCCTCCTGGACGCCCTCAAACCCGGGGGCCTGCTCCTCTATAAGACCTATACCACCGACCAGTTGCAGTATCCGGGGCGGCCCCGCCACCCGATGCACCTGCTCGAGCCGAACGAGTTGCTTCGAATCGTGGACGGCCTGCGGGTGTGGCGCTACGAGGAGTGCTCGCAGGGGCGCGGGACGGCGGCCGTGATTGCCCAGAAGCCTGGTGTCCTGACCTAACAGTTCGCGGCCTAATTCCCTCGTGGGGCGGGCGCCCAGGGGGACCGCCCCACAATACTAGCGCCGCCGCTTCCGGTCCCGCAGAATCCGCCGGGCCGCGTTGAAGCCGGGCGCGCCCATCACGCCGCCGCCGGGATGGGCTCCCGATCCGCACAAATAGAGGTTCTTGATAGGCGTCGCGTAGCGGGCATAGCCGGCTACCGGCCGCAGCACGTACATCTGATCGAGGCTCATCGCGCCGTGGAAGATGTTGCCGCCGGTGAGTCCGTAGATGCGCTCGAGATCGAGCGGCGTGAGCACCTGGCGGTGGCGGACCAGCGACTTGAAGTTGGGGGCGTATTCTTCGATCAGGTCGAGGACGTGGTCGGCGTAGGGGTCGCGCAGGTCGTCCCAGGCGCCGGCCGAGAGCGTGTAGGGCGCGTACTGGAGGAAGATGCCCATGATGTGCTGGCCCGCGGGGGCGAGGCTCGGGTCGTAGGCGGTGGGGATGGTCATCTCGATCAGGGGACCTTGGGACGGGCGGCCGTATTTGGCGTCGTCCCAGGCGCGCTCGAGGTAGTCCATGCCGGGACAGATGTGCATGGTGGTGCGGTGCTGCGGGGCGAGCTCGGAGCCGGGCAGAGCCTTGAAATCGGGGAGGCCGTCGAGGGCGAGGTTCATCTTGAGCGAGGTGCCCTCCGAGCGGTAGGCGCGGATCGCTTGCAGGAACTCGTCGTCGAGCTGGCCGGGCTCGAGGAGATCGAGGAAAGTCCGGCGGGGATCGCAGCACGACGCGACGAGGCGGGCGGGGAATTCCTCGCCCCCGGCCAGCACGACGCCGCCGGCGGCGCCCTCGCGCACCAGGATGCGGACGACCTTCGAATCGCACCGGATCTCGACGCCGTGGCTGCGGGCGCTCGCGGCGAGGGCCTCGCTGATGGCGCCCATGCCGCCGCGGACGAATCCCCAGAGACCGCGCACGCCGCCCACGCCGCCCATACAGTGATGGAGCAGCACGTAGGCCGTGCCGGGCGAGCGCACGCCGCCGTTCGCCCCAATGACGCCGTCGGTGGCGAGCGTGACCTTCAACTCGTCGGATTCAAACCACTCCTCCAGGAACTCGGCCGCGCTCTGGGTGAAGATGCGGACGAGAGCGGCGATGTCGCGGGCGGTGAGGCCGCGCAGGCGTCCCACGAGTTGCAGGTATTCGACCCAGTCGCCGGGCGAGGTGGGCGGCAGCTTGGGGGGCGTGGTCAGCAACAGCGGCTCGATGAATTGCGCCAAGCGCTCGAGGTGCTCCTCATAGGCCGGGTAGCGCAGCGAGTCGCGGTGCGAGAACTTTTTGATCTCGGCCAACGTCTTCTGGCGGTCCTGCCACATGAAGAGGTGACGGCCGTCGGGGAAGGGCGAGAAGAAGGCCGGATCTTTGGGATCGACAGCATAGCCGAAGCGCGCGAGCTCGAGCTCGCGGACGACGCGCTCCTGGAGCAGGGAGGAGAGGTAGGCCGCGGTCGAGACGCGGAAGCCGGGCCAAAGCTCTTCGGTCACACAAGCGCCGCCGACCAGGGGGCGGTTCTCGAGCACGAGGACACGCAGGCCGGCGCGCGCGAGATAGGCGGCGGTGACGAGGCCGTTGTGTCCGGCGCCGATGATGATCGCGTCGTGCATCGGGAACCAGATGTTAGAATAACCGAGTCCACCGATGCCCACCAGGGTTGCGTTGTTCGTCACCTGCCTCGTCGATCAGCTCTTTCCGCAGATTGGGCTCTCTATGGCGGAGGTGCTGGAACGGCTCGGCTACCAGGTGGGTTTCCCCGCAGCGCAAACGTGCTGCGGCCAGCCGGCGTTCAATAGCGGCTTCCGAGGCGAGGCTCGCCTGGTGGCGCGCCACTTTCTCGACGCCTTCCGCGGCGCTGAATACATCGTCAGCCCGTCGGGATCGTGTACCGCGATGGTGCGGTGCCATTACGCCGAGCTGTTTCACAAAGACCCTGTGCGCCTCGCCGAGAGCCGTGCCCTCGGGCCGCGCGTGTACGAGTTCTCGGAGTTTCTGACCAAGGTTGCCGGTTGCGAGGACGTCGGGGCGCGCTGGGAGGGCGTGGTGACGTACCACGATTCCTGCCACTCGCTGCGGGAACTGCAGGTGAAGGAGGGACCGCGGCGGCTGCTGCGTGCGGTGCGCGGGCTCGAGCTCCGCGAAATGGACGCGTGCGAGGAGTGCTGCGGCTTCGGCGGCACGTTTTCCGTGAAGTTCGGCGAGGTCTCGGGCGCGATGGTCGGTACGAAGATCGAATCGATTCGCCGCACGGGGGCGGATACAGTGATTTCGGCGGACCCGAGCTGTCTGATGCAGATCCAGGGCGGGCTGAGCCGCGCGGGGCTCGCGGTGCGCACCAAGCACCTGGCCGAGATCCTGGCGGGAACCTGAGGCGATGCCGGCGGCCTTTCAGGAACGGATCCACGAGGCGTTGCTGGACGAGCGCCTGCAACAGGCGCTCTACGCCGCCACCGGACGCCTCATGGGCAAGCGCGTCGAAACCGTCGGCGCTGCGCAACTGCCCGACTACCAGGAGCTGCGGACCCAGGCCAACCTTATCAAGCGGCATACGATCGAGAACCTCGATCATTACCTGCTGCAATTGACGGCGAAGGTTGAGGAGCGCGGTGGCCAGGTGGCGTGGTGCCGCGATGGGGGCGAGGTCCACGACTTTTTTGCCCGGCTCGTGCGGGAGCACGGCATCAAGCTGGCGGTGAAATCGAAATCGATGACTTCGGAGGAGATCGAGCTGAACGAGGCGCTCGAGCACGAGGGCGTCGAGACGGTTGAGACGGACCTCGGCGAGTTCATCGTCCAGCTTGCGGGCGAGAAGCCCTTCCACATCGTGGCGCCGGCCATGCACAAGACGCGATACCAGGTGGCCGACCTGCTCACCAAGAAATTGGGTATCGAGCGGGAGGAGGAAATTCCGAAGCAGACGGCGATCGCGCGGACGGTGCTGCGGAAGAAATTCCTGGAGGCCGGGCTCGGCATCAGCGGGGCGAATTTCCTGATCGCCGAGAGCGGCGCGGTGGTGATTGTCGAGAACGAGGGTAACGCGCGGCTCACGACTTCCGCGCCGCGCGTTCACGTGGCGCTGGCGGGAATCGAGAAAGTGATTCCCAGGGCCGCGGACCTGGCGGTGTTCCTGAAGCTGCTGGGGCGCAGCGCTACGGGCCAGGCGCTGACGAGCTATACGTCGTTCTTGAGCGGCCCGCGGCGGCCTGGAGAACTGGATGGCCCAGACACCTTCTACCTGGTGCTGCTCGACAACGGCCGCACGAAGATCCTGGCCGACCGCGAGAAGCGGCAAACGCTCTACTGCATCCGCTGCGGGGCCTGTCTGAACACGTGTCCGGTCTATCGCAAGATCGGCGGGTACAGTTATCCCGGAGTGTATGCGGGGCCGATCGGAGCGATCCTGACGCCGCAGGCGCTGGGGCTCGGGCACGAGCCGACGCTGCCGTTCGCCTCGAGCCTGTGCGGGGCGTGCGCGGAGGTCTGCCCGGTCAAGATCGACATTCCGAAGATCCTGCTGGACCTGCGCCAGGATGTGAAAAAGGCCGAAGCCCGCGAGCACCCCTGGAACCTCGAGAGGCTGGGCTTCTTCGCGTGGGCTTGGGTCATGCAGCGGCCGTGGCTCTTTGAACTGGCGGGCCTGGCGGCGCAGGCGATGCTACCTGCGGACGGCGAGGGGGCCTGGATCCGCCGGCTGCCCGGACCGCTGAAGGCCTGGACCGACACCCGCGACTTTCCACCGCCCGCCGCCAAGAGCTTCCGGCAGCTCTGGCGCGAGCGGCGCCCGCGTAACTGAGTATGCGGTTTCAGAAGTTCGCTAAAGTATCCGGGGAGGACCGCTCCCTCACGGTCGCGGCTCGGTTACAGCGCCGCGCGCGCCAGCAAGTGGGCCTGGAACACGTGAGCTCGTTTACGAAATAATGCACTGAGTCGCCCATGCCGGAACGCGAGCATATTCTGCACAAGATCCGCACGGGACTCGGCCGCAGCGCGGACCAGCCGCCGGCCCTCGCGCCCGAGCCCCGCTTGCGCTTGCCCGTGATGGCGCTCGAGGAGCGCGTGGCGATGCTGCTCGCGCGGTTTGCAGGGAAGTCCCGGCGGGCGGGCTCCCACGCGGAGGCGCGGGACTGCGTGGCCGAGCAGGTGTCCGGGAAGCGAGCCATCGCCTCGCCTGCCAGGCTGCTCGACGAGCTGGGCATCCTGAGCCTGCCGGACGTGCAGGTGGCGGGCGGCGGGCCGGACCAGGTGCGGCAGGCCTGCGCCGTGGCCGACATAGGTATTACGACGGCTGAGTACGCCATGGCCGATACCGGGGCGCTCGTGGTGCTGGCCTCGACTCAGGAAGCGCGCCTGGTGTCGCTGCTGCCTCCGGTACACCTGACGGTCCTCTCTGTGGACCGCGTCCTGACGGGCCTCGACGAACTGTTTACCGTGCTGCCGGACCCGGGGGCGGTGTCCAGCTCGATGGTGTTCATCGGCGGCCCTAGCCGCACGGCGGACATTGAGCAGATCCTGACGCTAGGGGTGCACGGTCCGCGGGAGATTCAGTTGGTGCTGGTGGGAGCGTGAAGCCGGGCTACCTGTACATCTGGGAGTACCTGGTGCCTCCCGATCAAGCCAGCACGTTTGAGCGCTTCTACGGCCCCGAGGGAAACTGGGTTCAACTGTTCCGGCGCGCGCCCGGGTACCTTCGAACCGAGTTGCATCGTGACCGCTCGAACCCGCAGCGCTTCGTTACTATGGATTATTGGGAGTCCTACGATGCCTGGCAGGCATTTCGCCGCCAGTTTGCCGAAGAGTTCGAGGCCCTGGATGCGCAGTGCGAGGAGTTCACCAGTCGTGAGAGCGAGATCGGGAAGTTTGAGCCAATCGCGTGAGGCGGCCTTGAGCACGCGCGCGGTCACGATCGTGGTGGGCCTGCTCTGCATGGCTGCCGGAGGTTCGGCGCGAGAGCCGCTGCCCGGCATGCCACCGGTTCTCGATGCCAACGACATTTACTCGGAAACCCGCCCGGGGCAACTCAGCCCCGTCGTGCGGGACTTCCCGCGGCGGGTATACGTCCCGAACAGTGGGAGCAACACGGTCGACGTGATCGATCCCGAGACTTACAAGATCGTCGATCACTTCCGGGTGGGTAGGCAGCCGCAGCATGTAACCCCGTCGTATGACCTCAAGACGCTGTGGGTCCTGAACGACCTGAACAATACGCTGACCAGGATCGATCCCGCGACGGGCAAGAAAGGGCAAACGGTCCGCGTGGAGGACCCCTACAACCTCTACTTCACCCCGGATGGCAAGTTTGCCATCGTGGTGGCGGAACGGCTGCGGCGGCTGGACTTTCGCGATGCCGCCACGATGAAGCTGGTCCAATCGGTGCCGGTGCCCTGCCGGGGCGTGGATCACATGGACTTCTCGGCAGACGGACGGTTTCTTATCGCCAGTTGTGAGTTTTCGGCGCTGTTGATCAAGGTCGACGTGGAGTCTCGCCAGGTGATTGGCACACTACCTTTGCCGCAGGGCGGTATGCCGCAGGACGTCAAGGTCTCGCCCGACGGGCAGATCTTCTACATCGCCGACATGCATGCCGGGGGTGTTTACCTGGTGGAGGGCGAGTCCTTCACGGTGGCGGGATTCCTGCCTACCGGAAAAGGGACGCACGGGCTCTATGCCAGCCGCGATTCCCGCGTCCTATATGTGTCCAACCGCGGCGAAGGCAGCATCTCAGTTTTGGATTTCGCCACGCGCAAGGTCGTACAAAAGTGGGAACTGCCGGGGGGCGGCAGCCCGGATATGGGGGGAGTCTCGGCCGATGGGACGGTGCTGTGGCTGGCCGGGCGCTATCATCGGGAGGTCTACGCGATCCGCACTACCGACGGGACGTTGCTGGCCCGCATCAAGGTAGGACGAGGACCGCACGGGCTGTGCGTCTATCCGCAGCCGGGCCGCTACTCGCTCGGTCATACCGGCGTTTTCCGGTGAGCGGCTACTGCTCCAACTCTACATCGGCGTCGATTACGCCGGGCTGCTTGAGGTAGTGGGCGACGGCGTATTCGGCGATGAAGTCCTCGAACTTCAGGGTCGCCTCGCCCCACTCCCCCAGCTCGTGCAGCTCGCCGGGCTTGTGCCCACAGAAGAGGCGGAAGACTTCCTCGCGCGGCTCTATCTCTTCAAAGTGACGCAGCCCGGTCCAGGCCTCGTCGCCGGCCGTCCCGCCAATGTCAACTTTCACACGAACCAGTTTCATGTTGTTAATCCCACGCCCGGCGACCGGGCGGTCGATGCACCGATGCTAGAATCGAAGTTCTGCCCTGGGTCAGGTGCCATTCTTGCAGAAATCCCTCGCCGCAGTCTTTTCATTACTTGTTGCCCTGCTTCTCCCACCGGCGGCCTGGGGCGCTGGAGCGTTTCAGCCCGGTGAGTATCACTGCGGCACAGAGCCGGGCGGCACTCTCAATGCCCTCTTTCTGCGGCGGCAGGCACGCGCTCGGGTGTCGAGCGCGGCGCTCTCGACGGCGACGCCCGCCGCCAGCCGCGCGGACATCGGCAACCTCGCTATCGTAGACGATTCCGAGGGCGTGGTGCTGCGGCCGAACCGGTTTGACCTGAACGGGCTTACGGTGCGGTGGTCGCCAGGCGGCACGACGGCGTCGCAATATACGGAAGCGGCGATCGCGCTGCAGTATGACACGGCAGCTGCCGCCAATGGCGCGCCGCTCGCGGGGCTGGGGGATGACGACGCGCGCCTGGTCCGGCTGCCGTTCACCTTTCCGTTCTACGGCAAGACCTACGACTCGGTGTACATCAACTCCGACGGCGATCTCACGTTCACCGCGGCGGACACGGCGATCACTGACCGCAACCTGGCCCGCGCGATCTCCGGCCCGCCGCGTATTTTCCCGCTGTTCGACGACCTCGACCCGACGCAGCCGAACGCCGTGGTGCGGTATTTCGCGGCGGCTGACCGGGCCGTGGTGACCTGGGACCAGGTACCGGAATACTCGTCGATCGGCGGCGCGGCCCGTCAGACGTTTCAAGCGGCGCTCTATGCGGACGGGCGCATCGAGTTTCACTACAACAGCATTACGACCACCGAAGGGGTTGTTGGCCTGGCGCCGGGACAGTTGCAAGGCGAGGCGCAGCCGGCGGACTTGTCCGTGGGTGTGACTTCGGCGGCCTCGGCCGCCGTGGCCGAGGTGTTCACGGCGACGACCGACGTCGATCTGGTGGCGGTCACCCAGAAGTTCTATCGCAACCACGACGACGCCTATGACTTCATCGTGATCTTCAACAACCTGGGTATCACGCCGGGTCCGCCGGGGGCGTTCGCCTTTCTGCTGCATGCGCGGAACCGGGTGCTGGGGATCGGGGGCCTGGTGCAGGCCCAGCCGGTGTTCGATTTCGGGGCGGCGTATGGCTCGCCCTTCCGGCTGCAGAGCGTGATCAGCATGGGGCCGCTCGCGAACTATCCAGCCGACCCCAACCAGGTGATTCCTGTGTTTGCTGCCAGCCGCAATACCGGGGTCACGATTCTGGGGCAGGAATCGGGGCATCGTTTCCTGGCATATCCGCGCTACAAAGATCCGCAGACCGGCCAGGTGTCCACGGGGTTGTTGGGCCGCGACAACGCGCATTGGAACTTTTTTTTCAACAGCGACGCCTCCGTGATGGAAGGCAACCGCATCGTGGAAATGGGCGCCGGCAATTTCCTGACCACCGCCACCGTCGAGCACTACAGCGCTTTCGACCAGTACCTGATGGGGCTGCGCAGCCCGGACGAGGTGCCGACGTCGTTTGTGGTGCGAAGTCCGAACATTGGTTTCCCGGCGCGGCCGCCACAGCCCGGCGTGGCGTTTAACGGCGTGCGCCAAGACGTGACGGTGCAGATGATCATCGACGCCGAGGGGCGCCGGGTGCCGGATTCGACGGTGTCGCAGAAGCGCTTCAACTACGCCTTTGTGATGGTGGTAAAGGAAGGCACCGACCCGGGGTCCGGCGACTTGCAACAACTGGACCGGCTGCGTTCGGAGTGGGAGAGCTTCTTCTCACGGGCCGTGGACAATCGCGCCGTGGCCGTCACGAGCCCGGTGCGGCAACTGCGGCTCTCCACCTGGCCGGCTGGCGGCGTGCTGCGAGGGTCGCCTGTGACGGTGACGGCGAGCATCGCGCAGGCGCTGGCGTCCGGCCTGGACGTGGCGCTGACGTTCGATAGCGGCCTGGTGACCGCGCCCTCGTCAGTTCGCATTCCGGCCGGGCAGACGGCGGTGTCGTTCACCCTGACCGGACTGCGGCTGGGCACTTCGGAGCTGACGGCGAGCGCGTCCGATGCGCGGTTTGAGGTGTCGCGCACGACCGTGCAGGTGCGAGAGGACGCGACGCAATTGCGTCTCGCGGCCGTCTCGGGCGATGCCCAGCGCGGGGCGCGAGGCGGGACGCTGTCCGATCCGGTGGTGCTGCGGGTGAGCGATGTGAACGACGTACCCTTTGCCGGCGTAGCCGTGAATTTTGCGGCCAGCGGCGACGGGACGGCCAGCCCGGCGCAGGCCGTGACGGACGCGAAGGGGCAAGCGAGCGTCCAGTGGCGGCTGGCCTCGGCGGGCAGCGTCAACACGCTGACGGGATCACTCGCCGCGGCAGCGACGGTCTCGGGCGCGGTGACGGCGACGGCGCTCGATGGTCCCGTGTTTACGGCCGCCGGGGTGGTGAATGCGGCGAGCTTCAACCAGGGCGCGGCGGCTGGGAACCCGGGTCTCGCGGCGGGCAGCCTGGTCAGCATTTTCGGCGCGGCGCTTTCGCCGGAGACTCGCACAGCCGCTTTCCTGCCGCTGCCCCCGACGCTCGGCTCCACGATGGTCACGATAGGTGGCCAGCCGGCCTCGCTTATCTATGTGTCCGCGACCCAGATCAACTTGCAGGTTCCGTTCGAGGTGACTGGGGCGACGGCGGACATCGTGATTTCGCATCCGGGCGGGCGGTCTGCCGCTATCACGGCGCCGCTGGCCAGCACGCAGCCGGGCGTGTTCTTTTCGGCATCCACCGGGCTCGGGGCGATTCTTCAGAATAGTGATGGGAAATTTACTAGCGAGCGGCCGGCCAAGGCGGGGGACTTTTTGCAGGTCTACGCGACCGGCCTCGGGGCCGTCTCGCCGCCCCTCGCGACTGGCCTCGGAGCGCCGCTTAACCGGCTCTCGAACACGGTCGAGCAGGCGCGCGTGACCATCGCCGGACGTGACGCGACGGTGGCGTTCGCGGGCCTCGCGCCGGGCTTCGCCGGGCTTTACCAACTAACGATCCAGGTGCCGGCTGGGGTCCCGTCCGGACGCCAGCCGCTCGGTGTGAGCAGCGGTGGCAGGCAATCCAACGAAGTTTTTCTGATGGTGCAATAGAATATGTTCTCTTGGTTTGCTCCGCTGCTGGCGCTGGGGCGCGAGGCTCCCGACTTTACGCTGTCCGATGACACGGGACACGCGGTACGGCTGGCGGAGCATCGCGGACGGCAGGCCGTGGTGCTGGTGTTCTATCCGATGGACGAGACGCCGGGCTGCCGCACCCAGCTTCGCGAGATCCGCGATCATTGGCAGGACTTCACGCGGCGCGGCGTGGTGGTGTACGGCGTGAATCCCGGGTCGGCGGCGAGCCATGCGAAGTTTCGCGCCAATCACGGCTTCCCGTTTCCGCTGCTGGTGGATAGCGGCAAGAAGGTCGCGTCCCTCTATGGCGCCGATGGGCTGGTGCCGCGGCGGACGGTCTACGCGATCGACCTCAAGGGGCGGATCGCGTTCGCCGAGCGGGGCAAGCCGACTCCCGAGCGGGTGCTCGCGGCCATCCCGCCCGCTAAGGGCCTGTCCTGAAATAACGATGTCAGGGCGGAGCAGCCGGCAACTTGTGGCGTGGGCTTCAGGTCGGCGGGCGAGGAAAGCCTCGACACGAGTATCGAGGCGGCAGGCACGAGTGCCCACGCCACGTCTGCTCCTGAGACACTTATTTCGTGACACGCATTAAGACCTGACCGTCACGACTGCGCGGTGATGATCGAGCCACCAGCCCCAGAGCGGAAACAGCCACGCGCCGAGACCCACGGCGGCGAGCGCTGTCACGCTGGGTGGGGGCTGGCCCTGGGCGGCTGCGGCGTACATCAGCAGGAGCAGCGCCACCAGTCCCCAGAAGGCGTAGCGGCCCACTCGATCACGCGCTGACGTGGCCGTGGCATAGAGCCAGACCCCCAGGGTGAAGAGCACCGCCTCTACGAGGATGGTGCCGGCCACCGAGTTCCACAGGCCGAGACCGACGACGGGACCGCCGGGGTAAAGCGGCATATCCGGCCGGTGCGTCACGGCGTCACAGATCCAATGACTGAGCACGCCCGCGGCGAGGACGACGGCGCCCGTACGATCACGCCTGTACCACCAGTAGGCAAGGGCCAGGAGCGCCGCCCAGACCGCGTCGGCCGCGAGGCTGTGCGAGTAAGGGTAACTGACGAAATCGAGGGGTGTGAAGGCGGTATTGCCGGGGTCGATGCGCACCTGTTCCCAGCCGGTGAAGAGGAAGATGGGCCAGAGGAGGTCCGGGAGCAACGGCGCGGCGAGGAGCAGGCCGAGCGAGGCGCGCGGGGCTACGCGCTGGGAGGCGAAGCCCACCGCGAGGTGTCCGATGAACATGCGGGGTCACGGGCCTATCGTAAACGAAATGGTGTTCGAAGGGCGGTCCCCCATCTTGATAACGACCTCGGCCGGGCCGGACGCGATCCCCGGTGGAATGACAGCGTCGATTTGATAGAGACCGGCGAAGAGCGGGGCGAGGCCGGAGAAACGTACGAAGGCGGATTGGCCGGCGATCGAGACGGCGAGGGTTCGCGAGAGCGGGCTGAGGGGGGCAGCCATCCCGGCCGGAAGAGGTGGAGAGACCGCGCCGAGTCCGGTGGCGAAGATCGAGATGGTGTCGCCGGGCCGGCGGCCGGTGGCGAGGATCGCGAAGACGCCTGAGGCGGATGTTTCGACGAGGAGGGGTTCGGCGCGGCTGAGGCTCGTGGCGCTTGATACCTGCAACGTGGCCGGCTCCCCAGGCGGGAGATCGAAGGGGAGCTGGGCGTTGATCTGTCCTGGAGATACATAGAGCAACGGGATCGGCGAGCCGTTGACGAGTACGGAGGCGCCGGCCAGCTTGACCGGCAGGGGGAGCGTGGCCGCGGCCAGGGAAGAGCCGCTGGTGAGCTGCGAGCCGAAGATCGAGACGAGCGATCCGGGGGCGACGAAGTTCTGGGGCGCCGGTGCGAAGCTGGCCGCGTTGACCACGCCCCCGGATGATACGGACGGCAACGCGCTGCGGGGCGTGGCGTCGCCCGGGAGGTCGCCGGCGAGCCACAACAGCGCGTTGCGAAGCATCGTCTGAATGCGCGGGTCGCGCCAAGTGTCGTCGAAGTGTCCGAAGGCGGTATAAAAGACGCGGCCGCGGCCGTAGTTACGGCACCAGGCGAGGGCGAAGTCGCCGTCGGTACGGTTCACGCCGGGGGCGCTCAGGTTGACCGTGCCAGTGTCGAGCGTGAGCAGCACCCGGACGCGATCGCGCGAGAAGTTGCGGAACTGGTAAATCTCTTCGAGCAGGCGAAAGGACGGGACGAGGGCCTGGGTGGCCGGATGGCCGGGGTCCTCGACATCGACGGAGACCGGTTGCGCCCAGGGGTGGCCGTCGAAGTATCCCCCGATGAGGTCGCCGTATTCGGGCCAGGCGTAGTTGCTGTCGGTGGCGCTGTGAGCGCCGCCGAAACCCTTGCCGTCGCGGACGAAGGCGAGGAAGTCCTGCTTCTGGCGGTCGGTGAGGGGCAGCTCGCCGCTGGTGAAGAAGAAGACCACGTCGAAGTTGGCGAGACCCTCGGCCGAGAGGAGCGAGAGGTCCTCGGTGGCAACGATTTCGAGCGCGCCGCCGGACTGGGCCGTGATGGTGTCCATCGCCGCGCGGGCGGCGGTAATGCTGTCGTGCCGGAAGCCGGCGGAGTAGGTGACGAAGAGGACCCGGCGGGGCGCGGTGGAGGCCGCGAGCGCGAAGAGCAGCCCCAGAACTGCGAGCCGGCGCATGACCACATTGTAGCTTGGGGCTGACCGCTCCCTGCGGTCGCGGCTCGGTTTACGGGCGTTCGTGGGTGGGAGCAGTGTGCGTGGGTGAGGCAGTGTTCGTTGATCGGAAACGGTTACGGAACCGTGCGTCGGCAAGCGGCCTTTGGGCTGCTCGTCTAGAGGGCTTGTTCGTAGAGCGACAGCAGGTCGTCGCGGGTGCAGCGGCGCGGGTTGAGCTGGTGGCAGCCGTCTTCGAAGGCCTTGTCGGCGAGCGCGGGCAGGGCGGCCTCGGTGATGCCGTAGTCGCGCAGGCGCGGGGCGAGGCCGGCCCGGCGGTTTAACTCGCGGACCTTGTCGGCCGGGTCGCCGCCGAAAATCGCCGCCAGGTCGTTCAAGCGCGGGAGAACGGTGTGCCGGTTGAACTCCAGAACCCAGGGGAGCAGAACGGCGTTCGCGGTGCCGTGGTGCATGCCCGCCTCGGAAGAAAGCGGGTGAGCGAGCGAGTGGGTGGCGCCGAGTCCCTTCTGGAAGGCGATGGCGCCCATCATGGCGGCGATCATCATGTAGCCGCGGGATTCGACATCGCGCGGGTTGGCGAGGACGCGCGGCAGGTGTTCGCAGACGAGCTTCGCGCCGCCCAGGGCGATTGCGTCGCAGATGGGGTGGAAGCCCCTCGAGAGATAGGCCTCGACGTTGTGGGTGAGGGCATCCATGCCGGTGCCGGCAGTGATGGCGCGAGGCATGTCCAGGGTCAGCTCAGGGTCGGCGATGGCGACGCTCGGGATCAGCGGAGGGCTGAAGATGACGGTCTTGCGGTTGGTCCTCTCGATCGTGATGACGGACGAGCGGCCCACTTCGGAGCCGGTGCCGGCGGTGGTGGGGATGGCGATGAAAGGCGGCAGGTCGGCGGTGATGAGGCGTCCGCCGTCGAGGAGATCGTCATAATCGGCGAGGGGCAGGTGGTGAGTGGCCTTCAGACGAATGGCCTTCGCAGCATCGAGAGCCGAGCCGCCGCCGACGCCGACAACGCCGTCACACGCATGGTGGCGATAGACTTCCAGTCCGGCGAGGACGTTGCGCTCCGTGGGGTTAGGGTCCACCGCAGAGAAGACGGGCGCACCGGGAGCAAGAGCGGCCACGCGTGCGAAGACCGCGGTCGGGGCGAGGCCGCGGTCGGTGACTAGCAGCGGACGGCGCACGCCGCGTGCGGCGAACTCCTCGGGCAGGCGAGCGACGGCACCGACGCCGAACAGCACGGTGGTCGGGAAACTGAAGGTCGAGAGGTCCATCAGGCGGAGGTTAGCACGCGCGCTGTGCATAAGGTGTGCTGGAGGCATGCCAGATGCGAACTCAGTTGCTCGATGGCTGCGGGAGCGTGGCCTGCGAAAAAAAGTGTTGAAAATGTCGCATTCTGTTGCATCTTGAGGCTGGACATTCCTCACCACCCCTCTATCCTCACCACCCCCTATTACCAGTGTAAAGTCGAGGTCAAGCGAAAAGGCCCATCGCGGCACCGAAGATGCTGAGCCGGTGGGAGATAAAGATGCGAAAAGCTTGTGAACGGCCATAGCGGCCGCGCCACAACAGCCCCAAATCAACCCCGGTATGTCTGAACGTGACCTGCGACGGATTGACCGTGTGACCCGGTCCGCTTCAGACGAGGGCCGACCCCTATCAGACCAACTCCGGAGATGAAGCTTTCGCAGTCCTGGGACGCCCCTGCCAGGTATGCGCCAGAATTGCCACTAAAATAATTGCGCCGCCCACGGCCGCGTGTCCACTCGGCCGCTCGCCGTGCAGCGCCCAGGCCCACACCGGATTGAGGATGGGCTCGATCAGGAGCAGCGCCGAGGTCTCAAACGCCGGTACGTGGCGGACGGCGCGGGTGAGGCAGGCGTAAGCCAGGCCGATCTGTACCACGCCGAGGTAGACCAGTGCCAGCACATCGTGGGTGGACACGGGTCCGAGGGGCAGAGCCAGGGGCAGGCAGACCACGAACGCGATCAGGTTGCCGGCCACGGCCGCCGAGGCGGGCGAGCCACCCTGCGGAGACCGGCTGAGCCAGCGGAAGCCGGTCAGGGTCAAGGCCCAGCAGATTCCATTTGCCACGGCCAGCATGTTGCCACGCGCGGGATCCGGGGCGGTGGCGGCCACGGTTTCGGTGCCCAGGAACAGTACGCCCATGCCAGCCGCCACCGCCGCGGCGAAGAACCAGTCGCGGCGCGCCAGCCGCTCCCGCAGCAGCCACGGACCGAGCAGCAGCAGGTAGAGAGGCGCGGTGGATTGCAGGAAAATCGCGTTGGCGGCGGTAGTGAGCTTGTTCGCGAGCACGAACAGCGCCAGCATCGCGGCGTAGGCGGCTCCCACCGGCCATACCCGCCAGCTCCAGCGATGCCGCTTCTCGGGCACCAGGACTGCGAGCGCCACGGCCGCCACCCCGGCGCGGAGGCTCGCCACCGCCCACGGACCGAGCGCAATGGCCTTGATGACCGCTCCGCCCGTTGAAAAGAGCAGCGCCGCCGCTACCAGCAGCAGGCGGGGAACGGCGGGATGGCGCGGGCCGGAGTCCATGAGCGGGCGAATGTTAAAATGAAGCGATGTCTTCTCCACAGCCTCGCACACTTTTTGAAAAGATCTGGGATTCGCACGTCGTGACCGAAGAGGCCGGCTGCCCGGCGGTGCTCTATATCGACCTGCACCTGGTGCACGAAGTCACCTCGCCCCAGGCCTTCCAGGGGCTGCGGGAGAAGGGTTTGAAGGTGCGGCGTCCGGCCCAGACGCTGGCCACCATGGACCACAGCATCCCGACCACCGACCGCACGCTGCCGATCGTCGATCCGATCGCGGCCAAGCAGGTGGCGCAGCTCGAGACCAACTGCCGGGAGTTCGGGATACCGCTCTTTACCATGAAGAGCGCCGAGCAGGGGATCGTTCACATCATTGGTCCGGAGCTGGGGGCCACGCAACCCGGCATGACCATCGTGTGCGGGGATAGCCACACCTCCACGCACGGCGCGCTCGGGGCCCTGGCCTTCGGCATCGGCACGACGGAGGTAGAGCACGTGCTCGCCGAGCAGTGCCTGCTGCAGACCAAGCCTCAGACCTTCGAGGTCCGCATCGAGGGCGCGCTGCGGCCCGGCGTGAGCGCCAAGGACATCATCCTGGCGCTGATCGCGAAGATCGGCGTGG